>DHWK01000041.1:0-10343 GCA_002413145.1 bacterium UBP12_UBA5184
AGCGTCTGCGCGAGGTAGGTCTTTCCTGAGCCGGTCGGGCCGACCAGCAAGATGTTCGACTTCTGCAACTCGACGTCGGCGGCCGAGTTGCCGGCGTTGACTCGCTTGTAGTGATTGTAGACCGCTACCGCGAGCGACTTCTTCGCGCGCTCTTGACCGATCACGTACTGATTGAGGATGTGGTTAATCTCTTTGGGCTTCGGGCTGTTGCGAAGCCGGAGATTCTCGTCGACGTTCTTGTCGAGCTCTTCTTCGATGATCTCGTTGCAAAGCTCGATACATTCGTCGCAGATGTAGACGCCCGGTCCGGCGATCAATTTGCGAACTTGCTCCTGCGACTTGCCGCAGAAGCTGCACTTCAATTGTCCCTTTTCGTCACCGAACCGGAACACGCGCGTCCTTTTCGCTGCACTTCATCGCTGCGTCAGCGCGGTCTGGCCGGTGCGCATCTCTTTGCTGAAGATCTGGTCCACGAGTCCGTAATCCCGCGCTTCCTCAACGTCCAGAAGCGCTCTTTCTTCTCCAAATCCTTGATGGTGAGGATGTTCACTCTAGTTGGGCAATAAGAAGGCTGGAGCCTTCAGTTCATTTGCGAGTGTCGATATTGCCGCTGTTGCTCGGCCCTACGCTTGCGTCTTTCTTCAATTGACCTAGCGGGCATCCGTTTTCGCAAAGCCTGCGCCTTACCGGCCTCTCGCTTCTCTCGCGCTTCCGCATCCCATCCGGGATTTTGACCTGCTCGACGCAGCTCCGAAAGCTTCGCGTGCGCAAGCTTGAGCGGTTGCCGCACTTCAACTGAATGCCGAAGGTAACAAGTCGCAAAACTTGAGCCCTGGTCTCGGTACCGGCTGCCTGCAATACTCGCATGGCTGCCGAACGTCGCCCTTCGGCGCCTCGGCCTTCTTCGCCACGCGATGATCGATCAGGCGATACGGAATCGTAACTCGTCGCAACTGAATCGCGAACTCAGCCGCCGTTCGGCGGGCAGGACCGCGAAGTTGCGGCATGAGGAAGTGGGCGTAATCGCGCGCCGTGTCGGGATCGAGCCGCACGATCCCATCGCGAAGTTCGATGAACATCCAAGGTCGCAGGCCTCGCGTCCGCGCGAGGAGGATGCCGCTAACGACTCTACCGACGTACGGCTCGTGGACCTTCAGGGAACTTTTGAGCTCGAAGCGACAGAGACCCGCGCCCAAGCGCGAGGCATTTTTTCTTTCCTTGCCTTGCTATCGCGAGGACAAGATTGCGTGAGCAAATGGTCAGGTTGCTCACGGTTTGCTCACAGAATAAGGATCGATTAGTGCAGCTAAGGTGCAAAAACGCCAGTTCCACGCACCTCCCGGCACTTAACGGGTCTTATCGAGATGAGCGGTGTGCATTTCAAGACCGCCGCATTCAACCGCTCTGCCACCTCTCCAAGTGCCCGCTAACGTCGATGTTTCTTGCGGTTTCCGCAAATGGGCTTGCTAACAGAGAACGTCTAGCAGAGCCATTTGCTAACATTTGCTAACGTAAACTTAGGCCCTTTTCGGTAGCCAAGAGCGATCGAGCAAGCTCGTTGACCGCCCGTCGCCCGAGGCCTTCGATCGAACGTGCATAGACGGATAGCGTCACGACGGGTGATCGTGTTGTGGACCTTGTACGCGAGTGCTTGGCGATCGAGCGTGAACTGGTTAAGCTCCGAGTTGGCGAGCAGCACCACATCGATTCCGTCGGGAAACATGGCGTTCCAGCTCGCGAAGAGTTGGGTGTCGCCGCCGTGATAACGGACGCCGTCCTTTGAGACGAATCAGCCCATCGCGTACCCTAAACCGGCAGGAGCGCCCTGACCCATCGGCACGCCACTGGGGGTGAACATATCCTTTGCGAGCGCACCCTGAACGAGCCGCTGCGCGCGGATTGCTTCGTCCCAAACGATCACGTCGCTTGCCGTCATGACGGCCATGCCCGCAGCATCTGAGGAACGGATGTCGAGCTCGGGGCACTGATGAAACGAGCCGTCTCCAAAGCGCGTGTAACCCATCGCCAGCTGCAGGTCGTGCGTGTCGAGCGTTCGGATATACGCGGTCTTCATGCGGAGAGGCCGGAAGATCCGTGACTGCATCGCATTCGCGTACGTCGTTTTCGTGGCCGCCTCGATCGTTCGGCCGAGCAGCCAATAGCCGACGTTTGCATAATCGAACTTGGTATTGGGTGGGTGGATTGGTGCGATCGCGTTCAGTCTCCGGTAGATCTCCGGCACCGTGAAGTGTGCCTCGGGGTTGACGATCCCGAAGATCGCGTCCCCGCCGACGGACGCCCCTTGCAGCCCGCTGCTCATCGTGCTCAGCTGGCGCAGCGTCATGCGATTCCCGTACTTGTAAGAGAACGCACGCGAAAACGTTGCAAGGCTTAAAAGCGTGGATGTTATCATCAGCGAAGCCGTAAAGGCTGGCGCACTAAAGGTTGTCGGCGGCATCTACGATCTCCGGACCGGACTCGCCAATTTGTTATAGTTATAGCGAGAACGGTATGTTAAGCACCAGCCCGACGCTAGCCACGCCAACCGTTCCTTGCGACGACGTCTGCGTGCCTGCCAAGACCTGAAGGCCGAGCTGCGCGTGTCCGTTGAGGAACGTGAAGTCGCCCCCTCGTGGCGAGGGAGTGAGTTGGATCTGAGCGCCGCCCGTTGCCTGCAGTGCGGGGGCGATTACGGTGGACCCGGTCACGGTCTTGCTCCAGTTTTCCGACACCATGAGTTGGATGAGGCCGCTAACCTGAATCCAGCCACGCAGAAGTGGTACCACGATCGCTTCTTGCCCGCCGGCCTGGACGTTGAGGATTCCGTTTTCGGTAAGCGCCACGCTACCTTGAAACGAGGTCTCAAGACCGGGAGAGTCGCCGGTGTGATGTTCTCGCGTGATGGTAAATGAAAACTGATGCTGCGTTAGAAGCGGATTGTTCGGGTCTGCGGGACCACCGACAAACTGCGCGAATTTCGGTACCAGCGTGTAACCGAAAACCATCTGCGTGACGGGGCCACCGCGCGCGGCGACATATTTCTGACGGAGGTGCGCAAGAACGTCGGCCCGGTTCAGGATCCGATATTGGCCGAGTCTCGCCATGACACGATCGGCGACTTGCTCGACCGTCGTCTCCTTGCCGTCGAGCAGCGCACGGTCTCCGGTTGGATCGCGGATCTCGGGTGCGGCGAAACCGTGCTCGGTCAGGAAGTCGTCGATGGTCGAAAGCTCTACGGTTTTCGTAATCGCGGGATCGATGCCGAACGTGTCATGCTTCGTCGGATCGATTCCGGGGATGGTGTTGCCTTTGCCGACAAAGGGAAGACCGGCAGCGCTCGTGCGAATGGGTTCGGCGAGCGCAGCGGTGATCACGGAATTGACGAGTTGCGGTGGCTCTGAAAGCGCTGCCGCGCCAAGTTTGACCGCTTCCGAGACGGTCATGTCTTCGCCGTTCAAAAGGACGTGCCGCTCTCCTTGCTCGGGCTGGCTCTCGGGTGGCGCGAACTGATGTTGTTCGAGCCACTGGCGGATGATCGTTTCCGGCTTGACGCCGGTTAGCGCGACTCCCAGCGCGTCGCGATGGATGGCGACCGGCTGCGAACCGCGTGCAAGCTGCGCGGAACTACCCGCAAGTTGGGCGGAGGCGGCGCGCTGCGCTTCGCGTTCAGCCTCATCGCCGGGCTCACTGATGCGTGGTGTGGATTCGGTGGGGCCTGCAGAGCGCTGCTGGATGACGTGCGCGAGTTCATGCGCAAGCAGACGGGTGCCCTCGAACGATTCGGGTTGGTAGCGCCCGGCATTAAAGACGATATCGCGGCCCACGGTATATGCGGAGGCATGCAGCGCAGCCGCTGCGCGCGCTGCGGCGGGATCGGTGTGGACACGCACGTCGCTTAGACTTTCGCCAAGGCCGGGTTCGAAACGAGACCGGATGCCGGCGTCGAGCGGCTCGCCCGCTGTGAGTGGCCCGCGGACCGCAATACTGCTGAAATCATGCGCGTATCCGCGAAACTGCGCTGACTTATCTAGCCGGCGAAACTCCGCCGACTGCGCGGTCTCGGACTTCGGTCGCGCCGTCGCCGTGCGCTTCGGTGCGGCAACCTTAACCATCCGAGCCGCCGTTTATGCCGCAAAAGAAAAGCAGAGCGGCGCTATGCACCGCTCCATTTCGATGAAAGCGAAGGAGCGGGATTCGAACCCCCTGTGGCCTCCTACCTTGGAGCCTTGCGCTTTCCGTACATCTAATTATACACCTCCGGCGGCCCGCGGGCAAGCTGTGACGGCTAGGTAATTGGTCGCCCATTACGGCCAGTTGTCGGCCACGAGGCAGGCCTGCGCGTCGATGTTATTGCTTTCGACGACATTGTCCGCGACCAGCCACAGGTTCGTATTGTTGGTTCCGATCGCCGGCGGATTCGTGTACCAATAGACCGCGTCGTGCTTGGGACCGGTTGGCAGCAGAGCACGCACGTGGACGTCCCGGGTGAAGCCGCTCGTATGGTTGTGGCGTACGACCATCTTCTTTCCGAGATAACCATAGACGCGAATTCCGTCGCTGCTGAGTTTGGCAAACGTCGGAGCCGTCAGCGACGCCTGATTGTTCTCGATCAATGTGTTGGCGGCGTTCCCGACAAAGATCGCCCAGCGGGCCTTTGAACGACCGCTGACCGCATTGAGCACGACGTCGATAACGTTGCCGGCGATCGTAACGTTCTGTATCGAATTTGCCGGTAAGGACGGCGGCCGCTTCTCTTTATGACTGACGCCGACGGTGATCCCCTGGAGCATGAAATCGATGGAATTGTCGTGGATGCGTAGCTCCGTGATCGCCTGGCCACCAACGGCGATGCCGCGCGCACCGACGACCGCGTCGGAACGCTGCAAGCTTCCGAGGAAACTCTGCAACGACGGGAACTGGGCTTGCGCGGCGGGATTGGTGACCAGCGTCAGCGCAGACTTCTGGACGAACTTGTAGAGGTCGCCCTGCGTCGCAAATTCTTTTGGTCCGTTGAGATCCGCGTACGTTTGAAAGACCTCACCGACCGGCCCGGGAGCGTTGAACTGGACCGTCTTGCCGGCCACGGTCACGCCGGCATTGAAACTGGCTGCTGCCAGCCCGGGTGCGATTTTGGGTTGCGTCGCGGCAGCTTCGGACAGAATTTCCGCACGCGCGCCGGCCGCCGGTGGAACTCCGGCGGGAGTGGGCGGCGCCGGCACAGCCGCGTGCGACGAAGACGAGCTTGCACTTGATGACGAACCCGGCTTGGGCGTCGAAAAGACCGCAGCGTTGCCGAGTAGCACGTGCACCAGTTGTTGTTGAAATACCGGCTGTTGGAGCTTTACCGACCACTTGATCCCCGATGTCTGCAGGGCCGTGATCCGATTGCGTTCGACAAAAGCGCGGTGCTGATGCACGAGCAGAATGCCGTATTGCATCTCGCCGACGGCAAAGGTCGAACCGCGAACGCGTGCGATGCCCGTACCGGTGGTGACGTTCATGGTGGCGTCGCTGCGCACCACTAAGCACGCAGCGCCGGGCAGCAGTGCGGCGCCGCACTGCAGCGACACGTTTTCAACCAGCACTTCGCCGCAATTGTTGAAATCGAGCGCGCCGTGTATCATCTTCGAGGCTTTGGTCGCAGGCGCGTCAGGAGGAGCGTCGACCGTCGAAGCTGACGCGTACAAGTCACGAACGATCGCGCTGGCGCAGCCGTTGAACTGCAACACGGATTCTATTCCGGTGCCAACGAGTTTCGTACCCCAGCCGGCGCCGCTCACCTTCACGTTGCCGGTCGTCGTAATAATGACCGGCTGGGTGGCGCTAAACTCCCCGACCGTAAAGCACAGCTCGGCATCCAGCGCGGGCGAGCCCGTGAAGAGCGCGTTGATCTTACCGACCCAGTCGGTTCCGGGCGTCAACACGAGCGTGCACGGGCTCTCCTGCGTCTGGATCGCGGTGAGCGGTGGGAAAAAGATCCGGCAGTCGTTTACCGCACCCGAGCCTTGCGGCGGTGCGAACAGCTGGCGATCGAACGCGACGATCGCGAGTTTGGTGTAGTAGTGCACGATGCCGCGCGGCGGTTCGAACGCGGGCGCGCCGGTCGTGGGATCGATCGGCCATTCGACCGTGCCGACCGTTTCATTCGACGTCGCGGTGCGCGCCGGGATCAGCCAATAGGCTCCGACCTCGAATTGGTTGTTCGAAAACTGAATCTGCACGCCGTTTTCGAGGTCGATCCAGCTGCCATCCACGATCGGGATGCCGGTTGCGCCGGCGTTTTTCGTTTGGTCCCAGCGGCGCAGTTTCGGATGCAGGCTGGCGTCAACGGTCAAGGTCGGCGCAGCCTGCAGCGAGATCGTTTGGTTGGCGGCGTCAACAATGCCGACTTGCAGCAATTGACCGACGCCGGTTTGGAATTCGCTGCGGTCGTCGATCAGCTCGACCCAGTCGCCGGTTTTGAAGCCGAGCGTCGCATCGCGGCCGACGCTTTGGACGTTGAACGTCGGGCTCGAATACGAACCGGTCAGCTGCGAGACGATGCCGGCGATCACCGAACCGTTCTCGCGCGACCATTTGAAGGTCGCGGTACCATAACCGCCACCAGTGTGGATTTCAACCCGATACAACTGGTTTTCGAAGCTGCGGAAACCGGTTTGGGGGGGAAGCACGCAGGGGAGTGGATCGGTCGACGGCGCTCCGCCACGCGCTGCCAGCATGCCGGTAAATCCCGGCCCCCAGGGCGGTAGTATTTCTGCGCACGAGGGGTTGTTGCCGAACTCGTGCGTGTCTATTTGACCAAGTTTCACTTGCCAAGCTATTTGCGAGCGCAGCGACGTGTCCGGGCCGCCCAGCGCGGTCTCGAGAATGTGTGGATCATCCACCGACGTGATCAAGCGCTCCCACGCGTCGAGATACACGCCGTAGACACCGGCGCCGGAGATGCCCGCGGGACCGAGCGCATTCTTCGAAAGCGGCAGGAAGGGTTGGGTGGTAAGCGTGGTGTCGGCGTCGTTTTCCACGAGGAGACCATCAACGTACATGCGCCCGTGCGATATCGTGAGGTCGCTCTTGTCCGCGGAGATGCCGATCTGAAAACCGCCGGTGTAACCGGCTGAAAACGAGGTTTCGGGAACGCCGGTCGGACCGATGACATCGAACGTGGTCTGTTCGGTGATTCCGATGTCGATCGAGGTTTGCTCGTTGCGATCGGCGTCGTTGACCACGCGACCCTGCTGATCGAGCACGCGACGGTAGTGTCGTTTCGGTTCGAACGTATCGCGACTAAAATCCGCTTTCATGGCTAGCGCTCCTGTATTTCTGCGACATCAACTCGCATGGATGATCCCGGCCTCCAAACCAATGCGCAAATATTCATCGAGTCGAAAGCGCAAATTGCTCTCGCGACGCGGTGCGTACAATCCGTGAAACGCGCCCATTTCGTCCTCGCTCTCCGCTCCAGTAGCGATCTCGACCGGGCACGACTCCGCAAGTTGCGCGTAGCCGCCATCGCTCTTGCGGCGGCTAGTGAATGTGGGGACGAGCCATTCTGTAATAGCGGCGCCGATCGCTTGCGCTTGGATGGCCCTTAGCGACGGATTTTGCTTGAGCGCAGCGGCGACCGCCGCGTCGATCGCGAGATCGGGTTCGCAGCGAAAACGCGGTGGCACGCGCGAGTACGGCGGCGGCGGCAGGTAGCTATACCGCACGCAACCGGTTTGCGTGCGCGCTGCCACAACGTTACCCGTGATGATGCTGTTTTCAATCAGCACGATTTCGCGCACCAGCACATCGCCGAAGACGGTAGACGCCGTGATTTGCAGATTACCGCAGTCCGTCGAGCCGCTCGCGCCTGCGATGGCAGCGAACGCGTCGAAACCAACGAGCGATCCGGCCGCGCTCGCACTGCTGCTGCCGCCATGCACCGCCGGGATACCCGCATCGACCACGCTGTCGGAGATCGTGATATCAATTGTAGGGTCGACAAACAGCGCCGCACTCAACGAGTGGTCGATGCGCAACGTCCCGCCCCCCGAATACGTCCACGAAAGCGCACCGCGAATCGTGCAATGCTCGACGTTCAGGGTGAACGCGGGATCGTTGGGTTGCGCGCTCGACGCGCCCAGCGAACTGGAACTCATGCTCGACGCGCTGCTGCTTCCGGCGTGGTGAGGCGGCGTGACGATGGTCAACCGTCCGCCGACACCGAGACCGCGCAACGTAACGCTCCCACCCGGTATCGCGACGATGGTGAGATTGCCGGCGATCACCGGGCGCGCCTCGTCCTCCGCTCGCACTACCAATCCGTTCTTCGTGGGCTTTAACGTGACGTCGCCCAAAAACAGGCCGCTATCGCCGATCTCAATGACGCCCTGCGCCCACGCGTCCGGAGTCGAAGTCGCAAAGTTGGCGACACTTAGGGTTACCGAGCCTTCGCCAGGATCGGGTGCACGCACATAGGTCCCGCCGCCGTACTCGCCGCTAAAGACATATGCGTACGACACGCGCAGCGGCTTGGGCGGCGTAAAGACCGCCAAGTTGAACGTCATGCGTCCCAACTCGGGATCGACGGCGACGTGAATGGCGGGATCGGTCGGCGGCGTCCAGTGCGAAAGATCGCAAACCGCCATGTTCTTGGGCGCGATTGCGGCGCCGGCGGCATCGTATACGGCTAGCACGGGGGCGGCGCCAAAAAAGACCGCTTGGTCGGGAGCTAGCGTGCCCGCGCGCAGTGCCTCGAGTTCGTCGTACAACGGGTAACGGGGTAAGCGGTAGGGCACGTTCTGTTTCGCGGGCAGTCCGAACTCGGCGAGCGGTTGCGGCGGGTTCACCAGCGCGACGTCGTCGCCAAACGGGTCGAACGTGTACATGTTCGGGCCGAGGTTGCGAGCGCTGCTTGCCACCAGCTTGTTGACAATCGCAGCGCTTGCCGGACCGAGGCCAAGCGTCGCGCCGCCAAAGGCCGCAAGACGCCACACGAACATTCCGATATTAGGAATGTTGTACCGGCCTCGGCCGGATTCGCTGCGGCGCACGTCGACGGATCGAGTTGCCAGATCGAAGGCGCCGTTGATATCGATCGCCGTTTGATAGCCATGCACGTCGACACAGGCGTTCTGTAAGCGCACGTGGTTGCGAACGTATTGCGAAACGGCTACCAGCGCGAAAAACTCAACGGCGACCGCCGGCCAACCGGTTACGTCGCGCGCAAGCTGGTCGAGCATCACCAGCGTGCCCTTGCGACGGCGCAGTCCGATCGTGTCCGCGACGTCAACGCGGGCCGGTCCTTCGCCGGGCGGAATCGGGCGCAGCGGCCGGTATCCGATCAGGTCGCCGATGTACGGGATCGCCCATGGGCTGCACGTCTCGACGAACAAATCGTCGTACAACTGATAGAGATTGTCGTCCACCACGTTGGCTTGCGCGGCGATCACGCCGATCAAGGCGCGCAGCGGACCGGCGGCGAGGACCACCGAAGCACCGGCAACCTCCGGTGTCGAAGATAGCTGCGCCTGGAACGACGGAGCGGTGGTCTCGAGGAAATACGGACCGGGATGGTTGTGGGCGAAGGTCGCGGTGAAGGTCGTGGCCGTAACCGCCGCGACCTTAACGGTTTCGGCTGCACCCCCGGCACCGCCGCTGATTTGGAGCGCAACGCCGACCGCGATGCCTTGCATCGAGGCTGGAGTAACCACCACCGAGCCCGCGGCGATCGCGGTCGTTGCGGTCGTACTAACGGCATCGATGATATCGAGAACCGTTACGACCTGCGGCGTCCCTTTGTTCGCGCCGATTGTAACCGAAGCGTTTACCTTGAGGTCATTTAGCGGAATCGACGGCGTGATGTATTCCGTTGTTGCGACCGAAACCGGAACCTGCAGAAACGCCACCGCGATCCCGGAGTATCCTACCGGAGAATTTGCCAACGCGATGCCCTGCGCTTCGTCGCGCATGCGCACCGTCAGCGGCAGCAGACCGTAGATGGTGTCGGCGTCAAACGTCTTCATGCGTGCACCACGTTGGGGAGTGGCCCGTTGTCGATCGTGAGCAGCTCGGCACCGACGAGCGTGCCGCCGACTAGCGCCGGCGGCCCGGCAATTAGTCCGTCCCTCTGCGACAGGATCAGTATCTCGAGGATCAGGCGGTCGTTGTAGCGCAATTCGTCGAGCGTCAGAGCGACGACGCCGGTAACGGATTGCAATGTCTCGATGACTTCGCTGCGATAGACCGGCTGCATGAAATCGCGCGCGTCGAACCCGAAGGCAGTTTGCAGGGCCGTCTTCGCACTGGCCGTTACCACATCGGGATCCAGATCCGGGTCGATGGTCAGGGTCGCGCTCCCC
>DHWK01000041.1:10391-12832 GCA_002413145.1 bacterium UBP12_UBA5184
TTGGTATACTGCGGCGTCTCCGGTAGAATGGCCGCACCGTCGGGGCCGGAAACGGTGATGCAAACGACGCGCCGGTGCCCGTCCCAGGCCCACACCGCTTCGGCTTTCGCCAGCGCGGCGCTCGAGCGCGCGAAATCACCGAAATCGTCGAGCGAAACGACGCGATCCAGCGCGCGCACGGTGATCGGAGCGGTCGCGCGCGCGTCGCCCAGCGTCTGCGGATCGCCGCCGCCGCTCGCCGGCAAGGGGTTGATGACGCTGTGCAAGCCGAGCGGACGCGAAAGAAGCGTGCTGAGTTGCGCCGCATTCACGTTGCCCGCTCTGCCGAGACCTTGGCGATAGGTCGCGATCACATTGTTCTGACCGGTGGGCAGGCGCGCGCCGTTTTCGACACCGTCGCCAAACTCGACGTAACGATTGCTGTTGACGTCGACCTGCGTCGTGAACACGCGTTCGGTCGGTCCGTGACCGTAAAGGAAGGGCACTTCCGTCCACAACTCACCGTTGACACGCACGGCCAGCGTCGAGGCCGTCGTGGTTGGCGTGGCCGCGCTCACGTAGGTCACCGGTAACTGATTGATTGCGAAGCGCTGGTACGATTGGGTCGCGTCGCCGCTGCCAAGGATTTGGCTCTTGCTCTCACCGTGGGTCGCGGGGGCGACGTTGGCATTGATGGTCACGCTGTTCCAGACGTAGACGTCGTCCAGCGCCTTGTCGAGCGTAATCTGTGTCCGACCGTCCACCAGTGACAACGCTAAGATCGTACGTAGCTCGCTGCGAGTTTGGCCGTTTTGCGTCGCGGAGACTCCGGTAACGACGAGCTCCTGGCCGAGCTGCATTGCGAGCTGCGCGGAATCGAGCATGATCAGCGATCCACCGATCGTCGTTTGGTCGAGAAACTCTTGGTCCGGCGCGTACTGCTCGTTGGACCCGAGCATGGCCGTCGTGCGCATGCCGAACGACGCAAGGTCGCTCGGAGCGATTTGGCCGTCAAGTGTGACTTCGGTGACCGTGGAGGACAGCAGAAACTGCGCGAGGCTGAGTGTCCGGGTCTCGACGACCTGGGCGATCTCTTGTATTACGATGCTGCTCGCGGTGCCTTGAACGAACCCGCCGGACCCAAACGCCGACTCGAATCGAATCTCGAACGTCTCTCGATCCGCGAGCACGATATAGTCGCCTGCGCGCAGCGAGGGATACGTCGCATCCAGGAAGATGTGCGCCGCGGAGGTGTCGGGGTTGAGCTGATCGAGTGTCGTGCCTTCCCAATCGCTCGGAAACGTTTGCCCGGGTTGGAGGTTGTACGAGGGCAGCGTTGCATAGCTGGGCGCGTTGTGGCCAAAGATCGAGGCTCGCACGCCGAGCTTGAAGATCGCGAGCGGCGGCGTCGCCGGAGCTTGGGCTTGCACCGAGTTGATAATAGCCTGCGTCGCGTCGAGATCCCATTGCAACTTCGTCGCCTGCGCGACAAAATCGGTTTGGTCGGTCCAGGTGACGCCGGCGACGCTTGCCTCGATCGTTGCTTGATCGAGCGTCCCGCTCAGCAAAGAACCAAAGCGCGCCGGATCGGGCTGCGTGACGGGATTGCCCATGACGCCCGCTATCGGTTCGAACGTGACCAGCGTTGTCTGCGTGCCGGTGTCCTGCGTCAGCGAAGCGACCCGGTTGACGCCGTACTGCGGAGTTCCCGAAACCGTGACGACGATCAGCACGTAGTCTCCGGCGTGTAGCGTGCCGATCAAACCGCTCAGGCGGAGATGCGCGGGAAATGCATTTCCTGCATCGGCCAGGTACGGAACGGTAAGTCGCGGCGAGAGTGCGTTCCACGCATACCGGGCTGCTATCGGCGCGATCGTTTCGAAGGTTACCGGCGTTTGGCCGGGACCCGGAACGCTTTGCACCTTGGTGCCGGTGGGCAAGTCGATTTCGTTTGGAACGAGCGCGGGTTGCGGCGGCTGCGACTTCTGCGGCAGGACGGGCGGCGGCGCGTCGAGCGTGAACGCCAGGGCCGCGCTTGCCGCGACCCCAGGCGGCGGCTCGTAGCCGATCAAGGCCGCGAGTTCGGCGACCGAAACGAGCTGCGTGGCCGTGCGCAGGTAATGTTCGTTGGCACTGCGTTCGTAGTAGAACGTCAGGATGTCGCACACGATCGCGAACGCATCGCACAGCGCAATGGTAAAATCGTCGTCGCTGCGAGTGCGCAGCGCGGCCAGCTCGGGCGCGTTCGAAAGCGCGTCGAGCATGCTCGACTTGAACTGCGCCCAGGTTCCGACGCGGTAGACGACTTGCGTGAGGCCCGGCCGGTTGTCGATCGCCGCCGGCGTCTCTTGCGTGATGCCTTCGCAGCAGCCGCAGAGTTCCGTGCCGTTCACAGCCCGCCGTCCACGCTCAGCTCGAAGTAACCGCGCTCGGGAAAGTTTGGATCGTTTGCAAGTTCGAAG
>DHWK01000041.1:12911-15588 GCA_002413145.1 bacterium UBP12_UBA5184
GCCGATCCGGAATGAGGACGCCGGCAAGCAATCCGTCGTCACTGGGGTTCGCCTCGCGTTCGAAGGCGTCGATGCGCACGCTTTGCACGCCGTCCACGGCCTGGGCCGCGGCCACCAGCGGGCTGAGATAGAATGCTTGCCCCATGACGAAACGCGCCGGGTTGAACATGGCCAGCGTTCCATCGGAGAGGATGCCGGAACCAAAGATTTGCAGCAGCACGGCTTCGACATCGGTCGCAACGTAGCCGGGCGAGACGCACACGTGCATCGCGACGTGCAACGGCACGCGAATCGCGTCTTCGACTTCGAGGTCCACACCGGCCATGCGGTAGAGGTCGAGATACGCTTTGACCTGGGTTTTGAAGCTCGGATCGAGCGGCAGATTGCCGGCACGTTCGATCGTCACGAACATCGTGAGCCAACTGCCCGTCCAACGAAACGTTGCCGCCGCGCGCGCGACACCCGGCATCAGCATCGCGCGATTCGCATAGTCTTGCGGCGTAACGCAGCGCTCTTGCGTGCGGAAGGCAACCGGAGCATTTTGCCGGACGTGCTCGCTGGTCTCGGGATCAACGCCACCGAAGGCCGGCAGCGGATTGGTGAGGCTCGAAACAAAGCCGCCCCCGGCAAAGCTGCGATCCATCAACACGATCGTATCGCGGCCGACGTTGCCGCGCGTTCCGTTGCCAATGCGATACGACGCGGCAAACGTCATCTCGGTGCTAGCGGCCAAGCCATCCACATTGTCGCCGAAGCGCAAGAAGACCGTGCCGTCATTTTCAACTTCCGTGACAAACGACGGCGTGTCGGGGCCGGCTTGCAAGAGGTCGCCTTCCGGTGTCCAGTGCAGTGCGTTGTTGTCTATGTCGCGGCTCGCGAGCTCGAGCACCGGCAGCGTGTCGATCGCGGCCCACTGCGATGCCGCGAATGCCGACGTGAGGATCGCGTTGGGCACGGAGGGCCGATCCAACAGATAGGGATTAGCTGCCGCAAAGGTCAGCGGCGATTCCGCGAGCTGCGGCCGAAAACGCGTGTCGGCGGGTGCCGGCAGCAGCGCTTCGGGCATCGTTTCGAGCGGAAGGCCGAGCGTACGACCGTGATCGGCAAGCACGACGTTGCCGAACGCTACGCTAACGCCGGTGATCGGTTTCCTGCCGTGCGCGAGATCGGTAACGCTGGCGACGCAGAGCGGGAACGCCAGCGCGTCGTCGGACGACCAGGTGATGCGCGTTATGGGGCGCGCACTGCCGTACAACGGATCGTGATCGTGCTCGGCGTCTTGCACGAGCCGTACGAACTGACGGTTTGCGGGATTCGCGTCGGGCTTCGCGCCGGTACGCGGCCCCAGCGCTTCCGCAAAGAGAATGAAGTCACCCCGATGCAGCGGGTAGTTTCCGTCGAGCGTCGCGCTGGTTGCGCCGATCGGCAGGCAGACTTCGGTCGCGCTCCAGTTGTAGAGCGGCATCAGGTTGTTGGCGGCGTGCAACTTGCGCGGCACCGGTTTGGGGGGTTCGTCGGTCGTGAACTGGTCGGCCAGGACTTCGAAGAACTCGGCTCCGGCCGCAACCGCCGCCAAGTACAATTCGGTGGTGTCGAAGAGATCCGGGACCGGCGCGCCGTCAAACGCGGTGCAACAGCGCGTCCCCGGCGGAACGCCGGTCGGAAGATCGTTTGAAAGTGTGAGTGCAAGCCACGCGCGCGCATTCGAGCCGTCGCCGATGCGATAGTCGACCAGGCGCGCGTGACGCCGCACCGAGGTGCGCAGACGCGCCGTTTCGAGATAGGCCTCGGTGTCGACCACATCGTGACGGTAACTCAACTGGTCTGCAACGTAGGCGAGAACCTCGACGACGGCCACGCCCAAGTCGGCGGCGTGGCGCTCCATCCAGCGCGGCGCCAGCAACGTCATGCGGTCGAGCATCACGCGCACGAACGACGGATAATCCTTGGCGAGGTAGTCGATCGGCGGGGGCGTCGGTGTTGAGGGTGGACAAACCACGGTCTGTTTGCAGTCGAAGCGCTTCGCGCACTCGACGTGAAACAGGAACGTCCCGGAGCAGAGCATCGGGTCGAAGCCCGATGGGACGCCGGCGCCGCTGGTAATCTGCAACGTGTAGATGGAGAAATCGCCGATCGGCGCGACCGTAACGGCGATCTGGTTGGTCGCGATGCGCGCGATCTTCTGCACGGCGATCGAGGTGATGCGTTCGCCGCCGGTTACGGAGAATTGGTCCTTGGAAAGTTTACTGCCGACGGCGCTTGGAAGCGGCGGGTCGACGTTGGTGTCGACGTCAAAGACGAACGAGACGAACAGCGTGCCTTCGTCAGCCGGGTCAACGTCGATGAAGTCAATGCCGTTGATCGGTACGAGCCCGGGCTCGCCGCGCGATTCGCGGACGAGTTGGAGACGATGCTCGTGCGGCGTGGTCGTCATGTGGCCAGCGTAAACGCCACGCTAGCGGACGTTCCCGAGCTGCGAATGGTGTACGACACGACGATAGTAAGCGTCGAATCTTCGCTGGTGACCGTGACATCGCCGACCGCAATCAAATCGCCGAGCCAGGTCTGCAATGCGCCTGCGATCAAGAACTGCGTGGTCGCGGCCAGCGACGGATCGTTCGGCGCGAACACGAGTCCGAGCACGCCGCTGCCGAAGGTCGGCCGCATCACGCGTTGG
>DHWK01000041.1:15631-18210 GCA_002413145.1 bacterium UBP12_UBA5184
GTTGGCCGGGCGCTGTAAAGAGCACCATCTGGATCATGTCCCGAACGTGCTGATCGGGCGTGGTTTCGGCCGTGCGGCCGCGCCCGT
The DNA here is from genome assembly GCA_002413145.1 of bacterium UBP12_UBA5184. GTDB lineage: Bacteria > Vulcanimicrobiota > Vulcanimicrobiia > Vulcanimicrobiales > Vulcanimicrobiaceae > Zemelea. Next base: position 15,719 of record DHWK01000041.1, read on the forward strand.
CGATCCCGTACGGTGAGGTAATTGGCGCCGTTCCGGAAACGCCGATCATAGCGCGGACACCCGCGGTTGTGTCGTCACCACGATCGGCGGACCGCCCGGAGCGCCGGTAACGAGCATCGACAGGCCGGTGCTCAGGGCGGTGATCGGCGGAATGCCGTTGACGAGCACGCGCGTCGCACTCGTGATCCACTGCACGCGCAAGCAGGGCGTCGGCGCGCCGGCGATGTTGAAGACGCAACCCGCGACCATGTATTGATCGGCTAGCGTCGCCACCGGCATCCCGGTGACCATGACCCGCACGTTGGAAGAAATAGTCGTGACCATCCCACCGTGCGGACACATCGCAACCGCGCCGACATGAAAGAGAGGTCCGGGCATGGCGCTAAACCACCGTCAGGGCGCCTTCGTTGACGACCACTGTCGGTCCGATCAACGTGATCATCGCGCCCTTTCCGTTTTGAATGTAGATGCCGGTGTCGTTGACGATCAGCGTCGCACCCAATGCGCTCTTGAGCATGATGCCGCCGGTCGGCCCGGGCACATCGCTGATAATAATGCCGTTCTGTAAGGTCGTCTGCAATGTAATCGCTGGCACGGCCGGCGGAGCCAAATGCGAGAGTATCGGCACTTCCGCCGCGCTGCCCCAATAGCAGCCGACCCAGATGGGATAGTCGGGATCGCCTTGCTCGAACTCGACCCATACGCCGGCGCCGAGCTGCGGCACGGTAACTATCCCCATCTGAATGCCGCCAACCGGCGCACACGGCATGGCCCAGGACGTGGGCAAGAATGCCGACACGTCGGGAACCATCACTTGGATGCGCCCGATCTGCATCGGGTCGACGTTGTTGAGCACGACACCGCGGTATTTGCCGTAGAAACGCTGCGCCGTATCGTTGGCGTTGGAGTCCAGGGTCTGATCGTCGCGTTCGTCGGTGCCATTCATGCCGGTAGACTCGAGACGGTTGAAACGAGACCATTGCGGGTGAGTTCAAAGTTCTGTTTGTATTCGCCGCGTTTGATCTGATGGGTGACGCTGTTGACGTAGTATAAGCCGTCGAAAGCGGTGCCCGCCCCGCGAATGCCGACCAGCTTGCGCGGCTTAAGAATGCTTCCGTAGCGTTGAACGTCGAGCGAGCCGGTTGCCTTTACGCAATCGGCTGCCTTCGATGCCTTGGCCATGGCAATCAGAGCGGCGCGCATCGCCGACCATTTAGCGGCGCCGGTCGTGATCTCGATCTTCTTGGGAATCGACGGAATGGCGCCGAGGGGCGGATTGAGCGGCGTGATATCGCCGACAACGATCGGAATCGGAATCTTCGTCGTCTGCTCTTGGATGATGACGATCGGCAGCGTGTTGTGATTGTTATCGAACGAAAACTGGAGCTGCTCGACGTTGGTCGAAGCGTCGGCGTCAAGGCCCAGCGCGGGCTGCACCGGACCGACCTTGATTTGCGGCCCCCAGTACGCGACGCTCATGCCCGGCGTGGGGCCCGGATCGAGATAGAACACGTAACCGACCATGTCGGCCAGCCGCCGGATGTGTTTGAGGTCGGTCCCCTTTTGCCGCGGTATGCGATCGATCGGAATTGGAATGTCGATGATCACGCTCGGAATGACCATCGGCACCACGCCGAGCACCAAATACTTCGCGAGCGCCAGTAAGACTTGCGCTTCAGCCGGCATCGCGGGCAGCGGCAGGCCGGACAAGTCGAGATAGTCCATAACCCGCGAGAGATCCTCGCCGATGATGGTCAGCGTCGTCTTCGCGTTCGCGACATCGGTGCCGATGTGATGATCGGTCATGACGCCGTCGATCAACACCTCGGTCGAATTGTTGACCGTAACCGCGACGACGACGCGCACCAACGGAATAGCCACGCCGCCGCCAAGCAAGAACAAGGTCTGCAGCGGCGAGTTGACGTCGATCTTAAACGTCAGTTCGAAGCCGCTCGTGCCGACGGCTTTCGAGGTGACCTTCACCGACTCGAGCGCATCGAGCACGGTCTTGGAAACCCGAATCGGTACGAGCGGGCCGATCATCAGGGTGAGGTTGATGCCGCCGTTCATGAGCCGGCTCCGGGGAAGCCGGCTGCGAGCGTGACGCGCAGGATCAGGCCGATCCGTTCGAGATCGTCGGGACGAACCGCCAGATTCGCGTCGCACAGCCGCCAATAGGCGAGCGGATCGCCGAAGAACTGCGCGGCCAGCACGTCGACGCGCTCGCCCGCTGCAACCGTGTGCACTTCAATCGTCGCGAAGGACTGCGGCTGCGGTATGAAACGCCTTGAGACGTACTGAATCGTGCGGCCGTCTTTGGTGACGAATGCGAGCGAGGCCAGACCGTAGTACCGGCTCTCGGTTCCGAACGACGTTTGCGGGATGGCGCCGGCGGAGAGGAGCGCGCTCAGCGTGTCGATCATGGAATGCTCCCGATACCAAGCGCCGATAGACGGCCGCCGACCGCGGTTTGCGCGAGCCGCTCCTTCTGC
>DHWK01000041.1:18305-24177 GCA_002413145.1 bacterium UBP12_UBA5184
CTGCTGATAGGCCATGTAGATGCTGCCGCCGGTCGACGAGAACGGGAGATCGTCAATCGTTAGAACGCGCATTCCGAGCGAGACCTTCGCCCGAATCGGATTGAGCGAACTGTCGAACATCTCTTCGGTGATGCTGAACTCGGTGAAGCGGACCGGGACGATGCGCGCCTTGCTCCAAACGAAGAGCGTCAGGGGCGCGTCCATCGGAATGATCTCAAGCGTGCCGTTTTGCGCGTTGGCGTCGGCAGTGGTGAGTTGCTGGCTCGTCGGATAAATGATCAACTCGAGCGTTGCGAGCATCGGTGTGATGCCGCTCTGCGTTACGGTTGGATTCGCTTGCGGGTCCGCCAGCATATCGGTCGCGTCGATCTCGGCCTCGAGCTTGATCGTCTCGATCGGCGGCCCTTTGAGGCGCAACTGATCGACGTGCGGTCCGCTCTCGGCGCCGACGCCCTGAACCTGTAACGTGCGCGAGACTGTCTCGGGGTTGTACTGCAGCGGAATGACACGCAGCACTGCCGATGTGGTCGGATCGACCAGGACGATGCCGCCCTTCAGCATTTCGTACGCACCTCACGATGAACGCTGGCCGCGATGCCCGCGCCCACGGTACTCGCCGCAGCGTTGCGCCCCGCGGCAAACGAGCCGCCGTCGGCGCGCGCGACGTCGCGCGCGCGCAACGGTACGGACTGCACGGTAAACAGCCGCATCAGCTCGCGGGCAACCGCATCGCCGATCGCCGAGCGTTTGCGCGGGTCGAAGCCGTGAAGGCGGATCTCGTCGATGGTTACGAACGTGGGCGTGGGTTTCATAACCAGGCTCCGATCTCGAGCTCGCTGGGTGCGCGCTCGATCTTGAGGCACTCTGTGCGCGCCGCGTGCAACAGGTGCTCCATACGCACCGGCTCGGAGGCGGCGGCGGCCAGGAACGACGCATGTAAAGCAATGTTGCGGATATTGCCGCCGGTGACGTTGAGGCGCGCGGTCTTTGTAAAATCGAGGTCTTCGGTCGGCACGCCGGACGCGAAAGCACGCCGCCAGATGGCCAGGCGCTGCTCGTAATCGGGGAACGGGAACGCGACGATGAAGCGGATGCGCCGTAAGAACGCCGGGTCGATCGCGCTACGCATGTTGGTGGTCAAAATTGCGACGCCGCGATAGGTTTCCACACGTTGCAGCAGATAGCTCACTTCGACGTTCGCGTAGCGATCGTGGCCGTATTGCACTTCGCCGCGTTTTCCGAAGAGCGCGTCACATTCGTCGAAAAGCAGGATCGCGCCGCCATCTTCGGCGGCGTCGAACACGCACCGGAGGTTCTTCTCGGTCTCGCCGATGTACTTGCTCATGAGTGCGCTCAAATCGACGCGATACACATCGACGCCAAGCTCGTTGCCGATGGCCTCGGCCGCGAGCGTTTTCCCGGAACCGCTCGGGCCATGGAAGAGCGCGCTCAAACCTAAGCCGCGAACGCCCACGCGGCCCATCCCCCATCCCTCGTACACCTGCGTGCGGTTGCGCGCGTGCGCGACGATGTCGCGCAGGGCGTCGCGCTGTAAGGCTGGCAGCACGAGCGCATCGGCGGCGGCCCGTCCGTCCAGGCGCTGGGCAACCCGATCGAGCCCGGCGCGTGCGCTCGCGCAGGCCGCGGACCACGCGGGAACCGTACCTACGCCGGCGTCGATGCCGATCATGTCCCCGACGGCGTGAATGCGGCCCCCGGTGAAATCGAATTGGCCGGCAAGCGAATCGGCGATGCCGCGCGCGCCGACGCCGTCGTCATCTTCCTTTCGAACTCCGGCGAGGACGTGTGCCCACAGATCGCGTTGCTCGGCGCGCGTCGGTTTGCCGATCGAAAGCGTGTAGGCCGAGCGACGTGCAAACGGCAGGGGGCGATCCGCGCCGACGACGATCGGGCCCGGCGCGTTCTCGACGAAGAGCACGACCGGCAACGATTCGGTCGTTTCGTCGAGACCGTGCGCGTCGAGGTAGAGGCCGGTACCGCGCAGCAGCGTTTCGCGCGCCCAGATTTGAGTTACGCGTCCGATCTCGCCGGGGTCGCGAGGCAGCGCGCGCGCGTCGATTACGATCTCGCTCGCGCCGAGGTTTGCGAACGCCTGGGCAGCAACGCCGCGCGTCGCGGCCGCGTCGTTCCCGGTAAGCTGCACCAGCGCGGGCCCGCGATCGTGCCCACGCAAAAGTTGCGCGATGCGCTCGACCGGCTCACGCTGCGACGGAGCGAGCTCGTCGGGCGTGAGAACGGCGCCAAGCAGGGGCCGCAACCGCGCATCGAGCTCCGCTACTCCGGCGAGTTCGTGCAGCACGTTTTCATCGATGCGCAGCGGCGCGGTCGTGAGCGCAACATCTGCGCCGAGGTTGACGAGCGACCAGCGGCGCAGCGGGGCCTGCGGCGTGAGCGCGCTCCAATGCGCGTCCTCAAAAGCGGCCAACGCCAGGCCGAACGTTGGATACGCACGCGACGGATCGCCGGCCGCGAGTGCGCAGAGTGACGCGAACGAGCCGTCCAGTTCGATCGCAGCGCACATGAGCAGCACTTTCCGTTCGAAATTCGAAAGCCCGAACGTCCTGCAGAGATTGTCGAGCGCGCTGACGATCTCGCGCTCGGGGCCCGGCCCGAGTGGCTCTTTTTCGTGCCCGGCGTGACGCTCGAGCACGCTACGCACGGCAGCGACCTCGGCCATCAGCGCAAGCTGATTGGCGCGGGACCAATCCGCGCGGACATGAACAGCCATCAGAACGTCACCACGGGCGTCGTGAACTTCTTGGTCACGGGGTCGACCGCGAGCGGACTGTTCGCTCCGTCCACGCGCACGCGCACGAGATAGCTTTTTCCGGGCACCACTCCTTGCGTTCTGAAGATGACCGTATCGGGCAGCGTAATGTCCTGCGGCGCGGCGTCGAATGCGTACGAAAGGAGCGCAGCTCCGGGTGCGGCGTTCTTTTCCGCCAGCAAGATCGAGATCGTTTGGGTAGCAGCCAACGGCGGATCGAGGGTAGCGGTTACCGGCGTGAGGTGGGTGGTTGGATCGGGCGCGCCGACCGAAATCGTCTTGATGATGGGTTGCAACACAAACGACGCGACGTTCGACTCGACTATGGTCGTCAGCGGCGATTCGCCGAGGTCGACTTGACGCACGACGCGCAACGTGTTGATGCCGGCCAGAAGCACCGGCAACGTCACGCTCACGGCGGATCCGTCGCCGATCATGGTCGGCGTTTGCGGCGTCGACGGGGCGCCGTCGAAGATGACGACCGTGTTTTTTCCGAGTAAATTGCTGCCTTCGATCGTAATGCTCGCGCCCGCGGTATAGGCGACGAGCTGCGGCAGGATGGCGTCGATCGACGGCTCGACGAAGGGGATGACCGTCACCTTTTGCGTCAGCACCGGCAGCGGCGCGGTAAAAGGCGCCTTCGTCTCGATCAAGGCGACGGTCACCGCGTATCCGGCGGAAACGCGAAACTTGCTGGGAAACGCCGTCCAGAGCTTAGCGAGCTCATCGGTCGTGAGCTGCTGCGGCGTGATCTTCAGCATCTCGAGTTGATTTGCGATGTCGGCGGTGGCAAGCGCCTTGTCAACCTCCGTCACCGGTGCCGCAAACACGTCTTGAATTTTTTGGCGGAAGAGAATCGGTATCTCGTGGAGAGCTTGCATCCCGAGACCGAGCATGATCTGGGCTTCGTAATCGCCCGCGCTATACGCGCTGAGCAGGTAGTGAAGGTCGAGCGCGAGCGGCGCGCGTCCGATCGGATCGCCGTTCGATCCGCGGGTCGGCTGTCCAACTTCGCGCCAGCCTTGATTGTACGTGACGTGATACAGAAACAGGTTGAGGTTGGTAACCTCGGCGTCGACGCTGGTGTCGATGTGATCGGGCGGCGAAGATGTGGTGGTCGCAGAACCGAGTATGCCGGGGAGCACGAGGCGCGCCGCCGCCACCGCGTCGTCGATGACGGCCGCAATCACGCGTGAGGTTGCAGCAACGGCCAGCGCCGTGCTCACGTGGTGCCTCGGTCGCGCGAGCGCAAATGTGCTTCGAGCGACGGCCCGCGCAGCACCGGGTGGGCCGGAGTAGATTTTGGAACGGGCGCATCGACGGCACGCACGTCGATTCGGCCGATATGCACGTACACGGGCGCAGGCTCCGGCGCGCGCGCTACGGTTTCGCGAGCGCCCGTCGCAGCCGGCCGCGCGGCGATCGCGGGCGCAGCCTGTTGCGGTAACAGACGCGGCGCGCGATCGAGGCCGGTTTCTGGGCGGGCAAGGTCCCGATCGGATTCAAGGGGACGATCGGCGCCGTATGTTCCGTCGGTCCTTCGACTTCGCGCCTTCGGCGCTTCGCTCAGGATGACAGGGGCATCGACGCGGTTTGTTACTTCGGTCGCTCGACCGTCGGCCGACTGCAGCCGGCCTCGGCTCGGGATGACAGGGATCGCGACATCTACGTCTACGCGGCTGCTCACAAGGTGTGCGTCATCGGCGTGCACGGTAGCGCTGCGCGCGGTGTCGTTGCGCGCATCGCGGCGCTGCTGTGAGGGAAGTGCACGCGTAGGCTCTGCTCCTGACGAGATTTCCAGCGGAAGATCGCGTGCGCTCGAGATTGACCAGCGGTTCGTCACCGGACGCAACGGTGCGCCGCTTCCGAGAGTGCGCTCGACAACGCGTGCAAGAAAACCGTTCACCACGCACCTTCGAGGTAGCGCTGCCGGCGAGCGTCGGGCAAGGCTAAGATCGCACGCTCGCTCCAACCGTATTTCGTGGCGAGCGCATCGACGTCGTCGAGCAAACGGCGAGCGTACGCGTTAAGTTCGCGCCACAAGATCGACCCGATGTCGACGACCGGCGCGAACGGCACATCGCACGCGGGACAGGTCGTTGCGACCTCGATTGTCGCGGGCACGCAGAGGGTTTCCAACGCTTGTTCGGCCTTCGCCAGGGTTTCTTCGTCGAGCGGCTCTCCGGCCTCGATGCAGCGCGAGCGCAACACGGCGGCGCCGGCGGTTGTGTCGCCGGCGGTCGCAACCGCGGCGAGATCGTAGCTGTTCGGCACGCGGTACGCGACGGTTTGACCGCGCACTTCGAGCGATCCACCGTCGCGCAGTTCGTCATCCCCGGGTGCGCTCAGTTGCAGTTCGACCTCGACCTCACACGCGCACGACGAGCACACCGCCACACCGGCAAGCCGCGGTCCGAATGCGAGGATGCGGCTTTGTACGAGCAACGCGTCGCGCCGATGCAGGCCGAGCGCTGCCAGCGCAGCGCGCGGCTCTCCGGTGAAGGCTTGAAGCAGCGTCAGCGCGCGGTCGATGGCGTGCTCGCGTTCGCCGGTCTCCCAAACCTCCAGCAAGGCCGCAGCGCTAGGCATCGCGAGCATGTCACGACACGTTTAGCGTCGGCTCGGTCGGCTCGGTGACGCTCTCGTCACGTTCCCAACCTTCGTTTTCGAGCTTGATGTGTTGAATGAGCACGACGTTCGCGTTGGCGTCAAAATCCGCAGAAGCTTGGTATTCGGAAACCCAGCAACGGAAGATCTTGTAGGAGATCGCTTTTTGACCGGCTTCGTTGAAGACGTCGAGGATAATGTCTTTGCGAAAATCCGCGAGCGAAACCTCAGAGCCCAGTCCTGCGCCGAGATTCCAAACCTTGTTGGCCCACGTCTCGAACTCAAGATCGTGGGTGACGCCGCGTTCGAGCGTGACCGCGTCGTAGTCGCTGCGGCCCGGCGATTTGCGCGTCAGGCTGGGATCGCCGCCTTCGCGGTGCTTGACGACTTCGGTGGTGCGCTTGAGCGTGCTGACCTTGCTGACGCCCGCGACGTACTTGCCGTCCCACTTCAGGCGGAACTTGAAGTTCTTGTACG
>DHWK01000134.1:0-128 GCA_002413145.1 bacterium UBP12_UBA5184
GCGCGATCGCGATGAACAGGATCAAATTGAAGAGGTTGAGGCCCTCGCGCTGGCCGACTTGAACGGTCTGCGCCACGTAGGTGGGGTAGCGCAGGACGATCCCGACGAAGATGATCAGCGAGACGCCG
>DHWK01000134.1:425-2957 GCA_002413145.1 bacterium UBP12_UBA5184
CGACGGCGAGCACGATCGTCAGCCAGCGCGTGTACTGACTGATCTTTTTGCGACCTTCCTCGCCGCCTTTCTTGGCCATCTCTTCGAGCTGGGGCAAGACCACCGTCATCAACTGCATGATGATCGAGGCGTTGATGTAAGGCGTGATCCCCATCGCGATGACGGAGAGTTTCTGCAGCGCGCCGCCCGAGAGGAAGCCGAGGAAATTGTAGAACGTCCCCTCACGCAGAAGATTCTGCCACTTGGCCTCGTCGACGCCGGGCAACTGGACGTGGATCATGAAAACGAACAGCGCGAACGCGCCGAAGACGAACAGGATCCGTTTGCGGATGTCGGGGACGAGGATCGCCGCGCGCAGGTTTTGGAGCACGCTTATTCCGGGACGCTCGGCGCCGTCTCTTCGCCGAGGTTCGCGCCGGCGGCAAGCAGCGCGTCGCGCGCGCTCTGCGAGAAGAGGACGTCGCGGAAAACCAGGCCCGCGGGCAGCGCTTTCCCGGGCTTCGTTCCGCCGAGGATCTTCACGCCGTGGGGTGCCTTACTGATGAGGCGTTTGCCGATGAGCGACTGCGGCGAAACCTCGAGCTTCGGGTCCCAACCCGCGAGCGCGCTCACGTTGACGACCGCGTAGGTCGTACGAAAATGTCCGATGTCGCGCGCCTTCTGGGAATAGCCGCGACGATGCGGGAGGCGCCGCGCCCAAGGCGTCTGGCCGCCTTCGAAGGCCGGTCCTTTGCCGCCGCCGGAGCGGACGGTCTGTCCCTTACCGCCCTCGCCGGCGGTCTTGACCATCCCGGAGCCGTGGCCCCGGCCGACGCGCGTGCGTTTCGGGCGCGCGCCGTGATTTTCGCGCAATGTCGCAAGCGTCGTTCCGCCCCGCCCGGTGGGCAGGCCGGGGAAACGCGTCGCGGCGATCGCCGCGCGGGTGCGTTCGGCGGTCGACTTCTTCGCTTTGGGCGCAGCCTTCTTGGCGGCTTTTTTGGGCGCAGCGGTTTTCGGCGCGAGCTTTTTGGAAGCGGCCTTGGGGGTGGCTTTCTTTTTCTTCTCAGGCATCGTTATCGACCGTCTTTAGGCGAACAGCTCGTGTACGGTTTTATCGCGCATCTTCGCGACCTGCTCGGCGGTGCGCAGCGAGCGCAGCCCTTCGATGGTCGCGAGGACGACGTTGATCGGGTTCGAGCTACCGAGCGATTTGGTGAGGATGTCGTGGATGCCGGCGAGTTCGAGCACCGCACGCATCGGGCCGCCGGCGATAACGCCGGTTCCGGGTGCGGCCGGCTTCATGAAGACTTTGCCGGCGCCGACTTGCATCGTGACTTCGTGCGGGATGGTGCGCTGCACCATCGGCACGGTGACCAGCGCCTTACGTGCCTGCTCGACGCCTTTGCGGATCGCCTCGGGGACCTCGCCGGCTTTGCCGATCGCGAAACCGACGCGCCCTTTGCGGTCGCCGACGACGACCAGCGCGCTAAAGCTGAAGCGCTTGCCGCCCTTGACGACTTTGGCGACGCGATTGACGCGAACCACGGTTTCGTCGAAACCCGAGTTGTCGCGATCGCGACCTCCTCTATATTGCAAGACTTAAAACTCCAATCCGGCGTCACGCGCCGCTTGTGCCAGCGCCGCGACCCGGCCGTGATACTTGAGACCGTTGGTGTCGAACACGACCGGGCCGATGCCGGCCGCCTTGGCGCGCCGGCCGACTATCTCGCCGACGCGCTTGGCGGCGGCGATGCCGGTGCGCGAGGAGAGACCCTCGGCGACGTCCTTCTGACGCGTCGAAGCGGTCACGAGCGTGTGCCCTTTGCTGTCGTCGATGAGGGCCGCATAGATGTGGTGCAGCGAACGCGAGATTTGCAGGCGCGGACGATTCTGCGTCCCCGCGACCTTGCGCCGCAGCCGCCGGTGACGCTTGAGGCGAGCGTCGTTCTTGGATTTGGCCATGCCGTCTACGCCTTTCCGATCGCTTTGCCGGCCTTGCCGAGCTTCTTCTTCACGACCTCGCCCTCGTACCGAATGCCTTTGCCCTTGTAGGGTTCGGGCGGCCGGAGCGCGCGAATCTCGGCGGCGACTTGGCCGACTTGCTGTTTGTCGATGCCGTCGACGTGGATGCGATTGGTCCCCTCGACGGTAAACGAGATGCCCTTAGGCGGCTCGTACGACATCGGGTGCGAGAAGCCGAGTTGAAAGTTCAAACGTTCACCGGCCTTGGCGACGCGATAACCGACGCCCTGAATCTCGAGGCTCTTGCGATAGCCTTTCGAGACGCCCTCGACCATGTTCGCGACGAGCGTGCGGGTGAGACCGTGCGCCGAGCGGTGATCCTTGGTTTCGCCGCCGCGTTCGACGCGCACGACGTCGCCCTCGACGGCAACCGAAACCACCGGACGAAAACTCTGCTGCAGTTCGCCCTTGGGGCCCTTGACCCGCACCGTCGAATCAGATACCTGGACGGTGACGTCGCCGGGGATCGTGACGGGTAACTTACCAATTCGTGACATACAAAACTTACCAGACGTACGCCAGGACTTCGCC
>DHWK01000133.1:0-3564 GCA_002413145.1 bacterium UBP12_UBA5184
CCCCCCCCGCCGCCCTTCTCGTCGGAGAGCTTGGCGGCGCGCTCGAGCAGGCGCGAGTGCAAGAAAAAGATGTCGCCGGGATAGGCCTCGCGGCCCGGCGGACGCCGCAGCAAGAGCGAGACCTCGCGGTACGCCTGGGCGTGCTTGGTAAGATCGTCGTAGACGATCAGCACGTCTTTGTTCTGATACATCAGCTCTTCGGCCATCGCGCAGCCCGAATACGGCGCGATGTACTTGAGCGCCGGAGCCTCCGACGGGCCGACGGTGACGATCGTCGTGTACTCCATCGCGTCGTGCTGCGCGAGCGTCTGGGCCAGCGCCGCAACGGTCGACGTCTTCTGCCCGATCGCGACGTAGATGCAATAGACGCCTTTGCCGCGCTGGTTGATGATCGTGTCGATCGCGATCGCCGTCTTACCGGTCGAGCGATCGCCGATGATGAGTTCGCGTTGGCCGCGCCCGATCGGAACCAGCGCGTCGATCGCGCGGATGCCGGTCTGTAGCGGCTGTTTGACGGGTTGACGTTCGATCACGCCCGGCGCGGTGTTTTCGATCGTGCGATATCGTTTGGTCGCGACCGCACCCTTGCCGTCGACCGGGTTGCCCAGCGGGTCGACGACGCGTCCGAGCAGCGCCTCACCGACCGGCACGGAGACGATGCGGCCGGTGCGCCGAACCTGCATCCCCTCCTTGATTTCGGAGTCGGGGCCGAGGATGACGACGCCGACGTTGTCCTCTTCGAGGTTGAGCGCGATCCCCAGAAGACCGTTCGGAAACTCGACGAGTTCCGACTGCTGGACGGCCTCGAGCCCGTAGACGCGCGCGATGCTCGAGCCGACCTCGATCACCGTTCCGACCTGGTCCTCGTGAACGTCGCTCTTGAAGTCCGCGATTTGGCTCTTGAGGATACCGGCGATTTCGTCAGCGTTGATCATGCAGTTCTATTACTTTCTGGTTGAGAGAGCCCGGGCAAAATCGTCGAGGCGACCGGCGATCGTGCCGTCGACGCGGCGATCGCCCATGGTGATGCGCACGCCGCCCAGCAGAGCTGAGTCGACGCGTTGCCGCACCTCGAATTGTTTGTGGTAGATGCGCCCGAGACGGGCGACGAGTTCGTCGAGTTCCGTTTGAGATAGGGGACGGGCGCTCGTGATCTCGAGCGGTTCGCGACCGGTGTCGGCGAGAGCCAATTTTTCGAATTCGCCGACGATCGGCAGCAGCAAGGCCTCGCGCCGCTTGCGGATCAGCAGCAGCACGGCGTGCAGCGCGACCTCGGCAAACGTAGTAAACGCCCTCGCGACGACCGCGCTCTTCTTCGTGCGATCGACGACCGGCGAGGCGAAGAACCGCCGAAAGTCGTCGTCGGATTGGAGCAGCGTGCGCGCCGTCGCCAGATCGCGTCCGACCGCGTCGACGGCGTCCTGCTCTTTCGCCAGACTGAAGATGGCGATCGCATAGCGGCGCGCGACGGTCTCGTTCTGCATCAGCGACCGCTTTCGAGCGACGAGATCACATCGCTCATCAGACGCCGGTCCGTCTCGTCGCCGACCTGCCGCGCCGATTCGCGCGCGATTTCGAGCGCGCGCGCCAAGAGTTCCCCGCGCAGCCGCTCGCGTGCGGCCAGACGGCTGCGTTCCAATTCGCCTCCGGCGTTGCGGACGACTCGATCGCCTTCGACGGCCGCTTCGCTCACGATCCGCTCACGGGTGCGGAGCGCGTCGCGCTCGGCCCGCGCATGAATCGCGGCCGCGTCGGCGCCGGCGATCTCGAGTTCCCGGCGCGCGGCTTCGACCTCCGTCTTCGCCGCGTCGCGCCTCCGCTCGGCTTCGAGTAACTCGGCGTTCTTTCGATCGCGCGCGACGATTACCGCCGGCGTTACGAATCGGAACCAACACCAGACCACTATCGTCAAAAACCCGACCCGGCCGAGCACTTGGCTCCAGAGCGCAACCTGCTCGTAAAACGCTTGATTCACCGGGCGCCCCCGAGCGCACGGTCGAGCAACTGCTCTGCCAGCGTCTTGGCGAGTTCGCCTTCACGGTCGCGCGCCGAACGGAGCTCGGCATCGACCGTCGCACGCGCGTCCTTGGCGATGGCGTTGGCGCGATCCATAAAGGTCGCGGCCAGCACCGTGGCTTCGCTTTCGGCGGCGACACGCACCTTGGCCAGCGTCTCTTCCGCTTCGCGACGGGCCGCCGTACGTTTCGCGTTGGCCTCGGCACGCAGGTTGCGCGTCTCCGCCGAGTAGCGCTCGAAGCCGCTCCTGACGCCGTCAATGTAGTCGCGGCGTTTTCGAATCGCCTCGCCGACGGGACGCAGAAACACCACACCCAAGATCGCGAAGAAGTTCGCGAAATTGATCAGCTGGATCCAAAACGTTCCGTCGAGGGAGAGAAACATACGTCGCTATTTGGCGAGGTGCGAAAGCAGGGCGGGCACGTTGGCGACGACGAGCAGCAGATAGAAGCCGAGCCCCAGGCCGATAATGGGAAACGCTTCCAGCACGCCGATACCGAGGAACATGAACAGAAAGATGTTCGGGCGCGCTTCGGGTTGACGGGAGATCGCTTCGACGGCCTTCGAAGCGACGATGCCGTCGCCGACCGCCGAGCCGAACGCGACGCCTAGGATGATGATGCCGAACGCGAGGATCGTCGCGGCAGCGATTAAGGCTTCAGAAGTCACGGTGGTCCTTTCTCCAGAGGTCAGTGCTCGTCGGCAGTCGCCAGCGAAAGATAGACGATGCCGAGGAGGGTGAAGATAAACGCCTGCACGGTGCCGACGAAAAAGTTGAAGAATTGTATGAAGAACGGCATGGTCGCCGCCGCCAGCGACAGATTGAAGGGGCCGACCGAGACCCGCTGCACGATGACTTGGGCGACGACGACGAAGAGCAGCTCGCCGACGAAGATATTGAAAAACAGTCGCGCCGCCAGGGTAACGGGCCGCATCAATTCGTCGATCACGTTGATCGGTGTCATGAAGATGAAGGGGCGCAAGAGGTGCTTATAGTGGCCGAGACCCTTCCTGCTGATCGCGACGACCTGGATCATCACGAAGATGAGCAACGCGTACGGCACCGTAGTGTTTAAATCGGCGGTCGGCGCACCGCCGAAAGGCAAGCCGAACAACTTGAACGGAAAGATCCCGAACTGGTTCAGGAAGAACAAATAGATGAAGAGCGCGATGAAGAACGGCACGAACGGTTCGCCGCTCTTGCCGAGCGAACCGTGTACGAGATCAGCGATATACTCGATCACGCCCTCGAAGACGGTCTGCGTCTTGCCGACGCGCGGCCGGCGGTAGCTTTTCCCGACGTACGCCAGCATTAGCAACACCAATCCCATGACCAGCCACGTCGAGTAGATCGTGTCCAGGTGAACCGACCCTACGACGGGCCAGACCGCGGTGACGTGTTCGCCGATCTGTTCTTTCAAGAAGGAGAGTCCGTTCGGATGGTGCGGGCCGCGACCAGCGCATAGACGCCGAGCGGCGTAAAAAACCCGGTGAAGTAGGTCGCCATCGTCCACCACGGACCATGGAGGGCAAACGCCACCGGTACGC
>DHWK01000133.1:3664-9545 GCA_002413145.1 bacterium UBP12_UBA5184
GGGCAAACGCCACCGGTACTATACCGAAAACGGCGATTCGAAGTACACTGCTTAAGACGAAGGCCGCGACGCTGCGATGGTCGCCGAGGCGTTCGTTGCCCCACATCGAGAGGAGTGCATTCAGGATGCCGCAGAGGGCGCCGAAGACCTCTGCGGCCGCGGCCACCGGAGACGCCGCCGCGAGGGCCAGCCCGACCGGGACGGAGATCGCGAGAGACCAGTTCGCCATCGACCGCTTGCGCGCGTGATACGCGCGCAACTCGGGCTGCGGCGCGGCGCTTCCCGAGTTAGGGCTGCCTAGGGATGAACCCTCTCCGTCATTCATCGAGGCCTACGCCGCGGCGCGAAATTCCTCGGGAAGCGGGCCGCCGCGCAGGCGAGCGAGCAGCCAACCGACGATTCGGCCGGAAGCCAAACCGTCACCGTAGGGGTTGTGGGCGCGCGCCATGCGGGCGTACGCGACCTCGTCTTCGAGAAGCAGGCCCGTCTGCGCGACGATCGCCGTGCGATCGGAACCGACCAGCTTGAGGGTTCCGGCTTCGATGCCCTCGGGGCGCTCGGTCTCGCGCCGCATCACGAGCACCGGCTTTCCGAGGCAGGGCGCCTCCTCTTGCAGACCGCCGCTATCGGTCAGCACCAGCCTGCAGCGCGCGATGCTGCGGACCGTCGCCGAATACGACAGCGGCGCGACGAGGCTGACGCCGGCGATCCCGTCGAGGATGCGGTGCGCGATCGGGGCGACGCGCGGGGACGGGTGGACGGGCCACAGGATCTGCGGTCGCTGCGGAAGGCCGGCGATCTCGGCGAGGGCGCGGCAGATCTCGGGCATCGCTTCGTGGTTCTCGCGGCGGTGGGCGGTGACGAAGATCCAGGGCCGCCCCGAATCGAGGCCGTGCCAGGCAGGCTCCGGGGCGTCGCCGATCAGCTCGGCGCGCCGTGCCGTTTCTACGAACGCGTCGATCACGGTGTTACCGGTCACGAAGATGTCGGCGCCGGCGACGTTCTCTCGTTCGAGGTTGGCGCGTGCGCGCGCCGTCGGCGCGAAGTGGAATGAGGCGAGCCGGCCCGTCAAGCGCCGGTTCATCTCCTCGGGAAAGGGCTCCCAACGGGTCGCCGTGCGCAGTCCCGCTTCGACGTGCGCGACCGGGATCTGCCGGTAGAAAGCCGCAAGCGCCGCCGCGCTGCTGGTCGTCGTGTCGCCATGAACGAGCACGACGTCGGGTTGACGTGCGGTCAGGACCCGCTCCATCCCAATGAGGACGCGCGTCGTGACCTCGGTGAGCGTCTGGTCGGCGGTCATGATGTCCAGATCGTCGTCTGGGACGATCTCGAAGAGCTCGAGCAGATCGTCGAGCATTTCGCGGTGCTGCGCGGTGACGCAGATCAGCGGCTGAATCGAGGGACGTGCGGCGGTGAGCGCGTGCACGACGGGCGCCATCTTGACCGTGTCAGGTCGCGTCCCGAAAACCGTCATGACCTTCAGCGGCTGCGTCATATGCCGGCTATCCTAAAATGCGTGAGGCCGCCCGAAAGAAAATACGCCGCCGCGCCAAGCGCGAAGGAGACGGCGTAGATCAAAAGCACGGCTTGCTTGACGTTCAATCCGAAGCGAAAGACCAAGATGTGGTGCAAGTGTCCGCGATCGGCCGTCGCGATCGATTGCCCCGCGCGCAGCCGGCGCCAAATCGCGAGCGCCGCGTCGACGACGGGAAAGGCGAGCGCGATCAGCGGGACGAGCAAGCTGACCGTAATGGCCACTTTCGCGGTGACGATGATCGAGACGGTCGCAAAGACGTAGCCGATGAACAGCGAACCCGTATCGCCCAAGATGATCTTCGACGGATTGAAATTGTAAGGCAAAAAACCGAGCGCGCCGCCGACCAGCGCGCAGAGTGCGAGCGCGGGTACCTGGTAGCCGTGTCCGACCGAAATCGCAAAGAGAAAGAGTCCCGAGATCGCGGTGACGCCGGTCAACAGCCCGTCGAGCCCGTCGAGAAAATTGATCGCGTTCATCATCCCGAGATACCAGAGCAGCGTGAACGGGACGCCCAGCCACAGCGGGATGTTGACGTAAACGTGCCAGAGGGGTAACTCGAAACCGCTGATCACGAAGCCGTAACTCATCGAGACCGCGGCCACGACGACTTGCGCTGCAAGTTTATCGCGCGCGCGCATCCCCATCGCGTCGTCCCACAAGCCGACGATCGTGATCATCGTTCCGCCGAAGAGTAACCCGAGCACGTCGTGGATGTCGTCGGCGCGATGGAAGAGGGTCGGCGAAAGTTTGAGGGCGAGCCCGATCGCAACGAAGAGCGCAAAGGCGAAGCCGAGGTAGATCGCGAGACCGCCGACCCGCGCTTTCGGCTCAGCGTGCATGCGCCGCTCGTCGACCGGATCGACCAGACCGGCTTTTTCGGCGAGACGGCGCACGCGTGGGGTGACCAGCAACGCGGTAAGCGCGGCCGTCCCAAAAGCGAACGTGAAGAGAAACCAGATCACGCCGTCGGGCCGCCGATCGGGACGGGTGCCGAAAACGCTTCGAGTTCGACGCCGGCTTCGGAGAGCAAACGCTGCGCGAACGGGTCGAGATACGGATCCCGATAGACGATCCGACGCACGCCCGCGCTGATGAAGAGTTTGGCGCAACCGACACACGGTTGGTGCGTGCAATAGGCGATCGCACCTTCGAGTCCGACGCCGTGCAACGCACCCTGCACGATCGCGTTCGCCTCGGCGTGCACCGCGCGGATGCAGTGCTCGTTCACGAGCTCGCAGCCGACGTCGGTGCAATGCGCGACGTGTCGCGGCGCGCCATTATAGCCGGTGGTCAGGATGCGATGATCGCGCACCAGGACCGCGCCGACGCTCGCGCGCGGGCAGGTGGCGCGCGTCGCCACGGACTCGGCGACCTGCATGAAATATTCGTCCCAATCGGGTCGCATTAGCGATTCATCTTTTCTTTGTAGCCCGCCGGGAGCGAGGAGGCGCTGCCGAACATCCGGTCGCCGGCATCGCCGAGCCCCGGAACGATATAACCATGCTCGTTCAAGCGAGCGTCGATCGCGCACGTGACGATACGTGCGCTTGGATGCTTTCCGCCGACGTGCTCGATCCCATCGGGTGCGGCGATCACGCACAGGAAGCTCAGGTCGGTGGCGCCGCGAGCGGCGAGGACGTCCAGCGCGGCGGCTCCGGAGTGGCCGGTCGCGAGCATCGGATCGAGGGCGTAGACCGCCGAACCGCTAAGGTCGTCGGGGAGGTTCGCGTAATACGGGACCGCCGCCAGCGTCTCGGGGTCCCGAAAAAAGCCAAGGTGCGCGACGACGGCGTCGTCGACAACCGAGAGAAAACCCGAGAGCAGGCCGAGGCCCGAGCGCAGGATCGGCGCGACGACCGGGCGCAGGCCGAAGCGCCGGACCGTCGCCGACTCGAGAGGCGTCTCGACCCGCTCGTCGCGCAGCGCGAGATCGCGCGTCGCCTCGTAAGCGAGGAAGACGCCGACTTCTTCCACAAGCCGCCGGAATACCGGCGTCGGCGTCGTCTTGTCGCGCAGCCGCGCGAGGCGGTCGGCAACTGCGGGATGATCGATGACGGTTACGCGTTCCATCAATGTCCAGGCTTCGCCCAGCTAAAGGAGCCGCCTTGCCCATATCGCTCTCAAAACGGATCGCCCTGGCGTTCGCCGCCCTCGCGGCGTTCGGAATCCTCGCGCCCCCGGAGGCGCGGGCGCAGTCCGAACAGATCCGCCGCTTTGTGCGGCTCTACGACGCCGCGCGCCCGGGGGCCGACTCGTTGCAGCAAATCACGCTCGAACTCGATCCCAGCGGCCGCGCCGTGATGACCATGAGGTTCCCCGGCTACACCAAGACCGCGGCAGGGGTGCCGGTCACTTCGGTGTTCGAACGCGGAACCTGGTCGGTCGCCAATCAGTACGCGATCGTCCATTTCGTTCGGCGCGCGAACGGGATCGAGGGGAAACACGACGCGTACAAACCCGAGGACGTGGCACTGACCTTCAGTCTAGGTTTTCGCTGCACGCTCAAACTCGAACGCGACGACGCGAACGTTTTCGGTAAAGACGGCCTGCGCTTGAAGGGCCGCGGCTGCTAGGTCGGGACTCCCGAGCGGTGCGCTACGCTGAACTCGTCAGCTGCCAAGTACTGCGAACAGTACGGCGAGGCGCGTGACGCATGTTAGACCGAAAGTCGTGGAAGTTTCTCGTCGACGAGGTCGTCCGGCGGTTGCCAAAGACATTCTCGTTGGCCGACGTGACGGCGCACAAGGATTACCTTCAGCGCCACTACCCTGCCAATCGCTTCGTCGAAGCGAAGATTCGCCAAAGCCTGCAAGTCCTACGCGATCAGGGAACGTTGAGATTTCTCGGCAACGGCAAGTACGAACGCCTCGACGTCGCGCCGAGGTTCAGCCCGTTGATCGATCCTTCATCGGCTGCAACCTACACGAGCCAGTCGCAAGTCGGGCGCGTTATGCTAGAGACGTGGGCCGAATTTAATCTCTATTGCGTCAACTGCGCCGCGGATGCCCTCACGCGGTTGCCGGCCAACACGCCCGTTGCGGATTTTGCCTGCGACGCATGCGACGATCGTTTCCAGCTCAAATCGACCAAGAATCGGTTCAAGACGACGCTGCAAGGCGCGGCTTTCGGTCCAACGATCGCGGCCGTGCGCGATCAGTTGATGCCGGAGTTCGTCCTCGTCGAATACGACCCGCGCTATCACACGGTCATCTTCGTCGAGGCGGTTCCCGGCCGGTTGATCACTGAAGATCGGGTCGTACCTCGCGAAAAACTCGGGCCCGACGCGCGCCGAGCCGGCTGGCAAGGGTGCAACATCGACATCACCGGTCTCCCCCGCGCGCGCATCGTCGAGCCCGCCGGTCTCGACCGCAGCGACGTTCGAGCGTTCTGGCGTCAAATCAACGAATCCTAATCGCTCTCATGACGATTCGGACAGGCGTCAGCGAGACGTCGACGCTTTGCACTTCAAGGGACGTCGAAGCGGGAGGTGAGTTCGGCGACGCGGCCGCGCAGGGCTTCGATCTTCGCGCGCTCGCCGACGTCGGCGAGCGCCTCGCCGATGATCCTGCCGATCTCACGCGCCTCGGCTTCCCCCATCCCGCGCGACGTGATCGCCGGCGTCCCGATGCGAATGCCGCTGGTGACCATCGGCTTCTGCGGATCGAACGGGATCGCGTTCTTGTTGACGGTGATCCGGATCTCGTCGAGGTAGGCTTCGACCGCTTTGCCGGTCAGCTCGCGCGGCGTGAGGTCGACGAGCAGGAGGTGCGTATCGGTGCCGCCGCCGACCAGCCGCGCGCCGGCGCGCTGCAGTTCGTCGCCCAGCGCGCGAGCGTTCGCGATCACTTGCACCTGGTACTCTTTGAACGAGGGCTGCAGCGCTTCGCCGAAGGCGACCGCTTTGGCGGCGATCGCGTGCATGAACGGGCCGCCCTGGATTCCGGGGAAGACGCTCTTGTCGAGCGCCGGCGCAAACGCGGTCTTGCAGAGGACGAGGCCGCCGCGCGGGCCGCGCAGCGTCTTGTGCGTCGTCGTCGTCACGAAATCGGCAAGCGGGACGGGCGACGGGTGCAGTCCGACCGCGACGAGCCCGGCGATGTGCGCCATGTCCACTAAAAGCGTCGCGCCGATTTCTTGCGCGATCTCGGCGAGCGGCGCGTAGTCCATCGTGCGCGGGTAGGCGCTCGCGCCGGCGATGAGCAGTTTCGGTTTGTGCGCGCGCGCGAGGCTGCGAACTTGATCGTAGTCGATGAGTTCGGTGTCGCGCCGCACGCCGTAGGCGACCGCGTTATAGAGTTTGCCGCTGAAACTGACCTTGGTGCCGTGCGTGAGGTGGCCGCCGTG
>DHWK01000070.1:0-5266 GCA_002413145.1 bacterium UBP12_UBA5184
TGCCGGCCTTCAAGAGTTGGACCGAGTCGCCGCTGCCCGGCTGCAAGACGACGATCGTCGTATCGGCGAGTTCGGCAATCTCGATCTCCGACTGACCGACTCCGACCGTTTCGATCAAGACCACGCCGAGTCCGAAGGCGTCCATGAACGTGACCGCGTCGCCCGTCGAGCCGGCCAAGCCGCCCAAATGGCCGCGGCTCGCCATCGAGCGAATGAAGACGTCGGGATCGGTGAAGTGCTCGGTCAGACGGATGCGATCGCCGAGGATCGCNNNAGGAAGTGGTCGCTGAGCCGGATCCGGTCGCCGAGCAGCGCGCCGTGTGTGAACGGGCTCGACGGATCGACCGAGACGACGCCGACCGATTTTCCGGAAGCACGTGCGGTCTTCACCAGGGCCGACGACAAAGTCGATTTCCCGACACCCGGCGGTCCGGTCAGTCCGATCGTCGTAGCGGCTCCGCTGCGCGGGAAGAGCGCGTGTATCAGCGCCGCTCCGCGGCCCGACTCGGCGCGGCTGATCGCACGCGCCAGCCCGCGCGGACTGTGCGCCTCGAAGAGTCGCAGGATGTCGCGATCGCGCTCGTCCATCAACGTCGTTGAGATCCCGCGACCAGCGACGCGACGCGCGGCCGATCGAACAACGCCGTAAGCGCGCCGCGCAGCGCGCCGGCCGCGGCGAGCGTCGCGAACGCCGCGAGGGCGGCGAACGGAATCGACCACGCGCTCCAGCCCGACGGCTTGGTCAACGCCCCGAGCGTGAGGAACCACAAGATGAGCGCACACAGCGTGGAACCGGTCGCGACGAAGGCGAGCCTCGCCACTTCGGAGACGACGGCCAATAACGCGCGCTGCGGGGCTTCGTTCAAGATGTGATCGACGTAGCGGCGCCGGTAGCGAAAATACTTCTCGACGAGGTGTTCGCGCATGCCCAGGCGCGTTCGACGGCCTCGCTCGCGTTGCCGTCTCGCGGGCCGCCGAGCCCCGTCCCGGGCGGAAACGACGCGCTCTTCGCGTATCAAGTCTCCGTGAATCAAAGCGGATATTATCGGTTTGCAAGCGTCTCGGGCGAGACCCTCGCGTTCGTCTGTGAGGACGACGTCTGGACGGTCCCCCTCGGCGGCGGCGTGGCGCGACGCCTCACGGCGAGTCCGGGCGAGGTTTCGACGCCGCGCCTTTCGCCGGACGGTACGCTGCTGGCGTTCGTCGGCCGCGACGAAGGCCACCCCGAAGTCTACGTCATGCCGGCCGGCGGCGGAAGCCCGCGGCGGCTCACGTTCTTGGGCGGTGAGATATGCGTCATCAGCGCTTGGACCCCCGACGGCGCAGACATCCTGTTCGTCTCGGACAGCGGCTCGCCGTTTTTGCGCGAGACGCAAGGCTTTGCAGTCTCGAAGGACGGTGGAACGCCGCGCCCGCTCGAGCTCGGCAACATGCGTTCGCTCTCGCTGCATCGCGACGGCCGTCTCGCCATCGGCCGCAACAACGACGATCCCGCGCGCTGGAAACGTTATCGTGGCGGGACGGCGGGCGACATTTGGGTCGACGCAGAGGGCACCGGCCGCTTTTCGCGTCCCCTCTCGCTCAAAGGAAATATGT
Source organism: bacterium UBP12_UBA5184 (assembly GCA_002413145.1). GTDB lineage: Bacteria > Vulcanimicrobiota > Vulcanimicrobiia > Vulcanimicrobiales > Vulcanimicrobiaceae > Zemelea. Next base: position 1,597 of record DHWK01000070.1, read on the forward strand.
GCTGGCCGATGTGGGTCGGCGAACGCATCTACTTCTTATCCGATCACGAGGGCGTCGGAAATATCTATTCGGTGCAACCCGACGGCGACGATCTCCGCCGCCATACGCACGAAACCGAATACTTCGTTCGCTTCCCCTCGACCGACGGCAAAACGATCGCCTACACCGCGGGCGCCCAACTCCATCGGCTCGACGCCGAGACCGACCGCGTCTCGCGCGTCGCCGTCGAAGCGCCGTCGCCGGCTCCCCAAACGGTCCGGCGTTTCGTCGACGTCGCCGACGGACTCGAACATTTTGCGCCGAGCCCCGACGGCACCGCGCTCGCGCTGATCTCCCGCGGCCGCCCGTTCACGATGCCGCTATGGGAAGAGGCCGTCGTCGAACACGGCGCCGGCAGCCGCGTCCGTTATCGCCAAAGCGAGTGGCTTCACGACGGCAAACGCTTGGTCTGCGTCAGCGACGAAGGTGGCAACGAACACCTTGAAATTCGCGACGCGCGCGGCGAGAACCGCGTCGTTGCGACCAGCGACGACATCGGACGCGTCACCGAGCTCGCCGCCTCGCCGACCGCCGACGTCGTCGCGGTCGCAAACCATCGCAACGAATTGTTGCTGGTCGACCTGGCGGAGCGCCGCCTACGCGTCATCGACAAGAGCCCGGCGGCGCGCATCCACGACTTGGCCTTCTCGCCGGACGGTCGCTGGCTCGCGTACTGCGCCGCCGTCCAACACGATCCGGTCGCGACGGCGGACGTTGCGATCGTCCGCATCGCGAAGGTCAAATCGGGAGCCGTCCACGATGTGACGCCGCTCCTACGCGGCGACGAATCGCCGGTCTGGGATCCCGAAGGCAACTATCTGTACTTCATCTCGACGCGGGATTTCAACCCGGTCTACGACGCGTTGCAATTCGATTTGAGTTTTCCGCAGGCGTCGCGTCCTTTCGTGGTCACCTTGCGGGCCGACGTTCCGTCGCCGTTCGTCCCCAAGCCCGCGCCGCTGCACAAAGACAAAGGCGGCGGCGAGGACGACAATCGCAAGAAGGACGACGGCAAACCGGTCCGCGTCGAGATCGACTTCGACGGCATCGGCGGCAGAATTCTGGGCTTTCCGGTCGAGGAGGGAAACTACGAGCAGATCGTCGCGACGCGCGGGCGCGTGCTGTTCACGCTCTTCCCGGTCAAAGGCATCAAACCTGAGGGCCGCAACTGGGAAGAGGAAGACGAACTCGGAACGCTGTTAGCGTACGACTTCGAGCAGCAGCGACAAGTGACGGTACAAAAGGACGTCGCCGAAATCCGGCTCGGTTCCGACCACCGGACGCTGGTCTATCGCAGCCGCGAACGGATGCGCGCGATCGATGCGCTGCTCGAGCTGCCCGAAGCTCAGGACGAGGGCGACCGTCCGCACGACGATCAGCCGGGCCGGCGCAGCGGTTGGCTCGATTTGCGGCGCGCCAGCGTGCAGGTCGAACCGCGCGACGAGTGGGCGCAGATGTATCACGAAGCGTGGCGGATGCAAACCGAACAGTTCTGGGACGAATCGATGACGGGCATCGACTGGAATCTGGTGCGCGAGCGCTACGCTCGGTTGCTGCCGCTCGTTCGGACGCGCGCCGATCTCTCCGACGTGATGTGGGAGATGTTCGGCGAACTCGGGACGTCGCACGCCTATGAAATCGGGGGCGACCACCGCCGCCCGCCGGAATACCGGCGCGGCTTTCTGGGAGCCGACCTGGCTTGGGATCAGGAAGCGGAAGGCTATCGCATCCTCAAGATCTACCGCGGCGATTCGTGGAACCGCGAGAGCGACTCGCCGTTGGCCGAGCCGGGCCTCGATATTCGGGAGGGCGACGTGATCGTCACCGTCGGCGGGCGAACGGCGACGCGCGAAGCGCCGCTCGACCAACTGCTCGTCAACGCGGCCGACCGCGACGTGCAACTGACCATCGCTTCGGGGAAGAAGCGGCGGCGCGTGATCGTTCGCGCGCTCAAAGACGAACGAATGTTGCGCTACCGCGCGTGGGTCGATGCCAACCGGCGGCTCGTTCACGAGCGCACCGCCGGCCGCGTCGGCTACGTGCACATCCCCGACATGGGACCGTGGGGCTTCGCCGAATTCCATCGCGGCTTCTTGTCGGAATTCAATCGCGACGGTCTGGTGGTCGACGTCCGTTACAATCGCGGCGGCCACGTCTCCCCGCTCTTGCTCGAGAAGCTCGCCCGCAAACGGGTCGGCTACGACGTGACGCGCTGGGGACCGCCACAACCCTATCCGCCCGAATCCGTCTCCGGCCCCCTCGTCGCGCTGACCAACCAGTTCGCAGGTTCGGACGGCGACATCTTCAGCCACTGTTTCAAGCTCTACAAGCTCGGACCGCTGGTCGGCAAGCGCACCTGGGGCGGCGTGATCGGCATCAATCCGTATCATCGGCTCGTCGACGGCACCATTACGACGCAACCCGAGTTCTCGTTCTGGTTCGTCGACGTCGGGTGGCGTGTCGAGAATTACGGCACCGATCCCGACTTCGACGTCGACATCGCGCCGCAGGACGTCAAGGCCGGCCTCGATCCGCAAATGGACAAAGCGCTCGACTTAGTCCTTGCGGCGATCGCCTCGCACAACGGCAAGCCGCACTTCGACCCGCGTCCGTTCCTCGGAATCCCAACCGAGCTGACGACGACGAACTAGGACTCCTATTTGCCCCAAAGGACGACGAGCGCGACGGCCGCGGCGGTCATCGCGAGCGTCGTCCCCCAACCGAGGACGGTCGCGACGGGCCCGTTGACGCATTCTTTCATGATGTTGGGATTGCCGGACATCACCATCAGCACCGCCAGCACGACCGGCGCGAGGAAGCCGTTGAGCACGGCGCTCCAAAAGAGCGCGGCGACCGGGCCGATGCCCAAGAAGTTGATCTCCATGCCGACCAGCATCGAGACGGCGATGATGCCGTAGAATTGCGGCGCGCGTCCGGGACGCTCGCCAAGGCCGAGTTTCCAGCCGAACGCGCCGGCCAGCGCGTACGCCGACGACGCAGTCAGCACGGGAACCGCGAGCGCGCCCGCGCCGATCATCCCCGCCGCCAGCAGCCACTCCGCGTATTTCCCCGCCATCGGAACGAGCGCTTTCGCGGCGTCCGCTGCGGTCGCGATGTGATGGTTCCCTGAAATGAAGAGCGTCGCGGCAGTCGTTAGGATGATGAAGTACGCGACGGAGTTGGAGAAGAACATCCCGACGGCGATGTCGATGAGCGCGTAGAAGCGTTCGCGCGGCGTCGTTCCGCGCCGCTGCCAGAGTTTGCGGCGGCCGAGCGCGATGTCTTCCTCGACCTCTTGCCGCGCTTGCCAAAAGAGCATGTACGGTGAGATCGTCGTGCCCAGCAACGCGACGAGCGTCGTCAAGAAGGCGGCGTTCAACGATACGTGCGGAACGAACGTGTTGTGCAACACTTCGGACCAATTGGGATGGACGAAGAACGACGCCGCAACGTAGGCGAAGAGCGCCAGGCACAGCCATTTGAAGATGTCGGCAATCAGACGGTACGAGCCCCAGATCTGAAGAGCAAGCAGTGCGAGGCCGACCGGAATGATCAGCGCCGCGATCGGCACCTTGGGAGCCAAGAGATTGATCGACGCGCCGATCGCGCCGATGTCGGCGCCGGCGGCGAA
>DHWK01000070.1:5384-5765 GCA_002413145.1 bacterium UBP12_UBA5184
GATAGGCCGATTTTGGCCGAGATGTACTGCACGGTGGTCATCAGCGGGACCGTGGCGAGCATCGTCCAGAGCGTGGCATAGCCCAGGGTGGCGCCCGCGACGGCGTAGGTCCCAATGCCGGAGGGATCGTCGTCCGAGGCGCCGACCGTGATGCCGGGCCCGAGGATGCGCAAGAAGCGCAAGATCGGGTTGCGCTCCTTGCCAAACGCGGTTTCCCGAGCGCCCGGTGCGGAGGGCACGGCGGTTTGCCGCCTCTTTGTGGGTGCGGGCTCGGGCACGTTCAGGCCGTACCCAGCGGTTCTGCTCCCTAACCTTGACGGCTATGGACGCTTCCTGTATGCTCGGCGAGCCGAAGCAGAGCGCAAAGGCTCTCACCGGATG
>DHWK01000070.1:5954-6348 GCA_002413145.1 bacterium UBP12_UBA5184
TTAAGGGAGCTTTTGCAATAGCACGACCGCTGCGCGTAAACGACCAGATTCGGATTCGTCAGGTTCGCGTAATCGACGACGAAGGCAACCAACTCGGCGTCATGCCCACCGAAAACGCACTCGCTTTAGCGCGGCAGAAGGGCCTCGACCTCATAGAGGTTTCGCCGACGGCAGTCCCTCCGGTCTGCCGCGTCAGCGACTACGGACGGCTCAAGTACGAACAGTCGAAGAAAGATCGAGACGCTCGCAAGAAGCAGAAAAACTGGGAACTCAAAGAAGTCAAACTCCGTCCCAAGATCGAGCAGCATGACTACGAGACTAAGGCCAGAATGGCCGAACGTCTTCTGCTCGACGGCGGGAAAGTCAAAGTCACGATCATGTTTCGGGGCCGCGA
>DHWK01000070.1:6438-6850 GCA_002413145.1 bacterium UBP12_UBA5184
ACTCGAAGGCAAGAACATGTTCATGATCCTCGCCCCCCGCCCGGTGCCGACCGGCCCACCGAAATTCACCTCAATGCTGCACCCCGAAAAGGGCGCAGCCCCCGAAGGAGTCGCCTCAAGTGCCTAAGATTAGGACGCATCGCGGAACCGCCAAACGCGTCAAGGTCAGCGCGAACGGCAAGGTCACGCATCGCCACCAGTTCAGCGGTTGCGGCCACATTCTGAGCAAGAAGTCTCGGAAGCGCAAGCGGAAGTTTCGTAAGGACCAGCCGGTCTTCGCCGGCGATCTCAGGCGCTTCGCCGCGCAAATCCCCTATCTGCTATAGGAGCGTTCGAACATGGCACGCGTAAAGCGCGGACTCAACAAAATGAAAAACCGCCGCAAGGTAATGAAGCTCGTCAAGGGCTTCCG
>DHWK01000070.1:7014-7161 GCA_002413145.1 bacterium UBP12_UBA5184
ATGAAGCTCGTCAAGGGCTTCCGGGCCGGGCGGCGCCGCAATTACCGCCTGGCGAACGAGGCGCTCCTCCACTCGCTCAGCTACGCCTATCGCGACCGGCGCGTCCGCAAACGCGATTTCCGCTCGCTCTGGATCGCGCGCATCAAT
>DHWK01000107.1:0-263 GCA_002413145.1 bacterium UBP12_UBA5184
GGGCGCACGCCGAAGAGGAGCTGAAACTCGAAGCGTTCGGGGCCGATGCCGCGTTCGGCGGCGAACGCCGTGACCGCGGCGATCAAGCTTTCGTCGTGGGTCGCGATCCCGGGATACTGGCCGCGCGAGAGCAGCGCCTCCGCCAAGCGCAGATATTCGCGCCGGATGGTCGCCATCGCAGAATAGGCGATCTCGGGAGGTTCGCGGTAGGCGCCCTTGCAGAGCCGCACCCGAGCATTCAGCGCGATCGCGCGCTCGACGTC
>DHWK01000107.1:333-13806 GCA_002413145.1 bacterium UBP12_UBA5184
ATGTGTATAAGAGACAGGGTGATCAGACGGTGCAGGGGAATCAGCCCGTCATCGATGAGCGCGATCGCGCGCTCGACGTCCTGCGGCGAGCGTCGCAAATAGGCCTGGATCACCGGGCCGACGTTGCGCCGGCTCGCAAAGACGCGCTCGAAGACGTCGAGCGTCGTCTGCGTTACGGCCGAGCCTTCCATATCGATGCGGACGAAGGGATCGTTCAAAGCCGCGGCGCGTTCCACGATGTCGGTCAAAAAGGTCGTGCAGCGTTCGACCCCGAGCGTTAGGCCGAGCGCCGTCAATTTCACCGAGACGTTGCTTCCGGCGCCGGCTCTCTCGATCGCGCCGAGCATCTCAAGGTAGACGTCGCGGATGTGACGAGCCTCTTTCCAGTCGGTGACGTCCTCACCCAAGAAATCGAGGGTCGCGGTCATCCCGCGCGCGTTGAGCGCCCGCACGACCTCGAGCGCCGACTCGATCGTCTCGCCGGCGACGAACCGCTTCGCCAGAAAGAAGAAGCGGCTTTGGAAGCTCACGCTAGGCGAGTCTCCTGCGCAGCAGCCAGACCGAACCGACCGCGACCCATGTCAGTACGAAAAACGCCTCGGCCAGCGCCAGCGCCCGCGTCACGCCGTCGGCAGAGAGTGCGACGTACAGTTCGATCGGCAGCGAGGCCGGATGGTAGGCGACCACCGACGTCGCCCCATATTCCCCTAAGGCGCGCAGCCACGCAAGCAAGATGCCGGCGACGATTCCCGGCGCCGCCAGCGGAAGCGCGACCCGTAAAAAGATGCGCGCGGGCGAGGCGCCGAGCGTGCGCGCGGCTTCTTCGTAGGTTGGATCGATTTCGCTGAACGCCGCCGTCGCCGCGATCGCGACGAGCGAGCCCGCTACGAAGAACTCGCTGATCGCCACGCCCGCAAATGTATCGACGACGCCGACGCCGTGACCCGAGAGCCACGCCCCGATTGGACGCCGCGCGCCGAATACGCCGAGCAGCAGAATCCCCGAAGCGATTGGCGGGAGCGCGAGCGGGAGCGCAAGCAAGAACAAGAAAACGGTGCGCCACGTTTGCGTTGCGCGCGACAACGCGTACGCCGCCGGTACACCCAAGAGGCTCGCCACGCCGACGGCCGCGAGCGACGCGAAAAGCGAGACGCGCATCGCGTCGAGCGTCTGCTTCGCGCTAAGCGCAGTTGCGATTTCCCGAGGCGGGACGGCGAGCAGTAAATTCACGACGGGAGCCAGGAAAAGGACGAGTAGAACCAAGAGTGCGGCGCGCATCGGCGTCATTTGAGCGCTCTGCGAGGCTCGCGCCGCCCATCCCTACAGAAACTTAACCGACCCCGCGTCTCGTTGCCGAGGCGGCGTTGACCAGAAACGCCGAAACCCTTTGGGTGGAACCACTGGCCGCCGGTATACCGGCGCTCAAACGGGTTTTGGTCGCCGACGACGATGCTGCGGTTTGTTCGCTCTTGGCGCTGGTGCTTCGTCCGGTGGCAGAGGTCACGACCGTGCACGATGCCGAGAGCGCCCTCGCGCTACTCGCCCACGAAGCGCCCTTCGACGTCATCATCTCCGATTTTATGCTGCCGGGGATTACCGGACTCGAGTTCGTCAAGCGCGTTCGGGCGACCGAAGCGAGCTTGCAAAAGACGCCGATTTTGATCATCAGCGGTCACGACCGCTCTTCGGTCGACGTACGCGCGCGCGAGGCCGGCGCCGACGCCTTCCTCAATAAGCCGTTCACGCTCGCACAACTGCGCGGAACCGTCGGCTTTCTGCTGGGCGGCCCGGTCACCACGATCAGCGCCTAAGCTTTCTCCGAGCCCGGGATTCTTGCGGCATCCCACAGTAGTTGCGGCGAATGCTTCTCGCCGCGTTGCGCGTCGCGCTCGTCGCCGGTTCCCTCGCGCTCGACGTCTTCGCCGTCTGCGTCGGCGTCGGAATGCGCGGTCAGACTTCCGGCAGGATTCGCATCGGTTTGGCCTTCGCGACGGCCGAGGTGACGATGAACCTGATCGGCGCCGGACTCGGGACGCTGACCGGCAAGCTGCTCGGCGAGGTCGCGGGGTACCTCGGCTTCGCGGCGCTGGTCGGGATCGGCGTTTATATGGTCGTCGAAACGCTGCGTGAAGCCAAGGAGCATTTCGACCTCTCGCGCGGTTACGGGTTGTTCGTCGCCTCGTTGTCGCTCAGCCTCGACTCACTCGGCATCGGATTCTCGATCGTCTACATCGGAGTACCGCTGGTCGTAACCTTGCTGGTGATCGCGTGCGTCTCGATCGCGGCGACGGCGCTGGGGCTGAAGCTGGGCAGCGTCCTCGGAGCGAAGGCGGAAGAGCGCGCGGGAATCTTCGGTGGTATGGCGTTGATCGTCACCGGCCTGCTGTTCGCCGGGCTGAAATACTTCAACGTCGGATGACGCCGCTCGGCCGCGTTTGGTTCGTAACCGCGGCCTACGCGACGCTCTATTTCGTGCTCGGCGCCGATCGTTACCTGACGTATCGTTCGGGCGCCGATCTGGGTTTGTTCACGCAGAGCATCGCGAGCGTTTTTCACGGCTTCACGAATACGGTGGAAGGCGGCAGCCACTTCACCTTCCATTTTTCGCCGATCTTGTACCTCTGCGCGCCGTTGCTGCTCGCGACGCACTCGCCGCGGGCGCTGGTCGCGATCCAGGCAGCCGCCGGCGCGCTCGCCATCCCGCCGCTGTATCTGCTTGCGAAGCGCCGTTTGCCCGAACGCGTCGCCCTCGGGATCGCGCTGGTCGGCGCGCTCTATCCACCGCTGGCCGGCGTCACGTTCACCGATTTCCACGAACTTGGGTTTGCGACCGCAGCGACGTTGTGGCTGCTCTGGGCGGTCGACGGACGGCGCTTCGGCTGGGCCGCGCTTTTCGTCGCCGTCGTGCTCGCGATTAAAGAGGATCAGGGACTCATCCTCGCGTTCGGCGCGCTCTTCGGCATCGTCTATTTTTGGCGCCGTCGCGAGCCGGCCGGCATCGCGTTCAGCGCCGGCGCCGGGATCGCCGCGCTCGCCACGTTCGCGCTCTATTTCGGCGTCGTGCGCCCGCTCGCGGGCGCGCACGACGCGTGGCACCCGCTGCATTTCTACGTGTGGAGTTCGGTCGTCGATCCGCGCGGCACGGCGGCCTGGTGGTCGATCGGCCGGCCGGCGTATTTTCTGGAAGCGCTCGTCCCGTTGACGTTCGCGGCGCTCGCGACGCCGGCTTTTCTGCTCGCACTCCCGGGGTTTGCGGAATGTCTGCTCTCGCACGAGTCGCTGACGTACACGATGGGGCAGCATTATGCGGCCGTGTGGATTCCCTACGTGCTCGGCGCATACGTCTTCGGTATCGAGCGCCTCCACGATCGAAAGCCGCGTTTGGCGTTCAACCTCGTGCGCGCGTCGATGCTCTTGTGCCTCGCGATCCTGGCGTTCGCGAGTCCAACCCACTGGGGCCATTTCCTCGGCCCGCGAATCGCGCACGACGCCGCGCTCGAGCGCGTGCTCGCGAAGCTTCCGCCGGACCTCGAGGTCGGGACGCACGACGAGATCTACGCGCACCTCGGCTTCGATCCCAACGCCTCGCTCGGCCTCAAACGCAATCCGCGCTTCGCGCTGTTCGACCGCAGCTATTACTCGGCGTGGTGGGTCGCCGACATCCGTCCGGTGCTGCTCGCAGGACTTCGAACCGGACGCTATCGTTTGGTGTCGAGCGACGACGGCATCGACCTGTTCGAGCGCGTCGCCCGATGAACGCCGGGGCGCGGCTGCTGGAGCTGGCGCGCACCTCGGGGGCGCAGTCGATCGCCGTCGTCGGGACGAGCAAGAACGCGGGCAAGTCGGCCGACGTCGCCGCAATCTGCGCGGCGCTTCGGCAAGAAGGGACCCTCTTCGGACTCTGTTCGGCGGGCCGCGACGGTGAGACGTACGACGTCATCGACGGCGGACCGAAGCCGCGTTTCTTCCTTTACGCGCGGACGTTGCTGGCGACGGCGGAGGTGCTGCTGGGCGCCGGCGCGGCGCTCGAGATTGTCGAGGAGACCGGCGAGCGCGGCGCGCTCGGCCCGATCGTCGTCGCCCGCGTGAGCGGCGCCGGCTACTTCGAAATCGCCGGGCCGTCCAGCGCGCGCGCCCTCGACCGCATCGCACGATCGCTGGCGCGCCGCGCCGAGTTCGTCGTCATCGACGGCGCCATCGATCGATTGGCGGCGCTGCGCGAACGCGGCGACGCGATCGTGGTCGCCGTCGGCGCGACGGCGCCGACGCAAAGCGCGGCGGTCGACGAGATCCGCGCGCTCGTCGAACGACTGCGCCTCCCCGAGCCGGAGGCAGATCGGGCGGCGTTGCGCATCGAGGGAGGGCTGACGGCGACGCACGCCGAGCGTCTGGCACGCGAAGGCGAACGGCGCCAAGTCGTCGTCGGCGATCCGACGCAGATCGCGTTCGGCGGCAAGACGTTTCTCTCGCTTGCGTCCCGGCTCGTCCTGCGCTGCGAGCGGCCGTTGAAACCCGTCGCCTGTACCGTCGCGCCGAGCGGCCCCGAAGGGCGCTACGACGCGAAAGGTTTTTTGCGCGCGGTGGCAGCCGCGACGGGCTTGCCGACGTTCGACGTTTTTGCGGGCGAAGAGATTACTTCTGCGGGCTGACCGGGGGGACGCTGCGCAGGAACGCGTAGAGGGCGTTGAACTCGTCGTCGCTCATGAGCGCGAGGCTGCGCCAGGGCATGAACGAGTCGAGCACGTGTCCGCTCGGGTCGCGGCCCGTCTTGATCGTCAGTTTGAAGTCATCCAAGGTCCACGATCCGATCGCACCCGGCGTGATGTTGGCCGCTGCCGGAACGTCATGCGGGCCTGCGTAGTGGCCGCCGGCCAAGTTCGGGCCGTGACAATCGAAGCAGGCGGCGATGTGCGCGAGGTACCGTCCATACGCGACGTCGACGGCCGGCGCTTGCGCCGCGGGATGCGATGCGGTGTGATCGACCTTGTCGGCGGCAAAGGGAAGCGCGCCGAGGGCGATCAGGACGTGGCCGACGGGTCCGATTCGGCGTAGCTCGGTCGCATTTGCGATCGGCGGGCTGCCGCGCACGAACGCGATGACGTCGCGCAAGTCTTGGTCGCTCATGAACTGATATGCCGTCGCAGGCATGATCATGAGCTTGCTGCCGTCGGGCCGGATGCCGTGGCGAATCGCGCGCTCGTAGTCGACGTCGCTGTACCGCTCGCCGACGCCGCCCGAACCCTTGGTGAGATTCGAAGCGTACAGAATCGCCATCGCAGGAGCGACGATGAGCGGGCCGCCGGCCAGATTCTGCCCGTGACAATTGGTGCAGCCCGAGATGCTGCCGGCGATGTGCGCGCCGCGCGCCGGGTCGCCGCCGTCGGCGCTAAAGGCGATCGCCGGAAGTTGCACGCGCGCCCCGATGATCTGCTCGGCCCGGAACCAGACGACTCCAGCCGCAACGAGCGCGACGAATACCAGCGTCAGGAGGATCGCGAAGAGGCCTTTTAAGAGACGCATGCGCGCAGGTTCGCCCCTGGCTCGCCGGAACGCTTCCGGCCAATGCAACCACTGATCGTTACCGTCGCAGCCGTCGGCGCGGAGCTGCGCCCCGAGCAGACGCCGCATCTGCCGGTAACACCGCGACAACTCGGCGAGGCGGCGGCGCGCTGCCAAGCGGTAGGCGCCTCGATCATCCACGTCCATTGTCGCAACGACGACGGAACGAACACGAGCGACGTCGAGCGGTTCGCGCAAGCGCTCGCAGCGATCCGCGCGCAGAGCGAGTTGATCGTGCAGTTCACGACCGGCGGCGCGATCGGGATGACGCTCGAAGAACGAGCCGCGCCGTTGCGCCTTCGTCCCGAGATGGCGACGCTGACCTGCGGTACGGTGAACTTCGGCGACGAGATCTTTGAAAATTCATTTCCAATCATGCGCGCTCTCGCGCGCGAGATGCAGAAATTCGGCGTCGTCCCCGAGCTCGAAATCTTCGATGCCGGACAGCTCGACAATGCGAAGCGCCTCGCGCGGGAGGGCCTCATCCAGTTTCCGTCCCACGTCGATTTCGTCTTGGGCGTTCCGGGTGGTCTCGCGGCGGAGGTTCGCAATTTGACGCACCTCGTCGACGCGCTCCCGCCCGGCTGCACCTGGTCGGTCGCCGGGATCGGACGCGCCCAACTTGCGATGACCCTCGCGGCGCTCGCGCTGGGCGGCCACGTCCGGGTTGGGCTCGAGGACAACATCTACTATGCGAAGGGCCGGCTCGCGTCCAACGACGAGCTGGTGGCGCGCGTTGCGCGTTTGGCGGGCGAGTTGGGTCGTCCGCTCGCAACGCCGTCCGAGGCGCGCGCGCTTCTGGGCCTCACGGTTTCTCAAAAATAACTCAAAAGCGGCGAGCGACCAGGAATCGCTCGCGGCGCCCGTTAACGGCTGCTGCCGAACCGGCCCGGAGGGCGAGTAGACTGTTCAACTACGTGGTGCGCAGGAGCTTGGAAGCGATTCCGCTCCTGGTTCTGATCTCGATCATCATCTTTACGATCCTGCACAATGCGCCGGGCGGGCCGCTTGCACCGTATCTGCAGAATCCGCACATCACCCAAGCCGACATCCAACGCCTGAGCCACAACCTCGGCCTCGACCAGCCGGTGTGGAAGCAATATCTCGGCTGGCTCTCCAAGGTGGCCACCGGCGACTTCGGCTACTCGACCTCGAATTCCGAATACGTCACGACCGCGATCCTCGAGCGGATGCCCGCGACGCTCTTCTTGATGGGCACCGCCTTTACGATCGCAATTTTCCTCGGCATCCTGTTTGGGATCATCGCTGCGGTCAAGCCCTACACGCTGCTCGACTACGTCATCACGACCTTCGCTTTCTTCGGGCAGTCGATGCCCGTCTTCTGGTTCGCGCTCATGATGCAGCTCGCGTTTGCGGTCAACGGGATAACCGCGTTCGGTTACCACGTCGCGCTGCCGTCGGCCGGCATCAGCTCCGAAGACACCTTCAACATCGGCGACCGCATCCAGCACGTCATCTTGCCGGCGCTCGTGTTGAGCCTGCTCTTCCTCGCGACCTTTAGCCGCTTCACTCGCAGCTCGATGCTCGAAGTGATTAGGACCGACTACATGCGCACCGCAGCCGCCAAGGGCCTGGACCGGGTGCGGATCATCGTCCGTCACGGCTTGAAAAATGCCTTGATTCCGGTGGTCACCATCGTGGCGCTCTCGCTGCCGGGCTTGGTCGCGGGTGCGATCGTCACGGAGACGATCTTCGCCTGGCCCGGGATGGGCCGGCTCTTCATCAACGCGCTCGGTCAGTTCGATTTCTCGCTGCTGATGGGCTATCTCATGATGGTCTCGTTCCTGGTCGTCTTTTTCAACCTCCTCGCCGACGTCGCGTACGCCTGGCTCGACCCGAGAGTGAAATACGACTGATGGCTACGGCTCTTGATCCACGCACGCTCGCCATGGCCGCCGACGATGCCGATTTTCGGATCGAGCGCCACGGCGTTTGGAAACGTTTCCGCCGGCACCGGTTGGCGACCGTCGGCGCGGTGGTGATCGGGTTGGTTTCACTGGTTGCGATCTTCGCGCCGCTGCTGCACCTGCAAGACCCCAATGCGATCGATCAAGTCCATTGGCAGGGCTATCCGCTGGCGCCCGGCATCGCGGGGCATCTCCTCGGTACCGATGAGAATGGACGCGATCTGCTGGCCCGCCTCGTCTTCGGGGCGCAGATCTCGCTGCAAGTCGCGATCTTCGCGGTACTGATGGAACTGACCATCGGGACGGTCCTCGGCGCGATCGCCGGCTACTACGGCGGCTGGGTGGACTACGCGCTGATGCGGCTGACCGACGTCTTCCTTTCGATCCCGCTCTTGCCGCTGTTGCTGGTCCTTACGGCGATCGTCGCCGCGACGTCGACCCGCGCCAGCTTGAGTTTCGGCGTCATCGTCGTGATCATCGGTATACTGACCTGGCCCGCGGTGGCGCGTCTCGTGCGCGCCTCGTTCCTCTCGTTGCGCGAGAAAGAATTCTGCGAGGCCGCGCGCGCGATCGGCGGGCGCGACGGACGGATCATCTTCCGGCACCTCTTGCCGAACGCGGTCGCTCCGATCATCGTGCAGGGGACGCTCGAAATCGCCAACGTCATCATCTTGGAGTCGACGCTCTCGTTTCTCGGCTTCGGGATTCAGCCGCCGACGGCGTCGTGGGGTAACATGCTCGCCAACGCCGAGTCCAATATGACGATCGCGCCGTGGGTCGCGATCTTCCCCGGCCTTTGCATCCTCGTCACCGTACTCGCCGTCAACTACCTGGGCGACGGTCTCCGCGACGCGCTCGACCCCAAGCTCAAGTAGGTCGGGCGGCCCGGCGCGTCGCATAAGCGGGCCGGAGCACTCTTGTGCGCGAGTGGCGAAATTGGTAGACGCACTAGCTTGAGGTGCTAGCGCCCTAATCCGGCATGCTGGTTCGAGTCCAGTCTCGCGCACCACTTTGGAGAACGGCTCTCGATGAGTTTCCCGGCATCCCTCGGCCGCACCATACTGCTGGGGGCGTCGCGGAACGCATGGCTCAATCGTCAGGCAGCGCGTTTCGGAATGCGTCTCGGCGGATCGCGATTCGTCGCGGGTGAGAGGCTGGAACAATTCGTCCCGATCGCGCGAGGGCTCAATGCGGACGGATTCACGCTCGCTGCCGCGATTCTCGGCGAGGGCGTAACCTCCGAAGCCGAGACGCGCGAGGTCGTCGCAGACTATCGGACGCTCTTGACCGCCATCGCGGGCGAGAAGCTGAAGGCGACGGTCGCGCTCAAGCTGACGCACCTCGGCCTCGCGATCGACGAAGCGCTCGCGGAGACGAACCTCCGAGAACTCGTCGAGTTCGCGTCGGCGCTCGGCTTGTTCATCCGGATCGACATGGAAGAATCCTGGTACGTCGAACCGACGCTGCGCATCTATCGCGACCTGCGAAACGCGGGGTTGACGAACGTCGGCGTCGTGCTGCAAGCCTATCTCTACCGGACGCTCGGGGATCTCGACGATCTGCTCCCGCTGCAGCCGAACCTTCGCCTGGTGAAGGGCGCCTATCTCGAGAATCCGGAGGTCGCGTATCCGCGCAAGGCGGACGTCGATCTTGCGTATACCCGCCTGATCGAACGCGCGCTGCGCGGCGGCGGTTTCTGCGCGATCGCGACCCACGACGAAAAAGCGATTCGGCACTCGCTCGCGTTCGCGAGCGCAAATGCACTCCGTTCCGGCGAGCGATTTGAGTTTCAGATGCTGTACGGCGTGCGCCCGCGCTTGCAGCGGCAACTGCTCGCCGAGGGCTATCCCGTCCGTATTGCGGCGCCGTACGGCCGGACCTGGTTTCCCTACTTCATGCGCCGCCTCGCAGAGCGGCCGGCGAACGTCGCGTTCGTCTTAGGAAGCGTGCTCAAAGGCTGAGCGACGGCGACCGCTCTGCGAACTCGTTTAGCCGGCGACGACCATCCAGCCGACGCCGAACTTGTCTTTGAGCATCCCAAACTTCGCGCTGAAGAAGGTCTGCGCGAGCGGCATCGTTACGGTGCCTCCGGTCGCCAATTTCGAGAAGATCGAATCGGCTTGGCCCTCGGTTTCCGTCTGAATGGTGATGGAGAAATTGTCGCCGGCATTCTGTGCGTGATCTTCCATCGCGTCCGAGGCCATGACGATCCCCGCGGGTGTGTTCAGCCTACCGTGCATCACTTTGTTGCCCCAGCCTGGCGGAGCATGTTCTGCCGCCGGAGAGCCTTCAAAGCGCATGATCTCCACGTCGCCGCCGAGTGCTCCGCGATAGAACTCGAGCGCCTCTTCGGCATTTCCGTTGAAGTGCAAATAAGGGTTGAGCTGCATGTCATATTCCTTTCAGGCAGCAAGTTTATGGCGTAGTAATTTAGGAGCGTCTGACGCGTCGGGTTCCGCCCTTTGAACGAGGAGCGGCGCGAAACTCGAGCGATGTTTCCACGCAACAAGCGTCCACAGCAGCGTTGCCACTAAACCGGGAAGGATGCCGCTCGGCGCCATCGTGATGTGAAAAACAAGAATGTTCGCGATGACCGCTGCAAGCAGGGTTAACGCGAGGGGCACAAAGCGATTCGTCAAGAGTAGAGCGCCGGCGATCAACTCAACTGCGTCGACGAACAGGACCCAACGCGATTGAAAGAAGACAGCCTGGAACGTGCCGGCCAACCCCGGCGGCGCCGGCGGCGGATGGGAGATCAGAAGAAACTCGCTCAACCCGGCGACGAGGAAGAGCAATCCCAGGACTATTCGTGCGACCGTTACCGTAATTGATGAATTTTTGACGGAATAGCCCGCCCCAGGCCGGGGTCGGCGCCGAAACCTCCGCGAATCGTAGGGCGTACTAGGGGCGATACCGTCCCCACCTAGGTGAAGGAGACCCCGCCCCGTGTGGCTGACCCGTTTCGCAATCACGCGCCCGGTCATCGCCGCGATGGTCTTTATCGGCCTCGCGGTGTACGGCGTCATGTCGTATTTTTCGCTCGGCGTCAGCCTGTTCCCCAACGTCAACTTTCCGGTCGCCTTCGTGGTCATCGGCTACCCGGGCGCCGCCCCCGCCGAGATGGAGAAATTGATCGTCAAACCGATCGAAGACCAACTCGACGGCATGGAAAATATGGATCAGATGCGCGCGATCATCCAAGAAGGGACGGCCGTCGTCGTCGCGCGTTTTCAGCTGGACACCGATCTCAACTTCGAGACGATCGACGTTCAGCGCCGGGTCGACACCGCGCGCGTCAACATGCCGAGCGATCTCGTCCCCCCGACCGTCGAGAAAGCCTCGACCGCGTCCGATCCGATCATTGTAGAAACCGTCAGCAGCAAAAGGTTGTCGCTGGCCGAGCTCAGCGACCTCGTGACCGACCGTATCGTCCCCGAACTCAAAGGCGTGAAGGGGGTCGTGAGCATCGACACGGCGGGCGACGCCCAGCGTGAAATCCACGTCTTCCCCGACGAAACCAAGTTGCTGGGGACGCATACGACGCTGTCCGACATCGATGTGGCGCTCGCCAACAACAACGCAAATCTGCCCGGCGGCCGAATCGATACGCCGACCCAGGAAACGACCGTCTCGGTGCACGCGGACATCGTGCAGCCCCAAGATATTCTGCGCATCCCGCTCACGACGCCGGCGTCGCCGCAGTTCTTGCGGATCGGAGACGTCGCGCAGGTCGACGACGGGCACGTCGAGATTCGGCGGCCCGCGCATTTCAACGGCTTGACGTCGATTCGTCTCGACATTCAGCGCCAGAACGACGCCGACGAGATCAAGACGACCGAAGCGGTTCGCGCCAAATTCGCCGCTTTCAAAACGCGCTTCCCCGACGTGACCTTCTTCGAAGTCGAAGCCTCGGCCGATTACACGCGCGCCTCGATCAACGGCGTTCTGCAGAGCCTGCTCGAGGGCATCTTCCTCACCGCGATCGTGATGCTGCTCTTCCTGCACGCCTGGCGCAACGCACTCGTCGTCATGATCTCGATCCCGTCATCCCTGCTCGCGACCTTCATCGTCATGCGCCTCATGGGCTTCACCGTCGACCTGATTTCGATGATGGGCCTGGGGCTGACGATCGGTATTTTGGTCGACGATTCGATCGTCGTCCTCGAAAACATCACGCGACATCGCGACATGGGCGAAAAACCGCTCGAAGCGGCCTACAACGGCCGCACGGAAATCGGCCAGGCGGCGATAACGATCACGCTCGTCGACGTCGTCGTCTTCTTACCGATCGCGTTCCTCTCGGGGATTCTGGGCAAGTACCTCAGAGAGTTCGGCGTCGTCATCGTCGTCGCGACGCTCTTCTCGCTGTTCGTCTCGTTCACGCTGACGCCGCTGCTGGCCGGCCGCTGGTCGGTCAAGAGGCGGAGCCCGGCGGTGCCGGTATGGGCGCGCTGGTTCCAGCGCGCATTCGATGCGCTGGCTGCGTGGTACGCGAACAAAGCGCTTCCCTGGGCTCTCGCCCACCGCGTCTTCGTCCCGTTTGCGTGCGCCGTGCTGGTCTTGGATTCCCTGACGTTGCTGGCTCCCCCGATCAACCTTGGGAATCTTCAGCTTCCGGGTGCGGTGGTCATCAACGCGATCATCATTCTCTTGATGCTGGCGCTGTGGGCGGTTTCGTGGTTGTTGTCGCGGGGTCTGCGAAAAATCTGGAGAGGCGGCAGCCGGCCATTCGAATTTGTCGCGTCGCGCTGGCGGTCGCTCCTGTTCACCGCTGCGACGGCCCTGGCGATGTGCTCGCTCTTCCTGTGGCCGAAGATCGGTACGGAATTCATTCCCAACGGCGAACCCGGCGTTCTGCACGGTTCGCTGACCTACCATATCGGGACGCCTTTGGCCAGCACCGGCGTCGGGATGGCGCGGCTCGAGAGAGAGCTGCTGAAGATCGACGCGGTGGAGTCCGTCTCGAGCGTTGTCGGCAGCAAACCCTCCGGGTTCGGCAGCGTCATCGGCGGCCACGTCGCTCGCTTTACGCTCATCCTCGACAAGAAGCGCCGCAAGGAGACCAACCGGGTTCTGGCCGACGCGCGGAAATTGGGCTGGACGGTTCCGGGTGCGGTCTATCAAGTCCAAGGTGAAGGTGGGGATCCAATCGCCTTCACGTTGAGCGGACCCGACGCCGAGTTGGAGGCCGCCGCCAACAAGCTCGTCGCTTTCATCGATCAGCAGCGCGGTGCGATCAACGCTCAGAGCGCGGCCGAAGCAAATGGGCCTCGTTTGAACATTCACATCGACTCGGAGCGAGCCGCCCTCCTGGGCGTGCAGCCCGGCGACGCCGCCTTGGCCGCTCGCATTGCGATCGGCGGCGTCGTCGCCACGAAGGTGCGGTTGCCGTCCGGATTGACCGACGTGCGGCTCGAACTCCCGGTAGCGCAGCGCAACGCCATCGAGACGATCAAGCAAATTCAGGTTCGCTCGTCCTCGGGACAGATGGTCCCACTTTCCTCGGTCTCCGATTTTTCCGAGACGATCGCGCCGACCAAAATCGAGCGCCTCAATCGCGAGCGCGTCATTCGCGTGACGGCCGGCATCGATTCGGCGCAGCACGTCAGCCAAGGCGATCTGGTCCCGCTCATTCAGAAACGGCTCGCCGCGCCGGGCTTCCTGCCGAGCGGCGTCCGCTACGTCGCTGAGGGCGATACCGATCTGCTCAACCAGACGAAGGTCGCGATGGGGATCGCATTCATCACCTCGGCGGTCCTGGTCTATATGCTGATGGTGATCCTGTACGGATCGTTCGTCGAACCGTTCATCATCATGTTCTCAGTCCCGGTCGCCATCGTCGGCGCCTTGGTCGGGATCGCCATCCGCCACCAGACGCTGAACCTGTTCTCGATGATTGCGATCGTCATGCTCTACGGCCTCGTTTCGAAGAACGGCATCCTGCTCGTCGATTACGCCAATCAGCAGCGTAAGAAAGGTCTCGACG
>DHWK01000153.1:0-4923 GCA_002413145.1 bacterium UBP12_UBA5184
CACCCCAACACCTGCCCGGTCGGCATCGCGACGCAGGATCCGGCGCTGCGGGCAAAATTCGCCGGTACGGAAGACGAAGCGATCGCCTTCCTGACCTTCGTGGCGCGCGACGTGCGCCGGCGCTTGGCGGCGCTCGGCGCCTCTTCGCTCGACGAGATCCGGGGCCGCTCCGACCTACTCCGCAGGCGCCAGGTCGACGATTCGCGCGTCGCCGAGATCGATCTCTCCGAGGTGCTGCGTCTTCCCGAAAGCCAGCAGACGCCGCGCAAGGCCGGCGTCGAACCGACACACCTCGACGATCTGGTACCGCGGCCCTGGAGTTCTGCGCGCCCGGAACCCTGGCACACGACGCCGGAACTTCCGATCGCACCCGCCGATCGCGCGGTCGGCGCGCGCATCGCGCACGAGTTCGTGCTGCGGCGGATCGCCGGCACAGAACCCGGGTCGATCGTCGTTCGCTATTACGGCAGTGCGGGTCAGAGCTTCGGTGCGTTTTTGACGGACGGGATCACGCTCGACCTCTCCGGCGATGCGAACGACTACGTCGGCAAGAGCATGGAAGGCGGACGCATCGTCGTGCGCGGTTTCGGCGCCGCCGTCGAGCCGGTTGCCGGCAACGCCTGCTTCTACGGTGCACGCGGCGGCGAGGGTTTCGTGCGTGGCATCGCAGGCGAGCGCTTCGGTGTCCGAAACAGCGGCGCCGAACTCGTCGTCGAGGGCACTGGGGATCACGCCTGCGAGTACATGACCGCCGGATTTGCGGTCATACTCGGTTCGGTCGGCAAGAATTTCGCGAGCGGGATGAGCGGCGGCGTCGCATTCGTGCTGGGGGACGAAGCATACGATCCGGCGCTATCGAGCATCCCGCTCGGCCCGACGCCGTGCGCCCTAACGGCTGCGCGCGAAGACGATCGCGATGTCGTTCGTCTGCGCGCACTCCTACAGCGCTACGCCGACGCCAGCGGTTCTCCCCGCGCGGCGAGCCTCTTGAACGATTGGCCGGCCGCGCTCGGGTGCTTTACAAAGGTGAGTTTGCCGGCCGGCGAGCCGGCCGCGCCGGCGGCGACGGCGCTTAGTTTGGTTTCGTCCCCATAGCCTGACTCGCGGACTCGACGACCTTCTGCGCGTGATCCGTCATCTTTTGTGCCGTCTTGCGCGTCTCTTCTGCCGATTGGCGCATCGCGTCCGAGCCCATGTTGATCATGTCGCTGAGATGTCGCGAGGCGTTTCGGGAGTGCTCGGCCATGGTCGCGCTCGATTCGGTGGCGTGTTTGTTGAAGATCGTCTGCAACTCGCGTGCGCGATCGAGCGCCTGCTGCATCTGCGGTTTCATCTCTTCGGCGGCTTTATTGGAAGCCTCGAGCATCTGCCTTTGCAGCTCCCGCGCCTGCTCGAGCGCCTTGGACAGCGAATCGTTTGGGCTCATGACGTCCCCCTTTGTGACTCCTACCGAAGGCAGGGAAGACGAGTTTCGGCGAAGGCCGCGCTCCGCCTCGCTAGCGACCGTCCTCGACGGTGAGGACCCAGCGCAAGGCGCGGGCGTATTGGTCGAGTTCGCGCGTCGTCCGCTGGAGCCAAGCGAAGGACGAATCGTAAACGGCGCGCTTCCGGCGCCGGTCGTCGTGCCGGCTCAAGAACGCGCGCGCCTCTTCGAGCTGCCTTTCGATGCGCGCCCACTGTGCCTGCAAACTGGCTTGCGAGGCATCGGAGAGACGGTCGATCAAGGGGGGCGACGGAAGCTCGGCATGTCGCAATGCGAACTCCAACCGCGCCAGCGCGTAGGCCGACGTTGCGGAGATGATCGAGCCGAGAAGGTGCGAGAGACGGGCTTCCATATGACCAGAGTTTCTCTGACGAGGGATTCACCCAGTATAGGTCTCATCCCCACCGCTGGAGACGGACCTACGGCCCATCGGCGATGGGATCAGCGACGGTTTTTCGAGGTAGGATGAACGACAACGCACCCAAGTACGTGATCGTCGGCAACGGCTTCGCCGGGACGACCTGCGCCGAGCAGCTGCGCAAGGCCGACACGGCGTGCTCGATCGTCCTGTTTACCGACGAGCCGTACTGTCTCTACAATCGCATCTCGCTGCCGCCGTTCCTGCGCAAGCAGCTCCCCGAAGCGAAGGTGATGATGCGCGACGTCGCTTGGCACGAGAAGATGAACATCGAGCTGCATCTCTCGACCCGCGTCGAGCGGATCGAGGTGAGCGAAAAAGCCGTCTACGCGAACGGCAAGGGTTACCCGTACGACGCGTTGCTCGTCGCCACGGGCGGGCGTCCGAATCCAAGTCCGACGCCGGGGACCGGCGGCGCGACCAACGTCTTCAACTTTCAGTATATGGACGACACAAAAGCGATCTCACGGCAGCTCGAGACGGCGAAAACCGCGGTCGCGATCGGGGGCTCGTTCATCGCTTACGAGCTCGCGGAGGCTTTTGCGGCGCGCGGGGTCGAGACGCATTGGGTCCAGCGAGGGCCGCGCTTTCTGCGGCGGATGCTCGATGAGATCGCGGGCGAGATGATCGACGATGCGGCGCGCGGCGACGGCGTGCACGTGCATTACGGCGAGGAACTGAAAGAGGCCGTCCGCTCGAACGGCGTCGTGACGAAAGTCATCACCACCGGCGGCCTCGAGATTCCTTGCGATTGTCTCGGGATCGGGCTCGGGTTGACGATCAACACCGAATTATTGCAGGGCACCGGCGTCGAGATCCGGACCGGAATCGTCTGCGACGACCGGCTCGAAACCGCCGTCAAAGGCATCTTCGCGGGCGGCGACGCAGCCGAATTCTTCGATCCGACGGCGGAGCTGTACTACCGGATGGGGACCTGGAACAACGCCGGCGCGCACGGCAAGGTCGCCGCGGCCAACATGGCGGGCGGCGACGTCCGCTATCACGACGTCCCCGAATATTCGTCGAAACTGTTTAGCGAGCAGACGATCACGCAGTTCGGCATCTCGCCGGAGTACCGTACGGACCTCGAGATGGTGCGTAAGATCGACCGCGAGAAGAAACACTATCGCGCGCTGTTCTTCTGGCAGAACCGGCTCGCGGGCTGCGTGATGATCGGTAAGGGCAACCGCGCCGGAAAGCGCAAGTACGTCGACGCGATCAAATCCAAACAAGCGTTCGCGCCCGACGAATGGGAAACGATGCTCGACTGGACCGCAGATTAGCTTCCCTGTGCGGCCCTCCTAGATTCGCGCGGTCGGCGTCTCCGGCTGCGCCAAGGCGGGCGAATTGAGAAACGGCCGGCTGGCTTCCCGGTACGTCTTGAGGCAACGCTCGACGAGCAGATCCGGGTCCTCGTCCTCGATGATGTGCGCGCCGGTCACTTTGCCCGTCATCTTCGCGATGCTCGCGAGATCGTCGGAGAGTCCGCCGGAATGGCGGAGCACGCCGATCAACTTCCCTTCATCGTAGGCGATCGCGAACTCGCCGAGCGTCCCCGAGCGCCCGCCGACGAAGATCACGAAATCCGACGAATGGATGTTGTGGACTTCGCGGCCCATCAAGCCCGAGCCGGAGAACACCATCGAATCGTATGGCTCGAGCGGCGACGCGTAGACGTCGACGTGCTCCTCACGCGAATGCGCCGGCGATATTCCCATCACCAGGCCGCCGGCGTCGTGCGCGCCGTGCGCCGCAGCGTCAGGCAAACCGGGGCAGGCTCCCGTTACGGTCAGGCAATCACGTTCGGCGATCGCTTTCCCCAGCTTGTACGCGCGAGCGAGTTGTTCGGCGGCGAGTTCGCCCCCGGCCGAGCCCATGACGCCGACTTGAGTCTTCATGCGCCTGCGCTTTGGGGGGCGGAGGCGGCCGCCCTCTCGGCGGGCGCCGCGCGGCGCTCGGCGAAGGCTGACCGTGAGGCACATGATTCTGCGAGTCGCTGAGACCGTCGACGCCCGGCAAGAATTGGCGGCGATCGTCGGCGTGGATAACTGTATCGTCGACCCTTCCGAGCTGCGCGTCTACGAATGTGACGGGCTGACGGGGACCCGGGTGCGGCCGCTCGTCGTCGTCTTGCCGGCGTCGACCGAAGAGGTCGCCGCGGTGGTCAAGGTCGCGCGCCGCTACGATCTGCCGATCGTGCCGCGCGGCGCGGGGACCGGGCTCTCCGGCGGCGCGCTCCCGGTTGAAAACGGCATCGTGGTGGGGCTGTCGAGGATGAATCGCATCCTTGAAATCGACTTCGAGAACTTGCGAGTGCGCCTCCAACCTGGAGTCGTCAACCTCGACGTCACCAGGGCGATCGCGGCGCAGGGTTACTACTACGCGCCCGACCCGTCGTCGCAGAGCGTCTGCTCGATCGGCGGGAACATCGCCGAGAATTCCGGCGGCGCGCACTGCTTGAAGTACGGTTTTACGACCAATCACGTGACCGCGGTGAAATTAGTGACCTCCGACGGCGACGTCGTCGACATCGGGTCGCCGGCGGCAGATCCGCTTGGTTACGATTTGATGGCGGCGCTCGTGGGCAGCGAAGGGCTCGTCGGCATCGTCACCGAGGCGGTGGTGCGCATCCTGCGTACGCCGGAGAAGACGTGCACGCTGTTCGCGACCTTCCCGTCGACCGACGAAGCCGGCGACTGTGTCTCTGGGATCGTCGCCGCCGGAATCGTTCCGGCCGCGATCGAAATGATGGATAAACTCGCGATCGAGGCGATCGTGAAATCGACCGGCGTCGACTGGCCGCTCGACGTCGGAGCGGCGTTGCTGGTCGACGTCGACGGCCCGGCCGCCGAAGCCGAGCACACATCCGCGCAGGCCGTCGCGATCGCACGCTCGAGTGGAGCGATCGAAGTGCGCACGCCCCGGGACGAACGCGAACGCGTACTGATGTGGAAGGGACGCAAGGGCGCATTTGCCGCGATGGGCCGGATCAGACTGCACTATTACTGTCTCTTATACACAT
>DHWK01000153.1:5049-5330 GCA_002413145.1 bacterium UBP12_UBA5184
AACGTTTTTCACGCCGGCGACGGGAATTTGCATCCGCTCGTGCTCTACGACGGACGCATCCCCGGCCAGGCGCAACACGCCGAGGAAGTCGCCGCCGGAATCTTGCGCATCTGTTTGCGGCACGGCGGTTCGATCACGGGCGAACACGGCGTCGGCGCCGACAAGGCCGCCTACATGGGCGAAGCCTTTAGCGACGCCGATCTCGAGACGATGAATTCTGTGCGCTGCGCCTTCGATCCGAGCGCCGTTTTCAACCCCGGCAAGGTGTTTCCGACGCCGCG
>DHWK01000150.1:0-250 GCA_002413145.1 bacterium UBP12_UBA5184
GCGCGATCGTCGCGACGTTTTTCTTCTTTCTGGCGTGGCGTCGCTGGAATCGTCGCCGCGACTCGCTTGGGGCGATCTTGAAGATGCAGCACAGCGCCGACGAAGCGACGAAGATGGAACGCGAGGCGACGTCGCGCGTCGCCTCGGTGCTCGAGCCGCTTGGCGTCCCGTCGATCGAGGAACTCATCCGGCGCCGCGAACGAGCCCTGGCGCTGGCCGAACGCAAGGGCGACGCGCGCCGCAACGCCGA
>DHWK01000150.1:353-13339 GCA_002413145.1 bacterium UBP12_UBA5184
GCGGCGCAGTACGCGCGACGGAATCGAGTTGCAGCTGGGCATGCTCGAGGTGCGGCGCGGCGACGTGCTGGGCAGCGACGATGAGGGCGCCTTAAGCGCCGAACTTGAAGAATTGCTCGCGTCGGGCGTCCAAGCCGCCGGAGTTCCCGCCTCACAGCGAGCTCTCGAGGCCGAGCGCGCGGCGCTCGAACGGAGTCGCACCGAGAGCCGCACCGCGGCGGCGGAACTCGGCGCGGAAGTGCGCGCCGCCGAAGCGCAACTGGAAGATTTGGCGGCGCTCGACGAATGGGTTCAAGCGCTACGCGAGCGCGCCCGCAAGCTCGAACGTTTCGAAGCCGCGATCTCGCTGGCGCGAGACTGCATCGAGGAACGCACCCGCGAGGCGCACCAGAAATTCGCCCGCCGGCTCACCGACTACGCTTCGCGAATGTTGAACGGCATCACCGAAGGTCGCTACATCGACGTCCGCGTCGATCCCACGACGCTGGCCGTGCGCGTCCGCGCGCCGGAAACCGGCGCGATCGTCGACGTAGACCGATTGTCAGCGGGGACGCGCGAGCAAGCCTATCTGGTCGTGCGCCTCGCGATGGTCCGCATGTTCGCCGAAGGTTTGGAGACGACGCCGATCGTCCTCGACGACCCCTTTGCCTACTGGGACGAAGAACGGATCGCGCGCGGCCTACCGATCCTCAAAGCCTTCGCTCGCGACGGCCAATTGATTCTCTTCACGACGAGTCGAACGCTCGCCGCTGCCGCCGTCGAAGGCGGTGCACATCGCATCGATCTGGACGGCATCGGATCGGCCGAAACCTCGCCCGCGCCGGCCGTCGACGGCGAAACGACTCCCGTCCCAGCGCGCTAACGGCGACTATTTCGCGACGACGGACTACTTGCCGAGGAGCTTGTGCAGCGCGGCCAGCGTGTTGGCGACGTGCTCGCTGTGATCGAGCGAACGATACGAGTACACGATCTTGCCGTCGGGCGCGATCACGTAGGACGTCCGGTCCGAGTAAATCTCGTTTCCGAACGCCAGGAGCGCATCGTAATTCCTCGAGATCTTGTGGTCGGCGTCGGAAGCGACCGCGAACTTGCTCCGGCATTCGGAGACCGAGAACTTGTTCAGTTTTTCGATGTCGTCGCCCGAGACGCCGATGATGGTCGCCCCGAGTTTTTGAAAGTCCCCGATGTGCTCCGCAAAATCGTGCGCCTCGAGCGTGCAGCCTTCGGTGAACGCCGCCGGGTAGAAATACAGCACGACCGGACCCTTGGCCAGCGCGTCTTTTAAGTTGAACTCGAAGACTTTACCGCCGAGCGACGCCTGGGTGTCGAACGCCGGCGCCGTCACCCCAGGCTTCAACTCCGCCAACGCCGGCGCGCTCGCAAGCGCGAGTAACACGGCCAAGGCCCCGAAGCGCCGAATCATCATGTCGCTCCAGTTAGACGCAACTTGCCCCAATCCGTCCTAGCAGCCTTATGCCCTCAGCCGGTCTAAAGCCTCCATCGCTCCCCCGCTTCTCCGCGTCGGAGACCGCGCGACGCTGCGCCGAGCCTAAAGCCCCATCAAGCGCGCTATAATAAGGCGTTGGATTTCGTTCGTGCCCTCGCCTATTTCGTTGATTTTCTGGTCCCGATACATGCGCGAAACCGGGTATTCGTCCATGAAGCCGTAGCCGCCGTGAATCTGAACCGCCTCGTTGACGACCCGGCGCGAAACTTCTCCCGAGTACAATTTTGCGAGACTGGCGCTCATCGCGAAGTCGCGCCCGGCGTCCTTCTCCCACGCGGCTTTGAGCACCATGAGCTGCGCATGTTCGATTTCGCACAGCATGTCGGCCAGCTTGAATTGAATCGCCTGGAACTTCGAGATCGGCCGCCCGAACTGCTGGCGATCCTTTGCGTACTTGAGGGCTTCGTCGTACGCGCCGCGCGCCAGACCGACCGAGAGTGCAGCCACCGAGATCCGGCCGCCGTCGAGGATCGTTAGGAATTGCTTGAGACCCTTGCCTCGCTCCCCGAGAAGATTCTCCGCCGGAACCTTCGCGTCGGCGAACGACAGTTCGCGCGTATCCGACGCGCGCCAGCCCATCTTGCGATAGGTCTTCGATGCGCTGAAGCCGGGCGTGGACTGCGGCACGATGATGTTCGAAATCTCCGGAGGTCCCTCGGCGTCGCGCCCGGTGATCGCGGTGATGGTCGTTCCGCCGGTGATCTTCGTGCCGCTATTGGTAATGAAGGCTTTGGTTCCGTTGACGATCCACGATCCGTCACGCAGCTCGGCGCGCGTTAACGCTCCGCCCGCGTCGCTGCCGGCTTGCGGTTCGGTCAGGCCGAATCCCCACAGCATCTCCCCGCGCGCCAGCGGAACGAGATACCGCTGCTTTTGCTCCTCCGTTCCGAAGAGGAAAAAAGGCGTGCTGCCCAACGAGACGTGCGCCGCCAGCGTGATCGCCGTCGAGGCGTCGGCGCGCGCGATCTCAGAAACGGCGAGTACGTACGAAACCGTATCGGCGCCCGCGCCGCCGTATTCTTCGGGAAAGGGCAAGCCCATTAGCCCGAGTGCGGCCATCTTCTCGACGAGGTCGTACGGGAACGCGGCCTCGGCGTCCATTTGCTCGGCTCGCGGACGCACTTCGTCTTGTGCGAACTCCCGGCAAAGGGACTGGATCGCCTTCTGCTCGTCGCTGAGATCGAACTCCATCAATGGTTTCGGTGCGCCCCGGCGAAGAAAAACCCCTGTGATAGCCTTGCGCGGGGTCACCCTGATTTATCCGAACGGCACGCGTGCGCTCGACGGAATCGACCTCGAAATTGCGAAGGGCAGCTTTGTATTTCTGGTCGGGCACTCGGGAACCGGCAAGTCAAGCCTGCTTCGGTTACTGTATCGCGAGCAACGGCCGACCAGCGGTACGGTCATCGTCGACGGCGTCGAAGTCGATAAGCTGCGCCGGGCCAAGGTTCCCGAGCTGCGCCGCAAGGTCGGAGTCGTCTTCCAAGACTTCAAGCTCTTGCTCGACAAGACGATTTGGGAAAACGTCGCCTTCGCGCTGCAGGTGACCGGCGCGCGAACGCGCGACGTCATGCGCCAGGTTCCGCGCGTTCTCGATCTCGTCGGGATGGCTCACAAATCCAGAGTCTTCCCGAACGAACTTTCCGGCGGAGAACAGCAGCGCGCCGCGATCGCACGCGCGCTCGTCAACAACCCGAAGATTCTGCTGTGCGACGAGCCTACGGGCAACCTCGACCCGGTCAATACCAACGAGGTCGTCGATCTGCTACACCGCATCAACCTCAAAGGCACGACGGTCGTCGTCGCGACCCACAACGCGCTCGCCGTCGACCGCATGCGGCGTCGCGTCATTCGCCTGGAACACCGGCAAGTGCTGGCCGACGACGAGCGCGGTCTCTATCACGGCATCGAATCGGAATCGCGAGCGGACGGCGAAGACCTCGCCCTGGCCGCGCGAGTACGCAGTGGACTGGGGCAGGATCCGATTCTTTCTGAGTGAGGTTGGGCGAAACTTCACTCGGAACGTCGTCATGCAGGTTACGGCCATCGGGACCGTGACGGTGATGATCCTCCTGCTGGGGACGGTGCTCTTCGCTCAGGAAACGCTCGGGCGCATCGGCGGTAACGAAATCGCGAAGATCGAAATCTCGGCCTTCATGAGCGACAAGGCGAGCCCGGCCGACGCGAAACGCCTGGCTGCGGCGCTCAAGCGCGATCCGCGCGTCAAGAGCGTGACCTACGTCCCCAAGGCCGCGGGCTTGCGCCAGATGCGCGACCGCTTGCGCGGACAGATCGATACCTCGCTGCTAACGAGCAACCCGCTGCCCGACGCCTTGCGCATTCGCGTCGTCGACCCCAACGCGGTGCATGCCGTCGCCGACGTCGTGCGCAAGATGCCGAACGTCGCCAACGTCGAGTACCAGCGCGATTTCGTCGACCGCCTGTTGCGTCTCTACGACGTGATGAGCAAAGTGAGCGTCGCCTTCATCGCATTGCTCGTGATCACCGCCGCGATCATTATCTCGAATACGATCCGCCTCACGGTCTATGCCAGGCGGCGTGAGATCGCGATCATGCAGCTCGTGGGCGCATCGGGGACGTACATCCGCCTCCCATTTATTTGCGAGGGTCTGCTGGACGGCGTGATCGGCGCGGTGCTCGCCGTCGGGCTGCTCGCCGTCGGGCGCTGGCAACTCTGGCCGAGGCTAGAAAGCGCGTTGCCGTTCTTTCCGCTGCAGCAAGCCGACTCGAACTTCGGCCTCTTCGCGCTCCAGCTGCTCGGCGTCGGCGCGCTGGTCGGCATCGTCGCGTCTTGGATCTCGGTAGGACGCTACCTCCGCACGTGAGCGCGCCGGCACGACCTCTTCGACCGAGGGCGACCCGTCCTCTGGCCGGCGCCGTGCTGAGCGCGGCCCTGTGCTGCACGATCGCGCCCGCGCTCTCCGTGGCAGCTCGCCACACTCCGGCGCCGTCGGCACTCACTGAAAAGATCAGGCAGCAGCGTCAGCAGATTCATCAGATGAGGCTGAAGCTCGCCGGTAAGCGCGTTCAACTTCGCTTCCAACAGCTGCAAACCCAAGACTTGCAGAGCCAGCTCGCGGCGACGAACCATTCGATCGCGCGCGTCAGCGCGTCGTTACAGGAGCTCGGTGCGGAGATTCGCTCGAACACGCGGCGCCTTGCCTGGAACACGCGCCAGCTCGAAGCCGCCGAAGCGACCTTGGCGCGGCACAACGCCGCCCTCAACCGGCGCTTGGTCGACGCGTACGAGCGCGGAGACACGGGCTACCTCAACGTGCTGCTCGCGGCGACATCGTTCAACGATTTCGTCGAACGCTGGGATGACATTCGTTATATGATCGCCGCCAATCAGCGGGCGGTGCGCGAACGGAAGGCGGCGGAGCGGCTGGTCGCCGAGGCGCAGCGCGAACTCGAAAGCGAGAAGATTCAACTCTCAAACGCGGTCGCGCGCCAGCAGCAGGACCGTTTCCAACTCTCGGCGCTCGCCGACACCCGCTCGCAATTCGTAAGCCTGGCCGAAGCGCGGCGCCGAGAGGTCGCGCAAGAAGTCGCCCAACTCGAAGATCTGACGGCGCAGCAAGAATCCGAACTCGAACATCTCATTGTGCAGGAACAGGCGCTCGAGGAAGCGCGGCGCGCGGCCGAGCGCCGTGCCGCGCAGCTCGCCGGCAGGCCGATTCCTCCGGAAATCGGCGCGCCGTCTTCCTTCGGCTGGCCCGTTTCCGGACCGATCACCTCGCCGTTCGGGATGCGCTCCGATCCCTTCGGACGGGGTTTCACGATGCATACCGGGCTCGACATCGGCGCCCCGATGGGCGCGACCATCACGGCCGCGGCCGCCGGTCACGTGATCTTCGCCGACTGGTACGGCGGCTATGGGAAAGCGATCATCATCGACCACGGGGGCAAGACGGTCACCCTCTACGGCCACTGCTCGCAGTGGTTCGTCTCGAAGGGACAAGACGTCCAGCGCGGCCAGGCCATCGGCGCCATCGGCTCGACCGGCAATTCGACCGGTCCGCACCTTCATTTCGAAGTGCGGGTGAACGGCGTACCCGTCGATCCGACCGGCCGCTTGCGCTAGCAGGCTCCCAAACTCAGGCGGGTCCGAGCTTTGGGTAGGATACTCTGGCGTGAGCCCGGCAAGCTCGCTCCGGAGGGCGAGTTCCGAGAAGCCAGAAAACTAGGAGTCCTTGACCAGCACCTTCCGCGTTTTAGCTGCCGCCTTCCTGATCGCCGTCGCATCGCTCGCCGGCGCTCTTTATCTTGGGCACGAACGAGCGGGAGCCGACGAGTCGCTATTCGGACAGGGCGGCGTCGCGACGCTCGATCTCCATGCCTTGCTCGATAACCCACGCAACGCCGATCAGCGGATGCTCGATAGCGCTTTCCGCCAGGTCGAAAAGGCCTACTACCGCCCGGTGCGCGCGCAGGTACTGCTCAACGGCGAGCAGCACGAGCTCGTCGCCTACCTGCGCAAGCATAACGTACGCGATCCCGCGATCCCGCTCGCTCAAGCCAACGGCGACGAAAGTCACGACATCAACCTGCTCAACCAGAGCTTGCAGCTCGCGGAGACGCAGTACGGCAAGATGACGTCCAACGCCGATCTGACCCAAGCGGCGGTCCGCGGAATGATGAACGCCCTCGGCGATCCGTACACGACCTACCTCTCGGCGAGCGAGATCAATAGCCTCGAAGAGTCGCTGCGCGGTGGCGATTTCGGCGGCATCGGCGTCTACATCGTGCAGGATCCCCAGACCAAGCGCGTGCTGGTCGAGCCGATCGAGGGGACGCCCGCCTTCAAGGCCGGCATCAAGACCGGCGATCGGATCGTCGCCGTCGACGGCCACAGCGTCGCCGGTCTCAAACTCGACGAGGTCGAGCGGCTCATCCGCGGACGCATCGGAACCGTCGTGAACCTCTCGGTGCTTTCACACAACGCACGGGCAGCGCGCACGGTCGCCGTTACGCGCCAGCAGATTTACGTTCCGTCGGTGCACGCCAAGTATGAAGGCGGTTTTGAGTATGTGCGGCTCGCCGACTTCGGTCAGACCTCATATGACGAAGTGCGTCGCGCGCTGCTCGCCGGAAAAGCGCGGGGCGCCCGCGGCTACATCCTCGACCTGCGCAACAACGGCGGCGGCCTGCTCGAAGCGGCCGTCCAGATTTCCAGCCTGTTCATCCCGCAGGGGACGGTCGTCTCGACGATCGACCGCGCCGGCAACCGCGAAACCAAGGGAGCGACTCACGAGTCGATCGGCGTCGCGCCCCTCGCGGTGCTGGTCAACAAGTATACGGCGAGCGCGTCGGAGATTACCGCCGGCGCCGTCCAGGACTATCACGTCGGCGTGCTGATCGGAACCAAGACGTTCGGCAAAGGCGTCGTGCAGAGCATCTACAATCTGAGCGACGGCGGCGCGCTCAAGATTACAACCGCCCGCTACGTCACGCCGCTCGGGCGCGACATCCAACATCGCGGCATCGAACCCGACGTCACCGTAAGCCAACCGGTCGAAGCCCCGATCATCGATACGCCCAAAGATTTGCAACTCGCGGCCGCCAAGGCGTACTTGCGCCGCAACTCTCCTTAGGATTCTTCCTTGAAAATACGCATCCTGAGCGCCTTCGCCGCTACCCTGTTCCTCTCGGCGGCCACAAACTTTCCGAGCAGCGCCGCACCCGGCCTCTCGAACATCGAACGCGACGAAATTCAGTTGGGCTACGCGCTGGTCAGCGCCGAGTTCTACAAGAAGGTCGAACCGCAGACTCTGCTCGACGGCGCTCACGACGAACTCGTCACGTTCCTCAAGAAGAGCGGCGTGAAGGCGCCCAACGTCCCGGTCCTCAAGGCGACGGACGATGCGGCGCTCAACATCCGAGCGCTCGAACGCGAGGTCTCGAACCTCGTCGCGCTGTACGGCGCGAAACTCGGAGCGCGCGAACTCACCTACCAGGCGATCGCGGGGATGCTCTCGTCGGTCAAGGACAAGTACACCACGTTTTTGACGCCCAAAGAATACGCGCAGCTCAACGAGGGGCTCGACGGCGGAAACTTTAGCGGTGTCGGCATCACGATCGGGGTCGACGATACGACCAAGATGCTGCGCGTCAACGAAGTCCTTCCCGGGCTGCCGGCCGACAAGGCGGGCGTGCAACCCGGCGACCTGATCACGGCGATCGACGGCAAGCCCACCAAGGGACTGACGACAGACGACGACGCCAAATTGCTGCGCGGGAAAGAGGGCAGCGTCGTTCGCGTGACCGTCGAGCGCAACGGGGCCTCCGTCGCGCCGATCTCGATCACTCGCGCGGTCATCCATTTGCCGAGCGTCTACTCCAAGATGCTCGACGGCGGAATCGGCTACACGCGTCTGACGGTCTTCGGATCGACCACCGCAACCGAGCTTTCACAAGCCCTCGACCGGCTCGAGGCGCAGCACGCCAAGGCGTACATCCTGGACCTGCGCGACAACGGCGGCGGTTACTTGAACGCGGCGATCGAGGTCAGTTCGAAGTTCATCCCCTCGGGTCCGATCGTCTCGGTCGAATCGCGCGCCGGCAACAACACCGAATACGATGCCGACGCCACGGCGATTCCGCCCCGCCCGCTCGCGGTGCTGGTCAACAAGTACACGGCCAGCGCTTCAGAGATCACCTCCGGTGCGATTCAAGATAACGGCGTCGGCGAGCTGGTCGGCGAGAAGACCTACGGGAAGGGCGTCGTTCAGTCGATCCATCCGCTGCCGGACGGCTCGGCGGTGAAAATCACGAGCGCGCGCTATCTGACGCCGCGCGGCCGCGACATCAACCAAATCGGAATCACCCCCGACATCGTCACGGTCGAACCGAAGGACTCGCGTTTCGGCGAGCCGGCCCACGACCCACAGCTTCAATCGGCGATCACCTACCTCCAGGGCCGGATCGCAAAGCTCGGAATCTAAGACCCCGAGGCGCCGGCTGCGCCGACGGTCCGCGCAAAGACCGGGGCGCGCCCCTGTCGCAGCCCCGGCCGTGCGGGTGAGAGTTTCTTTAGGTCGCGATCGCTTTGCGCGCGGCGCGCCGGCGCGGCGCAGCGGCTTCGCCGGCGGCACCCTCCGCGGCCGCCCCCTTTTTGCGAGGCGGACGCTTGGGCTTCTCCGCAGCGACGGCGCCGTTTGAAACGGCCTCGACCGTCGCTTTGCGTGGCCGGCCTCGCCGCTTCGGGGCCGCGGCGGCCGCTTGAGACAACGGCACTAGCTGCGCCACAGGCTCGACCGAGGCCGGCGTGCCTTCCGCTCGCGGGCGACGCCCTCGTGGCCGTTTTGCCACCGCCGGCCGCGCCTCGGGAAGCGAGAGGCTTGGCGGCGGAGGTTCGACTGCGACCGCCGCCGGACGGTGGTCGATGCGCGCGATCGCCCGCGACGGCTCCGCTGGGACGCGTCCGATGGGCTCGGCGCTGCCGTCGCTGCCGACACGGAAGATCGGCTGGGCCGCTTCTCCCGGGACACCGCCGCGTCCGCGACGGCGGCGACGGCGACGGCGACGGCGGATGAGGCCGTCTCCAGGTTGGGCGGCCGGACGTGAATCGTCGGCATGTGGTCTGTCGAGGCCGGGCGGCATCGGGACGCCGGCGGCGGCGGCGATCGCCGCCATCGTCGCTACGTCGTTCGAACCGCCGGCCGCGCCGGCGCCCGCACCACCGCGCCGGCGCCGACGCCGGCGACGGCGGCCTCGGCCGACGCCATTGCCGCCACCATACGAGGCGTAGGCACGATGTTCGCCGTCGGGATCGACGGCGGCGTAATCGGGGACGCCGAGCGGGGTGATCGTTGCGATCGGCGGCGCAATCGGCGTATGCGCGCGCACCTCGGCATCCTCGGCTTCCGCCTCGGCGGAAGTCGAGATGCCGATCGCACCGCGCTCGCCGACGCCCTTGGCGGCTTCCTCGGCGAGTTCGCGCAACTGCTCTTCCTGCTCGGCGGCGGTGAGTTCTTTCTTGCGTCCGCGTCCGCCGCGACGGCGACGTTTCGTCCGTTCGGCCGGTGCCTCGACCGGCGTGCGCGGTTCGGCGAGAACGTTGCCGTCTTCATCGACGTCGATCACCTTGATCCTGATCGTCTGGCCGATCGCATTGGCGGCGTTCTCCACTTCGATCAGGCGGTCGCCGACGATCGCCAGCGCCGAGGTCGGATTCGGAAGGCGCGCGTGCAGCAGCTCGACTTCGATTTCGTCGCCGACGCGAGCGTGAGGCGGCGCGGCGAGGGCTTTTGCATCCTCGACCCAGGTGATCTTGGTCTTCTCGGGCGCGAGCGTCGAATCGACGCGCACGGCGACCTTCGTGCCGAGTTCCTTTTCGAGCGCCTCGCGCTCGTTCCCGTACCAGTATTCGATCTGCGCGCCGACGGTGGGCGCCGAGATCACCTCGATCGGCTTGATCTTGATCTTGCCATTGCGATGCTCGTGACCGAGCCGACGGACGCTGCGGAAGGCTTCGATCGCGACGGTTTCTGGCGACATCACCGAACCCAGGCCGCTGCAGGTCGGGCACGCTCCGCGCAGTTGCCCGGAGAGGTCCTTGCCGACGCGCTTGCGCGTGAACTCGAGCAAGCCAAGCGCCGAGAATGACTGAATCGTCGTGCGCGTCCGATCTTTGCGCAGCCCCGCTTCGAGCGTCGCGAGCACCTTGTTCCGGGACGACTCGCTCGACATATCGATGAAATCGCAAACGATGATTCCGCCGATGTCGCGCAGGCGCACTTGGCGCGCGATCTCGCTTGCGGCTTCGATGTTCGTTTTGACGATCGTGTCTTCGAGATTCTTGCCGCCGGTGAACTTGCCGCTGTTGACGTCGATGACGGTCAAGGCTTCGGTCGTCTCGATGACGATCGAGCCGCCCGCGGGCAGATTGATCTTGGGCTTGAGCAGTTTGTGGACTTCCTCGTCGACCTTGAAGTCTTTGAAGAGCGAACGCCCGTGGTTGTAATGCTGGATGCGTTCGACGTACTGCGGGCCGAGTAGCCGCATGAAGTCGCGGACTTTCTCGTACTCTTCGCCGTCGTCAATCAGGACGCGCTCGACTTCCGGGGTGATGAAATCGCGCGCGGCCTTGTAGACCAAATTCATGTCCTTGTGGATGAGCGACGGCGCCGGCGCGCGTTTGTAGCTCTCGAGGATACCGTGCCACATGCGGATCAGGACGCCGAGGTCGGCGAGGAGTTCCGCCTGGCTGACGCCCGCGGCGGCCGTCCGCACGACGGTCGCCATCCCTTCGGGCCGGATCAGCTTCATGATGCCTTTGAGCCGGTTACGCTCGTCGGCGCTCTCGATCTTGCGCGAGACGCCCGAGTACTTACCGGTCGGCATGAGGATCAGGTAACGGCCGGGCAGCGAAATGTTCGTGGAGATGCGCGCGCCCTTGAGCCCGCGCGGCTCTTTGACGATCTGGACGAGGACGTCGTCGCCCTTGGAGATCTTTTCGGTGATCGTCCAGCCGGAGCGGCCTTGGGTGATTTCGACGTCGCCGATGTTGAGCGGCGTCTTGTTGATGTCGTCGACGTAGAGGAAGGCGTTACGACCCAGGCCGATATCGACGAAGCTCGCTCCCATTCCGGGGAGCACGTTCATCACTTTGCCTTTGTAGATCGAGCCGATGACCTTTTCTTCGCGTTCGAAGTAGATTTCGGCGAGTTGGCCTTCCTCAAGGATTGCGACCCGGTTTTCCCAGGGGTCGCTGGAAATGAGGATTTCAGTTGGCACGGGGTAACCTTTCGGTTCGCGGCGCGCTGGCGCCGCATGAATTCAGTTTTGCCTGCTCCTCGGCGGAGCGGCGGTGCGGCCGCCCCGTTCGTCCTGAGTCCTGGCGCCGGCGTTAGCGGCGCGGTCTCGAACGAACGAGGAGACCAAATTTGTCATTCCGATTGACGGAAGTGCGTCCACGGAAGCGCCGGGCGCTGCGACGCGGTACGCTAAAACTAGAAATCGGATGTTCTCTAGGGTTCCTGAAAGCTGCCGGGAGGTCCTTGTTCGCCTCGTTTGCCCTCCAAAGGGGCGGTTGCGATCCAAAAGCGACGATTGAGCGGACCCGAGCCCTCGGGCACCTCGTCGCGCCCGACGCCGCCGCATTTCTCCACCACGCGCAACGACGGCGCGTTGCTGCCGTCGACGGTCAGCAGCGCACGTTCGAGCCCGAGCGCGCGAAGGCGCGCGAGGCCCTCGCGTAACATCGCGGTCGCGTAGCCGCGATTGCGCTCGCTCGGGCGCACTCG
Source organism: bacterium UBP12_UBA5184 (assembly GCA_002413145.1). Taxonomy (GTDB): domain Bacteria; phylum Vulcanimicrobiota; class Vulcanimicrobiia; order Vulcanimicrobiales; family Vulcanimicrobiaceae; genus Zemelea. The sequence continues at coordinate 12,129 of DHWK01000150.1, forward strand.
ATAACCGAGGTGACCGCCGTCGATTTCGAGATCCGGCGTCAATCTGTGGCGAATGCGAATTTCACCAAGCACCCGGCCGTCGCGCAGCAGCGCGAGCGCGTCGGTCCTCACGAGCCCGGGAACGGGCGGCGTCTCGCCCGCCGCTAAACGGCAGAATTCGATGTAGCCGGCGACCCCGGCGAAGCCGTTCTCTTCGGCAAGATCGAACGGGCCATGCGTATCGACGGCGCGGAACTCGTTGAGGTACTCCTCGAGAGCGTCTCGGATCTCGGGTCCGATCGGCTCGAAACGTAAGCCGCTCGTCGCGGCCACCTAAAACACCAGGCGCTCGCGCTGCATGTGAATGTTGAGCAGGATTCCGACCGCCGCAAAGTCGGTGATGATCGCGCTGCCCCCGTAGGACATGAAGGGCAGCGGGATGCCGGTGATCGGGGCGATCCCAACCGTCATCCCAATGTTCACCACGACGTGGAACGCGAGCATCGCGACCAGCCCGACCGCGAGCAACAGTCCGAAACCGTCGCGCGCCGCGAAGACGGCGCGCAGCGCGCCGAAGAGGATGATCGCGTAAGCGCAGACGAGCCCGATCGCACCCAAGTAGCCGAGTTCTTCGCCGACGACCGTGAAGATGAAATCGCGCGAATGTTCGGGGACGAAATCGAGCTGCGTCTGCGTCCCGTGCGTCAGCCCTTTCCCGAAGATGCCGCCGGAGCCGATGCCGATTTTCGCCTGGATGATGTTGAAGCCGCCGCCCAACGGGTCCTGGTTGGGGTTGATCCAGAGCTTGAAGCGCTCCAACTGGTAGCTGTTGAGCGCGATCAGCGCGGCGAAGGGCAGACAGGCAACACAGAGTCCGAGCAGGATCGTGATGTACCGCGTCGGCGCCCCGGCCATCGCGACCATGCCCAGCCAGACGGCGAAGAAGACGAGCGCGGTCCCCATGTCCGGCTCGGCGAGGACGAGGAGCGCGGGCAGCACGGTCATCCCCATCGAGATGAGGAAGACGCGCGGGTCGTTCATGCGGTTCTGGCGGTCGGCCAGGTAGCGGGCGAGAGCGATGATGACGAGGATCTTGGCGATCTCGGAGGCCTGGATCTGCTGCCCGGCGAAGTTGAACCAGCGCGTTGATCCATACGCCGAGTTGCCGATAACCAGCACGCCGATCAGCATCAGGACGCCGACGATGTAGAGCCTGTCTCTTATACACATCT
>DHWK01000113.1:0-11318 GCA_002413145.1 bacterium UBP12_UBA5184
ATCTGCTGGTTCGAGGCCGGCGTGACCGATTCAATCGCCGGCGATTTGACGCCGCTCAAATGTCTCGGTCTGCTGCCGGGGAGCTGCTGCCCGCACTACGACGGCGAAAAGGACCGGCGGCCGTCGTATCAGCGCATGGTGCGCGAGGGACTGATCCCCGGTGGTTTGGCCTGTGACGACGGCGCGGGTCTGCACTTCATCGGCGGAAAGCTGGCGGCCGTCGTCAGCGCTCGTGAGAACGCGCGGGCCTATCGCGTCGAACGCAGCGCCGACGGGGTTCTGGAGATGCCGCTCGACGCGGTCAAACTCTAAAACACGATCGAAGCGAACTCGCCGACCCTGCTAAAGCCAAGCCGTTCGTACAGCGCGATCGCCGTCCGGTTGAAGTCGTTGACGTAGAGCGAGAGCGTCGGGTATTCGTCGAGCAGCGCGCGGCAGACGGCGCCGAGCGCGTGCGTCGCGTAGCCCCGGCGGCGGAACTCAGGCGGCGTCCAAATTCCTTGCAGCTGTGCGGTCGCGCGGGTCGCGGGGCCGACATAGCACTGAAACACCAGCCGGCCGTCGAGGCGCGCGCGCCAAAAACCACCCGCCGCGATGTTGGCTTCGAGGCGTCGCCGGTAGCCCTGGTCGATGTTCTCGGTCTCCCCGCCCAACTCGCCGGCGGCCATCCGCGCCGCGTGCCGGACGACCTCGTCTGCTTCGTCGAGCGTCACTCGAGCGACGTCGAGGGCGCCGCTTGCGGGCGTCTCGGTGGGCTGCCGTTCGAGGGCGTAGACCGGCTGACTGGAGCGGATCGCCCAAGGCTGCGGCATGTGCCGCCGCACTTTTTTCCAGAAGCGTTCGACGAGCGGACGCGGCGCGACGATCATGCGCGGCAGAGCGACTCGGCGCGTGAAGCCGCGAGCGAAGGCGTCGATCGCGTCCCCGTCGCCGGCGAAGACGATGTTCGGTGCGTCGTGCGCGAGGCCGCGCAACGTTCCGTCGTGGTCGCGCGCGGCGACGATCCGCTCGCCGACGCGATTCGGAGCCGATTCGACGAGCCATTGGAGGTAGACGTTGTCGTACGGGGCGGCTTCCAGCAGCGCGATGGCCGCGGCTACGCTCGCGGCGTCGAGGGTTTTGAGTCGCAACTCGCCGCTTAGCCGAGCGATCGGACGAAGTTTGGCTTCGAAGTCGGTTGTTTGCTGCCGCCTTCGGGTTCGACGCTAACCGCGACGGCGGCGACGTCGCCGGCTCGTTCCGGCAACTCGACGAGCGCGAGGCCGCCGGCGTCGGGGGTGAAGGTAATGCTCGGCGTGACGGTTTTCGCCCCGCGCCGCAACGTCCAGGCCTGGTACGTCCTGCCCTTCGGCAAGGCCGGCAGATGACGCAACGCGATCAAAATTCGTCCGCCGCTGCGCACGACGACGCCGTTCTGCACCGCGTAACGCGCGGCGCCGGGAGCGATCATGTCGGCGAGACGCGAACTTTCGAGCTCGAGCTGCGCCCGCGCGCCGTTCGCCTCGCGCGTTTGCGCCTCGAGTTGGGCTTGCAGAAGTGCGATCTGACGTTGATTCGCGCCGTTTTCCGAGCGCAGCGTCAGAGCCTCCCAGCCCGCGAAGGACGCGAAGAGGACGATCGCCGCGGCCGCGGCGTAGTTGAACCACGCGGGGGCCGCCCGCCGCTTCGCCGCGAGATCGACCACGTTTCCCGCCGGTTGAACGGCGCTCGTCGCGACGCTGGCGCGAACCGCATCCATGACCCGGCCGCGCAGCCGCTCGCATTGCGCGCCGCCGAATTCAGACGGCGTCAATTCTGCCGAGAGGGCGAGTGCATCGACGGCGCCTCGCATCTCGTCGTATTCCTTGCGGCACCGCTCGCATTCGGCGATGTGCTGCAACAGTTCGCGCGATTCGGCGGGCGGGAGGGCGCCGAGCGCGAGCACCGCGATCGAATCGAAGCGTGTATCGTCGTGCACGGTCATACCGGGCTGCCCTCGAGGGCGACGCGCAGTTTCTTGAGTCCGGCTCGGATGCGCGTTTTCACCGTTCCGAGCGGAAGGTCGCTTTGCCGCGCGATCTCGTCGTGCGTCAATCCGCCGAAGAAACCGAGTTCGATCGGCGTGCGCTGCTCGGCGGGAAGCGTCGCGAGCGCGCTGCGCACGCGTTCGCCGTCGAGGCGCGCGAAGACGGTTTCGTCGAGCGACCCGGCGAGCGGGACGTCGTCGGCAATCTCCGACTCGGGTCGCGCCGCCCGGCTGCGCAGCATGTCGAGCGCTCGATTTCGCGTGACGCGCGCAATCCACGCCCCGAAATTGCCGCCGCCGAACGCCTCCGGCGAGGTCCAAATCTTCAGAAAGACCGCTTGCGCCAGATCTTCAGCGGCAGCTTGGTCGCCCAGCATTTTGAATGCGATACCATAGACCAATCGATGAGACGAGTCGTAGACGGCCTCGAAGGCCGTCACGTCGCGTTCCCTGACCCGGGCCATGAGCCGGTCCGCGTCAACCACATCGCCTGGTTCCTCGCATCGAAAATCGTGCTCCTCCAAGGGAGAACGAAGGCCGTGGCCGGGCGGATTCTCTGAAGGCGCCCTGGCCGGCCTGGGCCGGGCGAAACCATCGGCCGGCCACACGGGTCGTGCGGCGAGCGATGGACGACCACGCTGCTCTCGTCGAACGACTCGAAGGTTACACCGGCTACGCCGATGCGGATACCCGCGCGCTCGACGAAGAGCGCGTCCGCGCGTTCGTCGGCGAACGTCTGGCACTCGCCCGCGAGCGGTTGGGGAAAGAGCTCGACGAAGCGACGACGCGCAGGCTCGAAGCCGCGATCTACGAGTGCCAGTTCGCCAACATGCTGTCCGTGCGGCAGCTGCTCGACGCGCGTCTCGACGATCCGACCCGTATTGCGCTCGAACACGCCGATCGAGGTATGGTGACGGCGGGCGAACGTATCGCCGCAGTCCCGGCCGGCGAGTTGGGCGCGCTGCTCGATGAGATCGAAGCGGCCTTCAAAGCGCGGCGTGTCGCGATCGAAGCTAAGGCTGCGGTTCGCGCGTCCGATTGACGTTGTAGGCGATGAGGGCGGCGCATGCCGCGGCCAGCGCGACGTACGCGATGCCCTGCAGCAGATCGCCGAAGATGATTCGGCCGATGCCGAACAGCGCGCCGTAGACGAGTCCGCAACCTGCGAGCCAGTCGAGCGCATTGACGCCGAGCGATTCGGCGCCGGCGCCGGGCCGAGCGATGCGCGCGATCGGCCGCCATCCGGCCGGACTCGGACGCACGCGCTCGTAGAAGCGCACGAGCGTCGTTTGCGCTTCGGGTTCGGTGAGAAACGTCACGCAGAGCCAGACGAGCGTCGTTACCGGGACGGTGACCAGCAACGTCTCCGCCGTGGCGTTGTCGTCCTTGAAGACGTGCAACAGGATTACGAGGTTCGAAACGAGCGCCGACGCGGCGAGGGCTGAGATTTCACTCCAGGCATTCACGCGCCACCAGTACCAGCGCAGGATCATCACGAGTCCGACGCCGGCGGTGAGGTTGAAGAGATAGACCCACGCGCCCCCGACCGAGTTGTTGGCGTAGGCGCCGATGACGGCCAGCGCCATGACGACGACGGTTGCGATGCGCGAGACGACGACGTAATGCCGCTCTGAAGCTGCGGGCCGCAGGAAACGCCGGTAGACGTCGTTGGTCAGGTAGGACGCGCCGAGATTGAGGTGCGTCCCAATCGTCGACATGTAGGCGGCAACGAAGCCGGCGATCATCAGTCCGCGCAGCCAGGCGGGCAGGTAATCGATCATGGTTTGGATGTAACCGAGTTCGGGATCGATCTTGCCGTCGATGCCGGCGACGCCGTGCGGATAGAGGACGAGCGCGGCGAGCGCGACGAGAATCCAGGGCCACGGCCGCAGCGCGTAATGCGCGACGTTGAAGAACAGGGTTGCGACCAGCGAATCCGTCTCGCTGCGCGCGCTAAAGATACGTTGGGCGATATAGCCGCCGCCGCCCGGTTCGGCACCGGGGTACGACGAGGCCCACCACTGCACCGCGATATACGTAACGAACGTCAGCACGGGCAACCATGCGGAGTTCGTCGTCGGAAAGAAATCGAGCACCGATCCGGCGCCGCCGCGGGCCGCATCGACGAGCGCGAGCTTCGATTGGAGCGCTCCCATCCCGCCGACGGCCGCGACGGCGACGGCGGCGAGGACGATCGCCATCGTCATCTTGACGGCGAACTGCAGGACGTCGGTGACCAGCACGCCCCACAAGCCGCTCAGCATCACGTAGACCGTCGTGAAGACCAAACAAACCCCGAGCGCTTCGAGCTTGGGGACGTGTAGGGTGAGCGTGAGGATCTTCGCCATCGCGAGGTTCACCCAGCCCATGATGATCGTGTTCACGAGCACCCCTTGGAACAGCGCCCGCACGAGCCGGAGTGCTGCGGCGGCTTTCCCGCCGTAGCGTAGCTCGATGAATTCGACGTCGGTCAAGACGCCCGAGCGGCGCCACAGCTTCGCAAAGAAGAAGACGGTGAGAATCCCCGACATCACCGACGACCACCACACCCAGTTTCCGGCGATGCCGTGGGTGGTGACGAAACCGGTGACCGCCAGCGGCGTGTCGGCCGCGAACGTCGTGGCGACCATCGAGATGCCGGCGAGCCACCACGGGACGCTGCGACCCGAGAGGAAGAACTCGCTCAGGCTCCTACCGCCGCGCGGTGCGTAGTAGAGACCGATGCCGAGATTGAGCGCGAAAAACGCGGCGACAACGGTCCAATCGACGGCGGTAAGCGTCATCGCGCCGAGGTTTCATGGGTTCGTCCGAGCTTCCCGCTTCGATCCGCGAGGGGCGCGCCTTGAGGCTCGCGCGAAGCGGGACGACGTGGAAGGCCAGCTGAGGCGACTCGCGCTGCTCGGGTCCTTGTTGCTTACGTGCGGCGCCGGCTCGCGTGCGGGCGCTGCCCAAGAAGCCGATCTGGGCGTCGTGCCTCGGCCGGCGCACGCCGTGCTCTCCCGCGCTTCAGTCTGTCCTCGCGCCGACGTCGTGTTGCGCGAAATGAAACGCTTCGACGAAGGGGAGCGTGAGATCGTCGCGCAGCGTTGGAACGCGCTCGGCATCCACCCGGCGCAGCCGTCCCTCGATCCGAACGTGCGCGTGTCGAGCGCGACCTATCGTTCCGCCGGCGACGACCAAATGTACGCCCTGGACATCAGCCCACGAGCCGTCAGCATCTCCAAGCACGGCGGCGCGGGCGAGTTCTACGCTTTTACTACCCTCGCGCAACTCGCGCGCCAGGTCGGCGGCGTGTGGCGTTTGCCCTGCGTTCATATCGAGGACGTCCCCGCCTTGAAGTGGCGGGTGCTCTCCGACGACGTCTCGCGCGGCCCGCTTCCGACGATGCGCTACTTCGAGGAACGCATTCGCACGCTGGCGGCCTTCAAGATGAACGGCTACTCGCCGTACATGGAGCACGTCTTCGCCGATTCGAAGCAACCGCTGCCGGCGCCGCTCGACGGGATCACGCCCGGGCAGTTGCGCGAACTCGACGCCTACGCGCGCCGCTTCCACGTCGCCTTCATCCCCGAACAGCAAACCTTTGCGCACATGCACAACACGCTGCGCTGGGAACGCTACGCGCCGCTCGCCGAATTGCCGCACGGCTATCTGCTCTCGCCGGCCAATCCGGGTGGCGAAGAATACGTCCGCGATCTCATCGCCGACGAGCTTGCGGCCGTCCCCGACGCGCCGTTCTTTCACATCGGGTCGGACGAGCCGCTCGACCTCGGCCGCGGCGCGGCGAAGCCGCTGATCGACGCTTCGGGTGAAGGCGCCGTCTACACGAAGCACGTCGTCGAGACCGCGAAGTACGTGATCGCCCATTCGCACGCAAGGCCGATGATCTGGGACGACGCGCTGACCCGGCATCCCGAATTGTTCGGCCTGCTGCCGAAGTCGCTGGTCTTCGCGAACTGGCATTACGGCAGCGAACCGACGTATGCGCCTTACATCGAGCGAATCAAGAAGGGCGGCTTCGAGCAAATGGTCGCGCCCGGTGCCCTCAATTGGAATGAGATCTATCCCGATCTGGAACAAGCGTTGCCCAACATCGGCCGATTCGTCGGCGAGGGTAAGCGGGCGCACGTCCTGGGTCTCTTTCAAACGGTCTGGCACGATGACGGCGAGACGCTCTTCGAAGCGTCCTGGTATCCGGTGCTCTACGCAGCCGCCAGCGCGTGGCAGCGCGAGGATGCCGACGTCGCGCGGTTCGAGCGCGATTTCCCGCGCGCATTTTTCGGGAGCGGCGACGAGCGTTACGGCAGCGATCTCGGCGAGCTGGGACGTATCCGGACGCTACTGGCGCAGAGCCCGCGCGCGGCCGGCGACATTCTCTTCTGGTCGGATCCATTCGCGTCGCCGGAGCTCTTGCAGTCCGTCGATCTGCGGGCCGTGCGCCTCGCCGCCGAACGCGTGATCGCGCACCTGCGGGTCGTCCCGCCGCCGCCGTTGCACGCGAACGCGGCGGAGGTGATGCAGTTGGCGGCGCGCCGCTACGACGCCCTCGCGCGCAACGCTCAGATCGCTTCGGAGGCTCGTTTCTATTACGACGACGCGCGGTCCGCCGCCGGCGGCAAGCACGATGACGTCGTCTATCGCAGCCTCAATGTGACCAAATATTCGTTTTGGGAGGAACGCGACGCGTTGCTCGAATTGGAGCCGCTCGTGCGCCGCGCCTGGGAGTACGAAAACCGAACCGGCCACGAAGCGAGCGTCCTCGAACGTTACCATCTCGCGGCGCAGCGCGCGATCGTCCGTGCCGACCGGATCGACGCGGCCTCGTTTGGTTACACGCGGCGCGCATCGTTGCCGAGCTTCGAGGAGGCGCTAGGCCTGACGCATTCATGATCGGTCCGGGCCTCGCGATGCTCGCGATTTTCGCGATTTGCGCCGCCTTGATGTACGCGCGCATCCTGCCGGCCCTCTTGGCGGTGCCGCTGATGGCGCTCGGGATGGCGGCGGTCGCCGGCGCCGGTGCGGGGGATCTGGCGGGGGTCGTCGTCCTGGGATCGGTTAAGCTTGCGCCGGTCTTCGTAACCGTCATCTTCGGCGCGCTGCTCTCGCGCGTTACCCTTTCGACCGGGATCGCGGAGACGCTCGTCAACTACGCCGCAGAGTTCGGCGGCGATAACCCGGCCTTGCTGGCGCTGGCGCTGGCCGCGGCCGTCGCGCTGCTCTTCACCTCGCTGACCGGTCTCGGCGCGATCATCATGATCGGCTCGATCGTCCTGCCGATCATGATGACGATCGGCGTCTCGCGCCGCACGGCCGCGACGCTCTTCATGCTGGCCTTCGCGCTCGGCTTCATCTTCAACATCTCGCAGTGGAAGTTCTACACCACGACCTTCGGGGTGACGCGCGAGCAGTTGCAACCCTTTGCCTACCTGTTGGCGGCGATCGAACTTGCGGCGCTGGTCGTCTTTGCGATCGTGCGCTTTCGCACCGACCGCGGCTACGCGACCTGGGCCCTGGAAAGCGACGAGCCCGCCGCGCGGCGTCGCGTCCCCGCCTACGCCCTCGTGACGCCGCTCCTCCCGATCGTGCTCTACTTCACGTTCAAGCTCGATCCGATCGTTGCGTTCGCGCTGGCCGCGTTGTACGGCGTTCTCACGACGCGGCCGCGCGAAGCGAGCGGCGTGCTGGTCGCGTCGGCGATTCGCGGGCTCGAAGACGTCGCACCGGCGGTGCTCCTGTTCGTCGGCATCGGGATGCTGCTGGCGACGACGGCGCTGCCCGGCGTGAAGGCGGCGCTCGTGCCGCTGGTCGGCGCGCTCGCGCCGCGCAACCCGATCGCCTACGTCGTGGTATTCGGTCTGCTCAGCCCGCTCGCGCTCTATCGAGGTCCACTCAACCCGTTCGGGGTCGGGATCGCCGTCTACACCGTGCTCGCCGGACTCGGCGTCTTTCCGCCGGTGACCTTGGTCGCCGCGATCATGGCGGTCGTGCAAGTGCAGAACGTCTGCGATCCGACCAACACGCAGAACGTGTGGGTTGCAAATTATACCGGCGTCCGCGTCGACGAAATCACGAAACTCACCCTACCGTACCAAGTGGCGGTTGCAAGCTTTGCGACGTTCGCCGTCGTGCTGTTCGGGCCGCGCCTGTTCGGCGTCCCCGCGTTCGTCTTCGCGACGCCCGCGCTCGCCCAGGAAGCCGGCGCTACGCCGGCGCCGGGGTTCTTCGCGCCGCGGTCGGCGAGCCGAACCGTCGCCATCGCAGCGGCCGACGATCGCTCGAAGGCGGCGGCCGACGCGATCTATCGCGAAGTCGCGGGCGGCTGGAAGGACCTCACTGCGCTTTCGCTCGATGCCCCGCCGCCCGTGCGCGACTGCAACGACGCACGGTTCACCGCGCTGCTCGTCCTGCGCGTCCAGCCGCTCGGCGACGCCGGCGCGCCGGCGTCGTACGACATCGGACTCGAGCTCTACGATTGCGCGGGCTGGCCGATCGATCAGTGGCACGTCGTGCGCGACGCCGCCGGCGCGCCGGCATCTTCCGCCGAGCTCCAGCGCGCCGGACTCGCCGCACTCTTCCGTTTTCGCACCTGGACGCTCGAGCATCCGGATCTCGCCGACGCGCTTCTCGCCCACGGGGTCGCCTACGTTTCGGGCTCGGCGCCGACGTATTTCTATTCGCTATACAAGACCGTCGACGGACAGATGCGGGCTTTCGTCCGACCGGGTGGGCCGGCATATCGCGCCGGCCTGCGCACGAACGACGTGGTCGTCAAACTGGACGGAAAATTTTGGTGGGAATACGGTACGTTTCAAACGCAGCGCCGCGCCTACGACGGGCAACCGCATACTTTCGAGATCAGCCGCGACAAGCAGGAACTGACGGTCACCCTGGGTGCTCCGTACCGCGGATGATGGCGCAAGGGATGCTTCGCGTCGGCATCGACGTCGGGGGGACGTTCACCGACGTGGTCGCGGTCGATGCGGCGACGGGCCGCATCGTGGCGAGCATCAAGGTACCGACGACGCACCGTGCGCCCGACGGCGTCGCGGCCGGAATCGTCGACGGCCTGCGGCGTCTCCTCGAGTTCGACGGCGTCGAAGCCGGGAAGATCGCCTTTATCGCCCATTCGACGACGCAAGCCACCAACGCGTTGCTCGAAGGAGACGTCGCGCGCGTCGGCCTTGTCGGATTACACGCAGCCTTCGCGCCGTTCGCGCGTCATCAGCTGGAGTTGCCCCCCATCCGTCTCGGCAGTACGCGGATGCTCGTCCCCGAGATTCGCTTTGCGCGCGCCGGCGACGCGGCCGCAATCGCCGCCGCCGTCGGCGCACTCCTGGGGGCCGGCGTCGAGGCGCTCGCGGCGAGCGTCGCCATCGGGGTAGACCAACCCGCGCACGAACGAGCGGCCGTGAACGCGGCGCGCGAACGCGGCCTGCCCGCAACCTCGGGCCACGAAGTGTCGGCGATGTACGGACTTCGCGCACGAACCCGGACCGCCGTCCTCAACGCTGCGATCCTCCCGACGATGATGCGCACCGCCGGCGTGACGGCCGACGCCGTCGAGCGCGCCGGGATCGCCGCGCCGCTGATGATCATGCGCAGCGACGGTGGCGTGATGGACGTTCGCGAGGTTGCGCGGCGCCCGATCCTCACGATGCTCTCCGGCCCGGCGGCCGGCGTCGCGGGCGCGCTCTTGCACGAGAACGTCAGCGACGGGATCTTCCTCGAGGTCGGGGGGACCAGCACCGATTGCTCGGTGATCCGACGCGGGCTTCCGCAGATGCGTCCGGCGCGCGTCGGCGGGCATCGCACGATGTTACGGACGCTCGACGTGCGGACGCTCGGCATCGCCGGCGGGAGTCTCGTGCGCGCCGATCCGAACGGGCGCGGCGTCGCGGCGCTGCGCGACGTCGGGCCGCGCTCGGCGCACATCGCCGATCTCGCGTACGCTTCGTTTACGGAATGCGAAAAACTCACGGGCGCGCGCGTCGTCTTCGTACGCCCGCGTCCCGGAGATGCCGACGATTGTCTCGCGCTCGAACTGAACGACGGGACGCACTGCGCACCGACCCCGACCTGCGCCGCGAATCTGCTCGGCTACGTCCCCGAGGCTGCCTTCGCGAAGGGCGACGCCGAGAGCGCGCGGCGCGCGTTCGAACTCGCCGGACGCCACTTGGGTTGCGAAGGCGAGGCGTTGGCGCGAGCCGTCCTCGAACGCGCGGCCGACAAAGTGCGCGCCGCCGTCGACGAACTGATCGACGATTACGAGCTCGATCGCCGCGACGTCGAATTGATCGGCGGCGGAGGCGGGGCCGCGGCGCTCGTCCCCTTCGCGGCGGAGCGAATGAAACTCCCCGCGCGTCTCGCCCGCGACGCCGAGGTCATCTCGCCGCTCGGGGTCGCGCTCGCGCTCGTGCGCGACGTGGTCGAGCGGACGGTGGCCAACCCGCAGGCCGGCGACGTCGTGCGCATTCGGCGCGAGGCGATCGAACGGGTCGTCGCCGCCGGCGCGGCGCCGGAGCTGGTCGAAGTCGTCGTCGACGTCGACGCGCGGCGGAATCTCATTCGCGCGACCGCGTCGGGCGCCACGACTTCGGTCGCCGGCGACCGCGGCCGGAGCGATCGGCCGGAATCAGAACGGCGCGGGGCGGCGGCTCGAGCGCTCCGCTCCGCTGCGGACGGGTTGCGCCTGGTCGTCTCCGGTTCGCTTTCGCTCTATCTTACGGAAGAACGGCGCGGCTTCTGCGACGGCGCCGCCGTCGACGCCTCAGCCGTCGTTCGGCTGGTAGCGCGGCGCCTGAAAGCTCGCGCGACCGAGGCCGGGCGGCTCGACGCCGCGCTGGCCACGGCGCTCGAGGACGCGACCTCGTTCGGCGACGTCGGCCGGGCGCTGCCCGAGACGTATCTGATCTACGGGCGGCGTATTGCGAACTTGGGGACGCTCGCCGAGGCCGAGCACGTCATCGCGCTCGCGCGCGAAGAGCTGCGCGGCCTTCCTCCGGAGACTGCGGTCCATCTCCTCTTGATTCCGCGCGCCGCTTGAAACCGTGACTCGCACTCTCTCGGTCTTGCGGAACGTGTTCGAGACGACCGCGCTGACGAGCGTCCGTCCGGCCCTCGCCGCCGACCTTGCGGCGATCCGGCGTATCTATAATGAAGGCATCCTCGATCGGGTCGCGACCCTCGACGAGGGCGAGAAGAGCGAGGCCGACATCTTAGAATGGTGGGGCGCGCACGACGAACGTCATGCAGTGTTCGTCGCAGAGCGCGCCGGGGACGTCGTCGGTTGGGCCGCGCTCAACCGTTACAGCCA
>DHWK01000113.1:11386-11673 GCA_002413145.1 bacterium UBP12_UBA5184
GGGGGACGGGTGTCGGTTCGACGCTCCTCGCCGAACTCGAGCGAGCCGCTGCCGAGCGCGAGTTTCATAAGATCGTGCTGTTCACGTTCGGCTTCAACGAAGCGGGGCAGCGTCTCTACCGTGCGCGCGGCTTCCGCGAAGTCGGCGTCTTTCGCAATCAGGGCAAGCTCGACGGCGTCTACGTCGATGTGATGGCGATGGAGAAACTGCTCGGCTGAATAGCGCGGCCGACGAACCCTGGCCCAAGTCCCCCGCGTTCGACGCGGCGCTGGCGCTCGTCGGCGTCG
>DHWK01000128.1:0-377 GCA_002413145.1 bacterium UBP12_UBA5184
AGCGGCGCCTCGGCAGCGGAAGACTCGGACGGCGTCTCGGAGGCGGCCGGCTCGGACGGCGCCTCGGCGTGGACGCGTTCGTACGATTCGACTTGGGGCGCGCTCTCCGCGGCGGGGGCGCCTTCGATGTCGGAGACCACCGAGGAATGATCGTGCTCGATTTCGGCCGGCGTCGGCAACGTGAGCGGCGCGGCCGGCTGTTCGGCTGCCGGCTGTTCGTCGGCCGGCCGATCGTCGGCGGGGCGCGGACGAGCGGGACGTCCGGGACGCTCGCGGCGGCGGTCGCGAAAACCGGAACGGTCGCCGCCGCGTTCGCCGCGCGCTTCGGGACGCGTGGTGCCTTCGGGCAAGACTTCGCCCTTGTAGATCCAGACTTT
>DHWK01000128.1:475-4508 GCA_002413145.1 bacterium UBP12_UBA5184
CAGACTTTGACGCCGATGCGGCCGAAGGTCGTGAAGGCTTCTACGTGCGCGTAATCGATGTCGGCGCGCAGCGTGTGCAGCGGAACCTTGCCGTCGTGATTCTGCTCGGAGCGCGCGATTTCGGCGCCGCCCAGACGCCCGGAGACCATGACCTTGACGCCGCGCCCGCCGGCCTTCATGGTGCGCATGATCGCCTGCTTCATCGCGCGGCGGAAGGCGATGCGTTTCTCGAGCTGGTCGACGATGTTCTGCCCAACCAAACGCGCGTCGAGTTCGGGATGTTTGATCTCGACGACGTTGACTTGGACGGCCTTTTGCGTGAGGTGCTCGAGGCTGCGCCGGATGTCTTCGATGCCGACCCCGCGCTTGCCGATGATGATGCCGGGTTTGGCGGTGTGGACGATGATGCGCGCCTGATTCGCGCGCCGCTCGATCTCGACTTTCGAGATGGCGGCGGCACGGGTCAGCCGCCCGAAATACTTGCGGATCGCGGCGTCTTCATGCAGCCAGGCGCGATAATTCTTTTTCTCGTACCAGCGGCTGTCCCAGGTGCGCGTGATGCCGAGCCGCAGCCCGACCGGATGGATTTTTTGTCCCATTACTTCGATGCTCCGGCCTTAGCGGCGGCCTTCTTACGCGGCCGCTTGGCCGGTTTGGCGGATTCGACGGCGGCGCGCCGCGTCGACTTGGTCGAAAGGGCGATCGAGGCGCCGGAACGGCGCTTCGGCTTGATTTTCGGCGCGGCGGTCGTAACGACGATGGTCATGTGCGACATGCGCTTGCGTTTGAAGGCGGCGCGGCCTTGCGCGCGCGGATCGAGCCGCTTGGTGATGCCGCCGCCGGGGCCGCCGTCGACGGTGATCTTGGCGATGTAGAGTTCGTTGGTCGACATGTGATGGTTGTTCTCGGCGTTGGCGACGGCGCTGCGCAAGAGCTTCTCGACTTCCTCGGAGGCGAAGACGCCGGAGAACTGGAGGAGCACCAGCGCCTCGCGCACCGACTTGCCGCGAATGGCGTCGGCGACCCGGCGCAACTTGCGCGGGCCGACGCGGGCGAACTTGAGGTGCGCGAACGCCTCGCTGCGTTCGGCGGTCTGCGTATCGTTCATGAGGTGGCCGCCGGAGGCGCGGGCGCGCCGGGCTTGCTGTCGGCCAGCTTCGATTTCTCACCGGAATGCGCGCGGAAGATGCGGGTGGGAGCGAACTCGCCGAGCTTGTGACCGACCATGTTCTCGGTTACGAACACCGGAACGTGCGTCTTGCCGTTGTGAACGGAGATCGTGTGGCCGACCATCGCGGGGACGATCGTGCTGGCGCGCGACCAGGTCTTGACGACGCGTTTTTCGCGCGACGAGTTCAGCTTCTCGATCTTCGCAAGCAGATGCTCTGCGACGTACGGACCTTTTTTGAGCGAACGGCCCATTACTTCGCATTCCTTCCGCGGACGATCATTTTCTTGGTGCGCTTGTTGCGGCGCGTCTTCTTGCCCATGGTCATCTGCCCCCAAGGCGTCGTCGGCGGACGGCCTGAGGTCGAACGCGCCTCACCGCCGCCATGCGGATGGTCGACCGGATTCATCGCGATGCCGCGCACCGAAGGACGCTTGCCCATGTGGCGGATGCGGCCGGCTTTGCCGATGACGATGTTTTCGTGATCGAGGTTGCCGAGCTGGCCGATCGTCGCGCGGCATCTGATCAGAATCTTGCGAACTTCACCCGAGGGCATGCGCACCTGCGCGTACTCGCCTTCCTTCGCCATCAGCTGCGCCGACGAACCGGCGGAACGCGCGAGCTTGCCGCCTTCGCCGGGCCGCAGTTCGATGTTATGGATGACGGTGCCGAGCGGAATATTGGTGATCGGCAGCGCGTTGCCGATCTTGATATCGGCGGCCGGACCCGACTCGATGACGTCGCCGATCTTCAGGCCCGTCGGGGCGAGGACGTAGCGCTTCTCGCCGTCGCGATAGAAGACGAGCGCGATATGCGCGGAGCGGTTGGGATCGTACTCGATCGCCGCGACCTTCGCGGGGATCGCGTCCTTGCCGCGCTTGAAATCGATAATGCGATATTGGCGCCGCGTACCGCCGCCCTTGTGGCGCACGGTGATGTGACCGTTGTTGTTGCGGCCCGAATGCTTCTTCTTGACCTCGACGAGTTGCTTCTCGGGCCCCTTCTTGGTGAGTTCGCTGAAGTCGCTGACGGTCTTGAAGCGCATCCCGGCCGAGGTCGGGCGAAATCTCTTAACTGCCATTTAGATTACTGTTCAAAGTAGTTCTGGCCGCCTAATTCGATCTTCTGGCCGGGCTTCAGGGTGACGATCGCTTTCTTCCAGTCGGGTTGCATCCCGGACGTGCGCGTGCCGCGTCGCGCGAAGTTCTTCTGTTTGCCGCCGACGTTGACGGTATTCACCTTGATGACGTCGACCTTGAAGATCTCGGCGATCGCTTGGCGAATCTGCGTCTTGGTCGCGCGCCGGTGCACCTCGAAAGAGTATTGCTGCAACGCTGTACCGGCCATCGACTTCTCGCTGATGAGCGGCGCGATGATCACCTCACGCGCTTGCATGCTTGGCTTCCTTTTCGAAGGCGGCGCCGAGCGCCGTGAAGGCGCCCGACGTAAAGAGCAGGCGGGCGTATCCGAGGACGTCTTTGACGTCGAGCGCACCGAGGTGCGTGACGCCAACGCGGCCGAGGTTGCGCGAGGCGCGTTCGAATTGGGCGCCGGCGCCCTCGCGCTCGTCGTGGGCGTAAACGATCAAGGTGCGCTCGCCGCGTTTGGCGGCTTGAGCGGTGCCGAAGATCAGCGCCGCGAGCTCGCGCGTCTTGGAGATCTGGAGGTCGTCGGTGAGCAGGATGGTCACGCAGTCGTTTTGGAAGCGGTCGGCGAGCGCGGCTTGCAGCGCGACGCGGCGTTCCTTCTTATTGAGCGAGGTTTCGTAGCTGCGCGGCTTGGGGCCGAAGACGACGCCGCCGTGCGTCCATTGCGGCGAGCGAATCGAGCCTTGACGCGCGCGGCCGGTGCCCTTTTGCTTCCACGGCTTGCGGCCGCCGCCGCGAACTTCGTCACGGCGCAGGGTCGAGGCGGTTCCGGCGCGCTTGTTGGCGAGCTCGCGAAAGACCGCGCGGAACATTGCGTTGCGCTTCGTCGTGAGATCGCCGCTAAAGGGAGCGGGGACGGGTTCGTCGCGGACGGTCGCGCCGCTGGCGTCGATGACGGCGGCCATTACTTCTTCTCAGCCTTCGCGGTAGATTTGGGCCGCTTCGGCGGCCGGCCGGCGGCGGAGATCAGGACGAGGCCGTTGCGCGCGCCGGGGACGGGCCCGCGGACGAGCAGGACGTTGCGCTCGACGTCGGCGCGGATCACTTCGAGATTTTGATGGGTTACGCGATCGACGCCGTAGTGCCCGGGGCGGTGACTGCCCTTGACCGTGTGGCCGGCGTTGGTGTCGCCGGCGGAGGCGGGCTGGCGGTGGATCATCGAGCCGTGGCTCGCGCCGCCGCCGACGAAATTCCAGCGCTTGATGCCACCGGAAAAACCGTGACCCTTCGAGGTGCCGACGACGTCGACGAAGTCGCCGGCTTGGAACGACTCGACGGTGACCGTCTGGCCGACTTCGACGCCTTCGATCCCGACCCGAAATTCGCGGATATGGCGCTTCGGCTCGACGTTCGCGCCCTTGAAGCGGCCCTGCATCGCCTTGCTGAGGCGGCGCTGTTTGATGTCACCGAAGCCCAGGGCGATCGCGTCGTAACCGTCGCCGTCGAGGGTCTTGCGCTGAATGACGGTGCACGGCCCCGCCACGATGACGGTAGCCGGAACCGACCGACCATCCTCGGTGAACACCGTCGTCATACCGGCCTTACGGCCGATGATGTTCTTCACTTCAACTCCACGGACCCTGGCGTCCAGCTTTCGTTCCCGGCCGCGCACGCCAAAAAAAGCGTTCGCGGCTGGACCACAACCCGCAGAGTTTATCAGCCCCGCCGATGGAAGTCAACGAAAAGGCCCAGTAAATATCGCCGCCAAGTAGAGATG
>DHWK01000128.1:4640-4914 GCA_002413145.1 bacterium UBP12_UBA5184
GTAAAAGGCCCGTTTTGAAACCGGCGGCGGAGCTGAGCCGGAGACCGACCGATCGCGCGCGGCCCGGCTTAAGGAGCGCCTCTAACTGAGTTGGTTAGAGGCGTTCGACAGGGTGTTGTTCGCACCGCTGCCGAGAGCGCGCAGCGCGGCCATCGCAACGATGGAGACTAAGGCGATAATGAGCGCGTATTCGACCAAACCCTGGCCAGAGTCGTCCTTGAGAAAAAGGGAAAGCATGGGTCCTCCGGGTGTATGAGTGCTCGGACGGCAAACA
>DHWK01000128.1:5011-5990 GCA_002413145.1 bacterium UBP12_UBA5184
GGCTCCGGTAGTACGGTACTACCGCCGCCATCGCTGTTATCACCATTATCGCCCACAAAACGTCACGCGCCGAGTGACCGCCCGCACAGACGGGCTTGCTTCATTCGTATATACGGATCAAGCTTGCGGAGTCGCAGGGGAGCTGGAAAGCGGCGTTGGTCGGACCGGCGGCGAGCCTCAGGGTCAGAGGGGCGGAGCAGGGCGGCTCCTGAGCAAGCGGGCCGGCGGCCGGGGTCCAGGCGGCGTACGAGACGGTTCCGGCCGTCGAAATGAAGATCGCGAACTGTTGGCTAGCGGCGAGTGAGGACGTCAACGAGCCGGCGAGGTGCTCGGTTCGCTCGAGGACGATCCCGGCGGAGGTCGCGCCGAGCGGCGGGCTAGCCGATGGGTGCGGCCGATTGCGGTACAGCGCGACGTCGAAATCGCCGGCGCCGCCGGAGGACAACTTCTTCGGACTGAGGATCACGGTAGCGCCATCGCCGCTCGCCGCCGCGAGCGCGCGAGCTTCGTCGATCAAACGCGGTAGGCCGAGCGAGCTGCTCGCAACGGCGCCCGGCGCGTGCGAAAGCGAGTACGTTCCGGCCAGCAGCGCCAGCGACAATGCGACGACGACGAGCAGTTCGGCGAGATTCACGCGCTACGGCGACCAGGTTCGGGCGGTGGCGTTGTCGTTGCGCCACGTCTTCGATGCGAACGCATCGGCCGAACGATACTTCTGGCCGGCACAGTTCGCGGGCGTGACCGGATCGTAACAGCGCAGCAGCGCGTGGATGCGATTGTCGCCGCAGGTTCGGGTTCCGTCGCACGAGCCCGCGAAATCGGCGACGTTCGCGTTTCCCGCAACGGGTTCGTCGACGCCGCTGAGCGCGACGTACGGCGGGGCGGCGAAGGTGCGCAGCGTGATGCGGCGCGTCGCTCGCGCGAGAACGCCGCCGCCGGCGTTCGAGACGATGCTGCTGAGCGACGCTGCGACGCGTTG
>DHWK01000109.1:0-304 GCA_002413145.1 bacterium UBP12_UBA5184
CACGCCGGCGCCCGCGCCGGCGCGCCCCGATTCCTCCGGTGCGCGCGAGCGCATCATCGAAGACCGCCAGGGCCGGGTCTTCCGGTATCGCTGGAACGTCCCGGTCGCACTTGCCTGCGGTGTCGGCGTCGGCTTCATCTCGAGTTTCTTCGGAATCGGCGGCGGGATCGTCTTCGTGATCTTCTTCATCTCGATCTTGGGGATGCCGCCGCACATCGTCACCGCGACCTCGATGGTCGCGATGCTGCTGACCACGCCGGTCGGCGTCGCGGCGCACTGGCTCGAGGGCAACGTCGCCTGGAAC
>DHWK01000109.1:401-6850 GCA_002413145.1 bacterium UBP12_UBA5184
CCGGGTCGCGCTGCCGCTGGCGGCGGGCGGGCTCGTGGGCGGCCAACTCGGGCCGCGCATCGCGCGCCGCATCTCCTCGCGGCGCCTGACGCTGACGATCGCCTACACGGTGCTCGTAGCGGCCCTGTCGCTCATCGCCAAGCACGTCTTCCCGTTCTAGCGAGCCCGTTAGGCCGGGACGCGCTCGCGCTCCGGTAAGAGGCGCCGAATCGCGCCGGCGATCTCCGCGAGGCTGACGATTTTGTCGATCGCGTTCTCGAAGGTTCGGGTCGCGGCGAGCAGGAGCTCCCGATTCGCCTCCACCTGATCGCGACTCGTTTCGTCCGCACAGAAAAGGACGAGGCTCGCCAACAACAACGTGTCGAACGTCTCGCGCTCGCCGCTGGAGAGTTGCGGCAGCGCGAAGGCCTCGGCGACCCGCGTCCATGTTCGCGCGATCGCAGCCGACAGCTCCGGCCAAGTGTCGAAGGCCACCCAAAAACCGGCCGCCGGGACGCCCTCGATCTTCCGAAAGAGCGGATTCGAACGCTGGTCGAGCGTGATGAGATCGCGCGCGTCGGCGAGCCTATCGGCGATGCGCGAGACGCCCCGCACGAAGGCCCGCGCCGGCAGAGGCGCGGTCGGGTCGGTCTGTGCGGCGAGCAGCCGGAGCAGCTCGCGCACGCGGCGCGATTGCGCGCGCACGTCGGCGCCCAGATAGATAACCGCCAGCGCGCCGAACGCTAAGCTGCGCGCGATGTCGGCCACGCTGCCGCGCAGCTCGAACGGCACGTAGCCCGCGACGCCGTCGGCGACCCGCTCGGCGGCCGCCAAGAGCTCTGCGCTCTTGAGGGTTCCGAAACGCGGCGCGATTCCGGTCATCCGCTGCAACGAGCGCCGCGCCAAACCGAAGGTCGTCGCCAAGCGTGCGCTCAGACCACGCTTGACGAGTTCCACCGGGACGGCGCGATCGCCGGCGCGTGCTAGTGCGAACGCCAGCGCCTCCGGCGAACGCCGCCCGCGGATCGCCTTGCGGACCGCCGCAAGGAAGATGAGGCGAATGACCTGCGCTTCATCGAGTGCGAAGCCGTCCTCGAGCCGTGTGGCGGGCTCGACCAGACCGGCGCGGGTCCACTCGTCCCACGTTTTCAGCGAAAGCCGCCGTGCCGCTAGGACGTCGTCGAGTGGGATCGACACACTCATCGGCGCGGCCTGCGCCGGTGTGCCGCTTGCGGCAAGTCGTGATAGATCGAGGGCAGCCCGAGCTCGCGCATCTTGCGCTTGAAGGGCCCAAAATGTCCGGGGTTTTCACCGCGCGCGTGGAGCCAGGCGTGGATCATCTCGTGCAGCAGCGTCTCGCGCAACGCTTCGACGTTTCCCTCGAAGTGCTTTGGCGAAAGCTCGATCAGCGGAGGCTTGTAGGTGATACGGCCCGCAAGATTGCCGAAGCGTCCGTTATACGCGATGCGGTGCGCCGGAATCTCTCCAGCGAAGAACTCGTTATTGAGTCGAGCGAACAACAATTGTAACTCCGCGACGTCCGGCAGCACGGTGCCGAGGCTTTGCAACCGCGCGCGAGAACCTTCCTGCCGTGCGTCAAGTTCCGGCGCGCGGGCTTCCACCGCGCATCTACCTTCCGATTATGCTGGTCGCGGCGCTCGTGCTCTGCGCGATCGTCTTCTCCTTCCTCAAAGTCGGGCTCGGAACGGGCTCGGTGCTCCCCAGCGCCCAAAGCGGCGTCACCGGCGGCAGCGGGGTCGGCGGCGGCAGCGCAGCGGTCGGCGAAGGCGCGGCGCCGCCCGCGCCGATCCAGCGGCTGCTGACCGAGCTCAAGACGCGCGTAGCGCGCAATCCGCGCGACGTCCCGGCCCTCGTCGGGCTCGGCGACCTCTACGCGGCAGCCGGCAAGTTCGAGCAGGCTCGGCCGTACTATCGGCGCGCGCTGGCCGTCGACCCGAAGAACGCGCCGGCCCGCGCCGGGCTGCGGCGGACCGAGAAACAACCATGAAACTCTATCTCTCCGCCGACATGGAAGGCACCGCCGGCGTCGCGTCGTGGGCGCAGTGCGATCCGAAGAATACGACCGAATATCCGTATTACCGGCACCTGATGTCGCTCGAAGTGCGGGCCGCGATCGACGGCGCGCGCGAAGCGGGCGTCAAAGACGTGCTGGTCAACGACTCGCACTCGGCGATGCGCAACGTCCTGTGGAACGAACTCCCCGACGACGTCCGCATGATCTACGGCAATCGCAAACCATTTTCGATGAACGAAGGGATCGACCAGAGTTTCGCGTGCGCGTTTTTCACCGGCTATCATGCCGGCGTCGGCGACGCCGACGGCGCGCTCGACCACACCTACTCGCCGGATACGATCTACAACGTACGGCTCAACGGCACGCGCTGCAGCGAGACGACGATGAATGCGGCGCTGCTCGGCTATCACGGCGTCCCGGTGGCCCTCATCAGCGGCGACCGCACCACCGTCGAGGGCGCGCGAGCGTTCTTGCCCTGGATCGAAGGCGTCGTCAGCAAAGATTCGATCGGCCGCTACGCCGTCAACTCGTTTTCGCCCGCCGAGGTGCGCGAGCGCCTGCGCGCCGGCGCGACGCGTGCGATCGAACGGGTCGCCGAGATGAAACCGTTCCGCTTTGCTTCGCCGCTGACGCTCGAGATCGACTTCACCGGAACGCAGAACGCGGACTTCGCCGAACTCATCCCCGGTTTCGCGCGCAGCGGCGGCCGCAGCGTCCGTTTCCAGCACGACGACTACGCGGTCGTCTTCAAAGCCTTCGTCGCGGCGATGCGCCTCGGCGCCGCCGCCAACGCGCCGGTCTAGCCTAAATGATCGTCGCCTATCAGGGCGAGCCAGGAGCGTTCAGCGAGGACGCGGCCCGCACGCTCGTGCCGAACGCCGAGACGCGCGGCTATCAGACGTTCGATGAGACCTTCGACGCCGCGCTCTCCGGCGCCGCCGACGCGGCGCTGATGCCGGTTGAGAATTCGATCTCGGGCGCGGTGCCGCGCGTCTACGATCTGCTCTGGGCCGAGCCGGCGATGAAGATCGCCGGCGAAATCGTCTACCGCGTCGTGCAGAACCTCATTGGAACGCGCGGTGCGACGCTCGAAGGGATCCGCGAAGTGCGTTCGCATCCGGTCGCCCTCGAGCAATGCCGCGCTTTTCTCGGCGCGCATCCGCAGATGCATCCCGCGGTCGTCGCGGATACCGCCGGCGCCGTTCGCGAGATTGCAGCGCTCGGCGATCCCGCGAGCGGAGCGATCGGCTCGACGCTCGCGGCCCAAAAGTACGGCGCGAAGGTGCTCGCCCCGGCGATCCAAGACGTCGCCGACAACTTCACGCGCTTCTTCTTCGTGCGGCGCGACGCCGAACCGCCGCCGACCGCCGGCCGCGCCTGCGTCGCGCTCGTCCTGCCGCACCGGCCGGGCTCGCTGCGCGACGCACTCGGCACGTTCGCCGACGCGGGCCTCAATCTGCGTACGCTCGCCTCGCGGCCGTCGCTCGACGCACCCTTCACCTACCGCTTTTACGTCGAGATCGAAAACGTCAACGCCGCCGCTCTCGAAGCGACGCTGTCACGCATCGATGGATCCGCTCGCGTCCTCGGTCTTTACTGAGGCGCTCTCGCTATAGAGCCGCAACTCGGAGATGTCGCGCGGGAAGACGAGGCCGAGCGTCCAGTCCAGGGCGACGCGCACCTGCCGGTCGAGTCCCGGTAAGCGCAGCAGATAATACGTTCGCCACAAGAACCACGCGAGAAACCCGGTGAGCACGAAGCCGCCGCGCATCCCGGCGACGCCGCGCCGGCCCCCGAGCGAGGCCATCATCCCGAGCGCTTCGTAGCGAAACGGCTGCGTCTCTGCGCCGCGCATCGTCGCGACGATGTTGCGCGCGACGACGGGGCCTTCCCGGATCGCGTGCTGCGCGGTCGGCGGATACCATCCGCCCTGGGGTGAGGGAACCTGGGCGCAATCGCCGATCGCCCAAACGCCGGGATAGTCTGCGACCGACAAATCGCGCTGGACGAGGATCGCGCCGCCGCGTCCGGTGCCGATCGGCAGCGAGGCCACCAGCGGCGACGGCTTCACGCCGGCGCTCCAGATGATCGTCGCGCTCTCGACGCGCCGCCCATCTTTGAGCGAAAGGCCGTTTTCGTCGGCGCCGGCCACCGGTGCGTTCAACAGAATGCGGACGCCGCGCCGGCCGAGCGCGCCGGCGCTGTAATCGCCCATCTTCGGCGGCAAGTCGAGCAAGAGTCGCGCCCCTGCTTCGACCAGGACGATCGAGATTTCTTTGGGGTCGAGATTACGATAGAAGCGCGCGATGCTCCGGAAAAAATCGGTGAACTCGCCGGCCGCCTCGACGCCGGTGAATCCGCCGCCGACGATCGCGAAGGTGAGCAGGCGGCGGCGTTTCCCGATGTCTTGGGTGACGTCGGCGAGTTCGAAGCAGGCCAGCGCGTGATTGCGAATCCGCTCGGCATCTTCGAGGTCTTTGAGGGGCAACGAGCGCTCCGCGACGCCGGGGAGATTGAAGGTCGAGGTCACCGAGCCGAGGGCGAAAACGACGTGATCGTAGGGCAGCCGGTAGCGCGTGCGGTCGATTGCGTGACGCACCTCGACGATGCGCTCGGTGAAATCGACGCCGACGATCTCGCCCAGGACGAACTTCGCTCGGCGCAGCTGGGCGCGAATCGGCGTGACGACGTGCCGCGGCTCGAGATTCCCCGACGGGACCTCCGGCAGCATCGGCGTGAAGACTGAGAAATTCTCATAACTGACGACGGTGATCTCGGCTTCGCCGCCCTTCAGCAGGCGCTCGAGCTTGCGCGCCGCCGCCATCGCCCCGAACCCGCCGCCCAGGATCAGAATTTGCGTCATCCCGGCGTCTTCCACGTCCGAGCGAGTTTGTCCAACGCCACGACGCGCCGCGCGTAGCGATCGGCGTTGCCGATCTCGCCGAAGGCACGCTGCCCGTGCCGGCTGACGACGTACCAGATCAGAAAGGCGTTGCGGCGGAGCATGAAATCCGGCAAGAGCGCCCACTCCGCCTCGCTGAGCGGTGCGGCCGCGTGATAGGCGAGCGCGAAAGCGAGCGCAGTCTCGGTCTCGAGCTCGCCGTCTTCGTCGGCCCGCGCGAACGCGTCCATCCCCGAGCCGACGTCGAACGCGCGCTCGGTTTCGTGGCTGAAGTCGAAATCGAGCAGACCGGTAATCCGAGCGTTGTCGACCACAAAATTGTCGGGATGCGGGTCGCCGTGCACCGTCGTCAGCGGCAGCGCGCCGGCGCGTTCTCGGATGCGCGTCTGCGCCCGCGCGAGCGCGAGGGCGAGCTCGTCCCACGGCAAGCGCTGCGCGAGGGCCGGCTGGGCGGCGAAACGCAGGATGCGATCCCGCAGCCAGGCGAGGACGCCGACCGTGCGCGTCGCGCGCGGGCGCGCGGCGTGAAAATCGGCGAGCGCAAGATGCAAGCGCGCGAGGAGCGCGGCTGCCTCGCGCGTCGAATGACGGTCGCCGGTCGTGCCGGTAACGTACGGGAAGACGGCGTTGAACGCGCCGCCGTCGAGCAGGATCGACTCGCCGCCGGCATCGAGCAGCGGTGCGCGTACTTCGCGGAGGCGTGCGCCGGCGTGCCGCATCACCGCGTGTTCGAAGAAGACCGCGCGCCGCGTGACGTGCATCCGGCCGTAGCGTCGCGCGACGTAGGCCGCGCCGCCGGTTCGCGCCGTGACGAGCCAATTGTCGTTGACCCAACCGCCGGGCAACTCTGCCGCCGCGACGCCGCCAATCCCAAAGTGCGCCGCGACGCGCAACGCATCGTCTGCGGTCATCTCAGGAGCGCGCGCGCCGACCGCGAATAGGTCCAGATCGTGCAACAGTATCAGCCGCCTCCCCGTCAGGTGTACGAGGGACAATATCTCCCGCCTCCGCGCGGCCCCTCGAACAATACCTGGAAAGGCTTCGGCGCGGGCGCGCTCGGTCTCGGGGTCATCCTCGCGAAATTTAAGTCGATCTGGCTCATACTCGCGAGCTTCAAGTGGTTCACGTTGCTGTTCAGCGGAAAAATCTTACTCTCCGGGCTCGGCTTCTTCGCCTCAATCTGGTTTTACGCGCTCTTCTGGGGCTGGAAATTTGCCGTCGTCTTCGTTTTGTTGATTCTGATCCACGAACTGGGACATGTGGCATTCATGCGCTTCTACGGCGT
Source organism: bacterium UBP12_UBA5184 (assembly GCA_002413145.1). Lineage (GTDB taxonomy): Bacteria > Vulcanimicrobiota > Vulcanimicrobiia > Vulcanimicrobiales > Vulcanimicrobiaceae > Zemelea. The sequence continues at coordinate 6,603 of DHWK01000109.1, forward strand.
CCCGGCGTCGCTGCCGTATTTCATTCCTGGGATGGGCGCGATGATCAACATGCGCGGCCGTCCGTCCTCGCAACTCGAGGAGTCCTACATCGCGCTCGCCGGCCCGCTGACCGGGACGCTCGCGTCGCTCGCGTGCTACGCCTACGGCGAGATGAGCGGCGACCGATTCTGGACCGCCATCGCCTACACCGGCTTCTTCCTGAACCTGTTCAACTTGTTTCCGGTGCTGCCGCTCGACGGCGGCCGCG
>DHWK01000109.1:6965-18757 GCA_002413145.1 bacterium UBP12_UBA5184
CTTCGGATTGGTCGCGATGATCGTCGCCGCGTTTGCATTCCGCTGGTTCAATCCGCTGATGCTGATCTTGGTCGTCTTCAGCATCCCGCAGGCGCTTGCGGCCTGGCGCGGAGAGAGCGATACGGCCTACCACGATCTCACGCCGCTGCAGCGTGGCGGCATCGCCCTCGCCTACTTCGGCCTCGCGGGCTTCCTGTTCGCGGCGATGCTCGCGACACAGGTTACCGTTCCGCGCTAGGGCGCCGATGCGCGTCTTCGCCCTCGCGGGCGCGCTGTTCGCCGTCGCGATCGCGTTCTTCATCGTCCGGCCCCAATCGACGCCCGCGCCGGCCTTACGCGATTTCGAGTCGTATTGGGCCGCCGGCTCCGCCTGGTCCGTCGGCGACGATCCGTATTCGCGACAGATCTGGCGTGCCGAGCGGCTCGTCCCCGGCGTCGACGCGCGCCGAGAAGAATTGCTGCCGTTCGTCGGGCCGCCGTTCGGCTTGCCGCTCTGGGCGCAACTCGCGCGGCTCGACTATGGGCGTGCGGCGTTCGTGTGGGGCGGCGTCCTCGCCGTCGCGTCTCTGATCTTGGCGCTGGGAAGCTTGCGGCTGGCGAGTGAGTTCGGCGGGACGGCGATCGACGGACTCGACCGGCTCGCGATCTTGGTGCTCGCCGCCGGCTTCGGCCCGCTCACGAGCGGGCTCGCCCTCGGTCAAGTCGCCGTCGTGGCCTGTTCCGCGACGATCGTCGTCGTCGTCGCCTTGCGCGCGCGAAATGCGCTCGGCGCCGCCGCGGCAGCGTTGGTCGCGGCGTTGCAGCCGAACATCGCGATCGCCTTGGCCGTGCGGCTCGGCGATCGACGCGCGACGATTGCCTTCGCGCTTACCGCGTTTGTGGCGCTCACCGGATCGTTCTTCGCCGCCGGCGGCGGAGCCGGATTGCTGCGTTATCTGACGATGCTGCGCGAGCACGCGCGCGTCGAACAATTCCTCGCGATCCAGACGACGCCGGCCGCGGTGGCCCGCGCGTTCGGCGCGTCGCCGCAACTCGCGGGTGGCATCGGCCTCGGATTGGCGGCGCTCGTCGTGCTTTGTCTCATCGTACAATTGACGACGCGCGACTATGGCCCGCTCGAACGCTTCGCGATCGCCTCCGCGGCGCTGCCGCTCGCGTGGCCGTTCGCGCACGAGCACGATCTCACGCTGCTCTTCTTTCCGGCGGTCTTCGCCTTACGGCGAAGCCGCGGGATACTCGGAATCGTCGCGGTCCTCGGAACGCTGCTGGTCGCCGTCGACTGGCTCGGCCTCGCCCAACGCCCCGATGCGCTCCCGCAAACGATCGCGCTAACGGCTGCCGCCACGCTTGCGATCGTCATACTCGGCCGCAAGCTCCCGTGGTCGACGCTAGCCGCCGGGATGATCGCGATCGCCGCGGTCGCCTACCTCGGCGGCATCGCGGCGGCGCACCCGTTGCCGACCTGGCCAGACGCATTGCCGGCCAACTTCCGCGTCGATCGCGCCGCCTCGGTCGCAGCCGTCTGGGCCGCCGAACAACACGCCGCCGGCATCGACCGCTTCGACGCACTCTGGGCGAGTCTGCGCGCGCTTTCGCTCGCTGGCTGCGGCTTACTTTGGTATGCCGCGAGCACCCTTAGGAAAATGCCGAGGAAACGTGGCGAGGAAATCGTTTAGAACGACCGCAGTCGCACGCTCGCGATTCGTGCTTGTCAGGGTCTGAGCGGCCCTCTTCCAAGTTGTGCTTTTAGTTGTCCTGAGTCAAGAGAAACGAAGGACCGGGGAACACGTTCCCGATAACCCCGCTGGCGAGCTTCAGAGTCGTTGTCTCTGTCAGCGCTCCAGACGTGTTGTAAAATGAAACGTCTCGCTCGATGATCGTCCCACTGTTCACAAAGACCGCGTAGATGCGTTGAGCTCCGAACGACGTGAAGGTCCCGGCCCACTGATGGGTGGGAAAGATCCCTGCGGGCGTCGTCGTAACCGAGCCTCCGGCGTCGGTCACAGTTAAAGAATATGGGGCCGTGGCCGGCGGGAAACCACACCTGTAAATGGTTTCGATCCCAGAATAATTGCCCGCAACTCCGAAGAAAGCCAAAGGCTGATCGGGAACGTCCTCGACTTGCGGAGGTGTGGCAGCGCAGCCAGGTGGCGATGGGGCATCGGGCAGTGTGCCGGCAAACTCTTGTGTCACCGCGCCGTTGATTGAGAGGTATGATTGCACGACGGGCGGACTCTCAATGCTCGTCGTTCGAAGCGAATAGTACACTCCGCCGCGATACGATTGTTGGCCCATGTAGACGGCAGACAGCGTCCCGCTGGTCGTACCCGATGATGAGGTGATGCTCTGTACATATGTCCACGTACTGCCCGCCTGCGGCAGCTGGGAACCGCCCGAGACGCTCGAGGCTGACGAACTCGCACCAGCCAGAGGGAGCGAGCCTCGAAATTTGCATTGGCGGTTGCGCCCCGTGGAGACGATGGTCTTGCGCCGCATTCCAAAGCGTCAGCCACGCCTGCGTCAGCTAGGTTCGGACGAGTCTTGCTAGGCCGTGGCACCTAAACGAATCCCGCTCGGCTTTGCCGGATCTCACGAGGGTGACAACGAGGGGCAAGGTCCACCGGGACTACCATCATAGTATGTTACCGTGTCAGTGTCTGCCAACGTACGCCCTGGTCAATTGGAATCCCCACGCCGCGGCACCCCATCTCCGAGTCTTCCGTGTATCTAGGGGCGTTGCGTTCAGGCTGCGATTACAATTGTTTTCTAGCGGCTAAGTGACCAGTCTTGGACGTTCCAAAAGTCCATCGAGGGGCCGGGCTTGGCACCTTGGAGATCCTCGTTGACGGCGAGGCGGTCGCGGCGCTGGGAAATCACCATGAACGGCGCGTCGCCCATCAAGATCTCTTGCGCCGCGATGAGATCACGCTTCCGGCTTGCGCGGTCGTAGTTCCGCAGCGAATCGGCGACCAGCGCGTCGAACTTGTGGTTGCAGTACCCGAGGTAGTTGAGACCCTTGGGCGAGATCTTGTCACAGGTATACTGATTTTGTAAGTCGGGTTCCGGGGGGAGTCCCCAGGCGTAACTCGCCATGTCGTACTTGCGGTTCGCAATGATCCCGCCGGCGGCGTATCCGGCGAAGAGCGTGTTGGTCGGGTACCGAAAATACTCGAGCCCGACGCCGAGTTTCTTGTAGGCGTTCTGCAAAATAAGGACGCGCGCGTCGAGCCCGAGGTTCCCGACGTTGCCGACGAATTTGAGCCGCAGCGTCAGGTCGCCCTTGTGACGCAAGCCGTCGGTGCCCATCACCCAGCCCGATTCATCCAGCAGCGCAGCCGCCTTCTTCAGATCGAACGGATAGCGCGGCGCGTGCGGATCGTAGGCCCACGACAGGTGTGAGATCGGCGTCCACTCGCGCCGCCCGATCCGGTGATCGACCTTGTCCCACATCGTATCGAGATCGGCGCCGTAGATGAGCGCCCGGCGCACGCGAACGTCGTCGAGCAGCGGCGAGGTCACGTTGAAGTCGAAGTGCCCGAAACCCGTCGTGTCGTACTCGATGATCTTCGTTCCGGCGATGCCGGGAAGTTGCGGCGCCTGGTAGTTCGGCGCGCGCACATAAGCGTCGAGTTCGTGCGAGCGGAGCTGCGCGAGGTCGGTGTTCGCGTCGGGGACGATCTTGAAGATCACCTTGCGCAGTTTCGGCTTCCCGCCCCACCAGCGGTCGAACGCCTCCATCACGACCTGACTGCCGCGATCCCAGCGCACGTACTTGAAGGGACCCAAGCCGACCGGTAGCGCGTTGTACGGCGCCTTGTTGATGTCGCTGACCCCGGCGAGCAGATGCTTCGGCAGAATCGCCGGATTGCCGACCGGAGTAAAAAAGACGTTCAAGAAGGGCGCATACGGGCGCTTCAACCGGAAGACGACGGTGTAGGCATCGCGCGTCGTAACGCGCTCGATCTCTTCCCAGCCGCGTCGCGTCAAGACGTTCGTCTTCGGATCGAGGATCGTCGCGACCGTGAAGGCGACGTCGGCCGAGGTGAACGGGACGCCGTCGTGCCAAACGACGCCGTGCCGCAGATGAAACGTGAGCGAGCGGCCGTCGCGCGAAATGCCCCCATTCTCACGCGTCGGAACCTCGAGCGCGAGACTCGGAACGGGGTTGTTCCGGTCGTCGAACATGAAGAAATAACCCATCGTAAACGCCGAGAGGTCGTTCACGAGCGTCTGCGTCGAGAGCAGCGGGTTGAGGTTGTCGAGGTCCTCGCCGTCGGCCCAGCGCAAGGTCCCCGGAATCGTCCAGGCGTGCAAGCCGGCGCCGGGGCCCTGCGTGCCGACGCGCGCACAGCCCGCCGGCACGATCGCCGCGGCCAGGCACAGCGCCGCGAGACCGCGTGCGGCACTAGATATCGACATCGAGCATCGAATCGAACGGTGCGACCGGATTCGGCTTCCAACCCTTGAGGTCGTCGTTGAACGCGTAGATCTCTCGGCGCGCGTCGAGGACGACGGTCGGGACGTCCTTATAGATCTGCTCCTGGATGAACTTGAGGTCGCCGCTACGTTCGGTTTTGCCATAGTGCGTCTGCGCGTGATCGAGGGCGGCGGTCACTTGCTTGTTACAATAGCGCGGGTCGTTCTGGCCGTTGGGCGGAAAGCGGTTGCAGCTGAACGTGTTCGCGAGGTCCGAATTGGGGTCGCCGCCCCAGCCGAAGTTGATGACGTCGAACTTGCCGCTGTAGACGATCCCGCCGTTCTGCAGCGGCGCGAACATGACCGCGGCGAGGTAGCGGTGGACCGTGAACTCGATCCCCAGTTGCTTCCACCAACCGCCGATCAGCAGCAGTTGCGTGTCGGTGTCGGGCGAGCCGGTCGAACTCGCATACTGCAGCGCCAGCCGCATCCCGTTCTTCGCCCGAATTCCGTCGGAGCCGCGCACCCAGCCGGCGTCGTCGAGAATCTTGTTCGCCTTCGCGATGTCGAACGGCACGCTCGGCAACTCTACGTGGTACGAGCTTGCGGGTGGAACCACCGACTCGGTCAGGATGTAGATGCCGAAGCGAATCTTGTCGTTGAGCGCCTTCCGGTCGACGGCGTAGCGCAGCGCTTGACGCACCGCCGGATCCTGGAGGACGGGGTGGCTCATGTTGAAGTCGATGTGGTCGTAGAAGAAACTCGGAGTCATGACGATGTTCAGGCCGGCGATCCTGCGCAGGTCGTTGACGTAGTGCGGCGCGACCGGCGTCCAGAGATCGAGTTCGTGCGTCTTCATCTGTTCGAGCACGGTGTTGCGGTCGGGGATGATCTTGAAGACGATGCGCTGGATCCTCGGCTGGCCGCGCCAGTACTCGGGATTCGGGACCATCGTCACCGAGTCGCCGCGCTTCCAGGCCTCGTACTTGAACGGCCCGATGCCGATCGGCGCCGAGTTGTATGGGACGTCGTTAAGGCTCTTGTATTTCTCGAGCAGGTGCTTCGGCAGCAGCGCCGGGTTCGCGCCGGCGGTCGTGAAAAACGTCTCGAGAAACGACGAGTACGGTTTCTTGAGGTGATAGACGACGGTGTACTTGTCGGGCTCGTCGATCTTCTCGATCAGCTCCCAGCCGTCGCGGCTGGCGACGTTGTTGGCCGGATTGTTGACCGCGTTGGTCGAGAAAACGACGTCGTCGGCGTCGAACGGCGCGCCGTCGGACCACTTCACGCCTTGCCGGAGATGCCAAGTGATCGTCTTGCCGTCTTTGCTGATCCCACCGTTCGCTTTGCTCGGGACCTCCGTCACGAGTTCCGGAACCGTCGGCTCGGCGTGTTCGTCAGTCTTGACGAGCCAGGCCATCGTCATCTGCGCCATGTTGGCGACCACGGCTTGGGTCGACGTCAGCGGGTTCAAACCGACGATGTCCTCGGCGCTTGCGTAGCGGATAACGTGCGGTTGCGTATAGGAATGCCGCTCGCCGTTCGATCCGCCGCCGCCGATCTTCGTGCAGGCGGCGATCGCCAGGATCAATCCAACGCTCACCGCGCGGCGCATCAGATGTCGACGTTCATGAAGTCGTCGAATGCCGAGACCGAATTGGGATGAAAGTTCTGGAGATCGACGTTGTGCGGGAAGAGATCCTCGTTGACTGACGTGACGTAGGTCGGGACGTCAGCAGCGATAGCGTCTTGCACGAGCGCATTATAACGCTTCTGCTCGTTGAAATCGTAGGTCAATTTGAAGGCCTGCATCGCCGCATCGGCCTTCTTGTTGCACCAATGCATGCTGTTCTGACCGTTGGGCGGAAACTGGTCGCAGGCATAGATCGTGGTGAGATCGCCGCTCGGCGACAGAAACCACGCGAAGATTACAGCGTCGAACTTCCCTCCATAGATGATTCCGCCGTTCTGCTTCAGCGCGAAGAGCAGCGCCGGGTCATAATTGTGCCGGTTGAGCTCGGCGCCGATCTTCGTCCATCCGGCGCGAATTAATTCGATCCGCAAATCAGTGTCCGGGCTACCGGTGTTGGAAGCGAACTCGATCGAAAGACGCTGGCCGCCCTTCACGCGGATACCGTCCGCACCACGTTCCTTCCAACCGGCTTCGTCGAGCAGCGCGTTGGCCTTCGCGAGATCGAATTCGCTGAATTTGATCTTTGTCGCATAGGGGCTCGCCGGCGAGACGATGCTCTCTTGCAGGATTCCGACTTCGTGGCTCACCTTCTCCCATAGGATCCGACGGTCAATCGCGAGCGCAAGCGCCCGGCGTACGCGAACGTCGCGCAAGAGCGGCCGCTCCAGGTTGAAATCGACGTGGCCGAAGCCATAGCCGGTCTGTCGGATGATATCGTAGCCCTTCAAATTCTTTAGGCGGACGAGGTACGCGGCGGCGGCGTTCGGCCAGAGGTCGATGTCTCCCGTCTGCAATTGCGTGAAGAGCGTGTCGCGGTTGGGGACAATGCGGTACTCGACGCGCTGCAATTTCGGCAAGCCGCGGAAGTAATTCGGATTGGCTTCGAGGATGATGCGGTCGCCACGGCGCCATTCGACGTAGCGGAACGGTCCGATGCCAACCGGCTTCGAGTTATATGCGTCGGTGTTGACGTTGGTGGAATGTTCGAGGAGGTGCTTCGGAACGATCGACGGGTTCGCGCCGGCGCTCGAAAAAAACGTCACGAGGAAGGGCGAGTACGGCTCTTTCAGATGAAAGACGACCGTGTATTTGTCGGGCGCGTCCATCTTGACGATACGATCCCAGCCGTCACGGCTAACGACGTTGGTCTTCGGATCGAGAATCATCTTGGTGGTGAAGATGACGTCGTCGGCACCGAAGGGCTGGCCGTCGGACCACTTCACGTTCTTGCGGAGATGGAGGGTGAGCGTCTTGCCGTCTTTGCCGATTCCTCCGTTCGCCTTGGTGGGCAGAACCGTTACGAGTTCGGGATAGGCCTTGTTTTCGTGGTCGTATTTAAAGAGCCACGCCATCGTAAGCGACGACATCCGGCTCAGACCAAGTTGCTGGGCGAACATCGGGTTGAGCGACGTCACGTCACCGATATCCCCGAAACGCAGCACGTGAGGTTTGGTGAACGAGTTGTGGCGCTGCACGTCCGAGGACGCCGGGCCGATGCCGGCGGCGTAAGCGGCGAGCAACGCGAGCGCTGCGATGCGGGCAAGACGGTTCACGCGGTCCTCACTTTCAAATCGAGTAAGCGTAGGGGTTCCAGAAGGGCGAGATCACCGGCGACGAGGTGTAACCCTTGAGATCGCTGTTGTACACCTGCGGCTCGCGGCGGTAGTAGAGCACGATCGACGGCACCTCACCGGCGAAGCGTCGCTGCTCGATTTGGAAATCGCGCAGACGGCGGGCGCGATCGACCGTCGAGAGTTCGTCGTCCATCGCCGCGGTCGCGATCTTGTCGTTCCAAAAGAGCGCGTTTTGCGCTCGCGGGGCCATGTTATGGGCCGAATAGACCGCGCTGTCGTCGGGGTCGGCGGCTCCGCCCCAGGCGAAACCGGCGACGTCGTAGTGGCCGCCTTGTAAAATGCCCGCCGCCGTATTGTCGAAAAACTGCGCCGTTCCGTAGTTCTTGATCGTCACCGCCGCGCCGACGTTGTGCCAGGCGTCCTGGACGAACGACTCGATCGCCTTCCCGGTAAAGCTCTCGGTTTGGGTCGAGTACGTGAAGGCCAAACGCTGCCCGCCTTTCGCGCGAATGCCGTCCGGGCCGACCTTCCAGCCCGCCTCGTCGAGCAGCGCCTGGGCCTTGGGAAGGTCGTAGTCGTAATGCGGCGTGTCGGCCGTCCAGGCCCACGAGATGTCCGGCGAGAGGGCGGTATCGGTGAGCACGCCGAGGCCGTGCGCAATCTTCGCGACGATCGTCTTGCGGTCGAGCGCCATCGCGAGGGCACGCCGAACGCGCGCGTCCTCAAAGAGCGGACGCTTGAGATTGAAATCGACGTGATCGTAGGTGAACACGGGAGAGGCGACCGCGAGCGTCCCGGGGATGTTCTGCAATTCCGGCCAGAGGTTCGTGGCGACGTGAATCGCCATGTCGATCTCGTGCGTCTTGATCTCGCTGAGGGTCGTGTTCTCGTCGGGAAAAATCTTAAAGACGACCTCGTCGAGTTTCGGCTTGCCCATGAAATAGCGATCGAAGGCCTTCATCACGACTTGCGAACTGCGGTCCCAGCGAACGAACGCAAACGGGCCGCTGCCGACGGGCGCCGATTGATACGCCGCGCGGTTGAAGGATCCGGCCGAGTCATTGACCTTCTCGAGCAAATGCGCCGGCAAGATCGGCGCGTTGCCGTTGACGCCCCAGAGCTGCTGCAAGAATGGCGCATAGACCCGCTTCATCCGGATCGTGGCGACCAGCGGATCGGTGCAGTCGATCGCCTTGATATCCCGGTAGCCGTCCTGCGTGACGTCGTTGTTGGCGGGATTCATCACCGCGTGCCAGGTGAACTTCAAGTCCTTGCACGTCAACTGCACGCCGTCGTGAAAATAGATGTTGGGCCGGAGTTTGTATTTCAACGTGAGACCGTCTTGGCTGACGTCGCCGTTCTCGACCGTCGGCAATTCGAGCAGCGCGTCGGGATGCGGCTGCGAGTGCTCGTCGTAGCGAACCGCATACGAAAACAAGAACATCGACAGATCGAGCGCCGCCGCACTCGTGGCCAGCATCGGGTTGAGCGACTTGACGTCCTGTGCCTCCGCGTAGACGAGCCGCCCGTGATGCGTCCAGGGATTCCCGCCACCGGCCCCGGCGGCGGTCTGCGTCCCAACCCTGGTGCACGCCGCGAGCGCGGCGCTCCAGATCAGCGCCGCTAAAAAACGCCGAGGACCGCCTTCACCCACGCAACGTCTCGGGATCGACGTCCCTCGCGCGATACCACGCGGCGAAGGCGTGCGGCGAGATCTCCGAGGGCTTGATCTCGCTGCGGCCGCCCCAGAAAACGTTGGTGTAGTCGAACCCGATGCCGGCCTCTTCGAGATGCCGATCGATCGCGGCTTTGTGGGCGAGCACGACGTCCTTGTCGAGGCCGTGCGCGACACCCATGATGTTGACGTCGCGGAATTCGGGGCCGCCTTCGCGCCAATAGGCGTGGGTCATAATGTAATGCCGGCCGACTTCACCGCCCGCCTCGAGTTCGCGGCCGCGCGGGACGCGCCAGTGGAATAGCGCGTTGTAACGGGTGACGCGCTGGTTGCCGGCGGTCGGTTTGACGTGTTCGAGGAACGTCGAAAAGCGCCCGATGACGCCGCGCGCCTGCAAGGTTTCGGCGACGCGGTAGAACTCGTCGAGTTCGACGTCCGCTTCCGCCGCGCGCGCGCGCCAAAGACCGCGCAACAGCTCGTGTGCTGCGAATTCACGCTTGAGCGCGTCGAGTACCTTCCACTCGAGGGGCGACAACTCGACGATCTGGGCGTCTTGCGTCTCCGCCGGCGCCTCGGCCCGGGCGCCGGGTTCGAGTCCGCGCCGTCGAATGTGGCCGACGCCGAGCACGAACAAGCGCTTCGCGGGCATCAATCGGAACGCGTCGGCCCCGACGTGCCTACGCAGATACTCGGCGTGCTTCTCGAGCGAATAGCCTTGGGGCACTTTGAGCGTCGTCCACAACCGATACGTAGAGCCCGGCGTCGCCGGGTCGGCGCTGCGAATGACGATGTGTCCCGAAAACGGATCGTCCTCGAACATAAAATCGAAGGCCGCCTCGAGCCGCTCGGGCGGAATCTGCCACGCCACCAGCGCCCCGTGCGCGAGGTTCGTCGCCAAAAGCGTCTGCCGCACGCGGCGAATCGTCCCGGCACGCAGCATCGCGCGGATGCGCGCGATGACGGTATCGACCTCAACGCCCGAACCCTCCGCAATCGCGCCCAGCGGGTCGCGTTGAAAGCCGGCGATCCGATCCTCAGAGATTTTGAGGATCGCGGCGTTGACCGGATCGTCGACGCCGACCGGCGCATCGAGCACGTCCATACGGCGACCCTTCAATGCACCCGCAGCCGATTACTTGGCGTGCGCCCGATTTTAAGGCGTGTTGGCGCCGATCGCGTACAGATACGCCTGTTCGGCTTGGCGGAGCGAATACACCGCGGTGACCTGATCGCTGAGCGCGGTGGTCAAGCCGACCTGCGCGTTGAGCAGCAGCGGCAGGGTCGTGACGCCGTAGCGATATTGCGCTTGCGTCGCGCTCAGGACGTCGACCGCTTTGGTATATTCGGCTTGCGCCTGATCGAGTTGTGCGCGCGCGGCGACGAGGTTGACCAACGCCTGCTTCACGTTCAGCTGGACGGTTTCACGCGTGTCCTCGAGTTGCGCATCCAAGCGCTCGATGATGGCCTTCTGCTGCAGCACGTCGGCGGCGGTGATGCCCTGATCGAAGATCGGAATCGAAAGCGTCGCGCCGATCGTCGCGCTGTTGCGGAACGCCCCGCCGGTCGTGTCGGTTGAATTCGTGCCGGCGCTCGCGGTACCTGAGAGCGATGGGAAGAGGTTCAGGCGGGTCGCGCGGAGCGACTCGTGCTGCGCCTGCAAGGAGTGTTCCGCCGACGCGAGGTCGGGACGCAACAGATAGGCACGCGTCAACGCTTGATCGTAGGATGGAACCGGGATCGTCGAGATCGCGCCGGTCGCGCTGACCGGCGTATCGTCGAAGGGACGCACGTCGAGATTGGCGTCGAGTCCCATCGCGTTGGCGAAGGTCGCTTGGGCGTTCAGTTCGAGGGCCTGGGCTTTGACGACGGCGACGCGGGCCTGCGAGGTCGGAAGCTGCGCCGTCGAGAGGTCGACGCGCGTCGCGACGCCGGCGGCGAGTTGCGCCCGAACGAGATCTTCTTGCACGAGGTCGAGCCGAACGGTTTGCTCCGCGACTTGACGGGTGCGTTGCGCTTGCAATTGATTGTAGTAGGCCTGCGCGACGTTGAAGGCGACCGTCTGCAAATCGCGACGATAGGTGTCGACCGACGCCGTCTCGCTATACGAGGCGGCACGAATCGACGCCGCGACCCGACCGCCGTCGAAGATCAGCTGCCGCAACGTCGCGTTGAGTCCGTTCGAAGTCGTCACCGTCGGGCTCGTCACCGTCCCGCCGGAACCGCTGCCGATCACGGTCGTCGAGCCGGCCTGGCGATCGTTGTGCGAGGTCGAGAGCGTCGCCGACAGGTTTGGATAATAGCCGGTCTGCGCCAAACGCTTGGCGGCATGCGCGACGCCGGTATCGGCGCGCGCGCTCGCGAGCACCGGCGAACGGGCGAATGCGATAGCGATCGACTGCGGCAGCGTTACGGTTTGCGGCGCCGCGCTCGGTGG
>DHWK01000109.1:18770-21691 GCA_002413145.1 bacterium UBP12_UBA5184
GGACCGGCGCCGACGCCGGGAACCGGGGTTCCGTACGCGGGAAAGGGCACCGGCGAGCCGACGCTGGCTGGGCCGAGCGTGAACTGCGGAAACGGCGTGGGCTGGGCGAGAACGGTCGGGACGGCGGCAGGCCTCGGTGTCGCGACGTGCTTGGGGGCGGGGGCGGGCGCGGCCAAGACGCGCGTCCCGCCGATGGCGGTCGCGAGCAGCAGCGCCGCGAGCAGGGGCGTCCCCAAGCCCGCGTGGAGTCGGTTGTCTTTGGCCATCAGTGCTGAGCCTTGCGGCCTTTGCGTCCTCCAGTTTGCGTTGCGTTCGGCCCCGAGCCGGCTGCGCCGCCGGCCCCCGGCGGCGCTCCGCCGATCGCAACGACGCTGCCGTTCTGCAGGGCGTCCGGCCGAGTCGTGATTACGACTGTACCCGGTTTGACGGTCCCGCCAAGCACTTCTGAGAGCGCATCGGTTTGCAGGCCGATCGTGACCGGCAGCAGCTTCGCCTTGCCGTCATCGACGGTATAGACGTTCGCGCCCTTGTCGGTTTGGAAAATTGCCGTGCGCGGGACGACGACCGCGTGCAGGTGGTGTTCTTTGCGAATCTGCACGCTCACGAGCATCCCGCCGCGTAGAACGTCGCCCGGGTTGGGCTGCCGGACCCGGGCGCGGTACGAGAGCGTCCCGGCGGTGGGGATCGCGTTGACGTCCATGATGCGGCCCGCAAACGACTTTCCGGGGATGCTCGCGCTCCTGAACGCGACCGGCGTCCCGGCGTGGACGAAGTTGAGGTCTTCATCGGGGACGTTGGCATTCACGTAGACCGCATCGATCTCCGAGACCCGCACGATCGGCTGGTTGGGACCGGCGAAGGCGCCGGGGTCGAGCATCCGCTGCGTCACGATGCCGTCGAAGGGCGCGTAGATCGCGCATTGCGCGATTTGCGTGTTGAGCAAACGCACGTTGGCCTCGGCTTGCGCCAGCGCGGCGCGATTGGCGTCGATCGTGGCCTGGTCGACACCGGTTTGATTGAGACCCTCGGTCGCCGAGCGAAACGCGGCTTGCGCCGCGGGCAACGACTGCTGCGCGTTATTCAATTCTTGCTGGGCGGCCACGTAGGCCGCGCGGGACGCTTCGAGCGTCGTCTGCGAGACGTAGCCCTGCTGCGCCAATTGCAGGTTGCTCTTGTAGTTCAGCTCGGCGTTCTTGAGCGACGCTCGATCGGTCGAAATACGGTTTTGCGCGGCCTGAAACACTTCGCGGGCCTGCGACTGCGCCGAGTTATACTGCTGCGACGAGATCGGCGCTTGGATCGACGAGCTCTTTAGTTTCGCCGCGGCCTGCGCCGCAGTCGCTTGGTTCCCGGCGAGTTGCGCGCGATACGTCGAATCGTCGAGTTGCGCGAGGAGCTGGCCGCGGCTGACGCGATCGCCTTCGTTGACCATCACGGCCGCGAGCGTACCCGATTGCGACGAACTCAAGGTCGAGTCTTGTAGCGGCGCGATTTGCCCGTCGAGCGAGATGAACGTGGCGATGTCACCGAGCTTTGCCTTCGCGACGTCGACCGCCAGCGGGGGCGGACCCTGGCGCTGCTGACCGCCCTTGGCGCAGCCGGCGGCGCCGGCGGCGACCACGGCGCTCAAACCGAGTGCGATGACCTGGAGATGCTTGTGCACGACGGACCTTTCGGGGATGGATACGGGCGAAGACGTCGGTTTGATTCGCGCCCGGCCAAAACCCCTAAACACACGCTGGGGCCGAAAGTATGCCTGCCTTGCGAAAGGCGGGACCGCAAAGACCAAGGGAGTATGAAACGCCATGAACGTCAAGGTCGACGTCGGCCGTTCGTACCAGAGCCAAACGCGCGTCGAGGAATGGATGACCGCCGAAAAGGCGGGAAACAAGGGGGTCGACGTCCTGGCCACGCCGATGCTGCTGCAACTGATCGAGCAGGCCGCGGTGGAGTGCCTCGCTCCGATGCTCGCGCCCGAGCAGATTTCGCTCGGCACGTACATCGAATTGACGCACCTCGCGCCGACGCCGGTCGGATTCATCGTGCGCACGGAAGTCGAGGTCATCGGCGTCGACGGGCGGCGCGTCAATTTTGCGGTCGCGGCCTTCGACGAACGCGAAAAGATCGCCGAGGGTTCGCACGAGCGATACGTCACCGAGCGCACGCGATTCATCGCCAATCTCGAGGACAAACAGGCATAGCACCTGCTAGGTGCGCTTTGGGCGCCCCCGGCCGAGCCGCAGGGGCGACCGGCCTGCGAGCCCCACCCTCCCAGGACGGCCGCCCGGGAGCCGACGAAGGGGAACCCTCAAGGCCGCGGGAGTTTACGCCCCCCTCATCCGGGGTAAGGCACCTGCGAAGGTCCAGCATGTTTTTAGACATTCTTAGGAGGTAACTTGTTGAAACGACTCGTTACGCGAATCGTCGCCCTCGGGTCGACGGTCGCGTTCGGGCTGGTCGCGTTCGCGACGGTAGTCTGCACGCAGGCGCTGGCGCAACCGGCGAATTTCGGAACCCCGCCCTCAGGCGAGATTCCGATTCTCTATAACGACCAACACGTCTACGCGAAGCCCGATACACTAAAGCAAGGCCGCGTCCTTGGGGCACTAGTCCGCGGGGGAACGATACTGGTCCCGCTGCGCTCGATGTTCGAGCAAATGGGCGCAACGGTCAGTTACGATCCGTCCACAAAGACGGTGACGGTCTCAAAATCGGGTGCGAACGTGCAAGTCACGGTCGGCCAGCCGCAAGTGGTAATCAACGGTGAGTCCCGTCCTCTGGACGTGCCACCGGAGATCTATCGCGGCGTGGTCGTCGTCCCCGTCCGGGTCATCTCGGAGGGCATGGGCGCCTACGTTCAGTGGGTCCCGGACAAGCGCGTCGTCGTCGTACGCTACGTTCCGGCACCCGTAGCGACGCCG
>DHWK01000109.1:21813-24064 GCA_002413145.1 bacterium UBP12_UBA5184
CCGCCTCCGCCGCCACCACCGCCTCCGCCGCCTCCGCCGACGCCGACTCCGGCACCGGTTGGGACGCCGAATACGATGTTCTTCGTGGCGGGCGACTACATATTCAGTCCCAAAGTCTACAACGAGTTCAGCCCGGGCAACGGCGGGACCGGCGGATCGTGGGCCGCGCACGGCGGCTTGATCTTCCCGCTCGGTGGTCTACCGCTGTTGGCTGAAGCCGAATACCGCAAGTGGTCCTATCCGCACAACCAGCCCGTCGCGGGCGGTTGCACCGGTGGCTTCGTCGGTTCGGCAGCCGCCGGAACGCAAGGTTGCGTCACGGTCATCGGCGGCAACGGACAAAACAACGTCCCCGCCTTCACCGCGGTCGATACGGACGTCGATGGACGCATCGGCATCGGCATCGGGATTCCAAAGGTCTACCTCGTCGGCAGTTATCTGTCGCGTTGGACCAACTACGGATATCCGAAGCAAACGGGGTTCGGCGGTGGCGTCGAGCTCGTCCCGAACCTCACCAACCTGATCTCGCTCTACGGTAGCGCGATCTACTATCCGACGATCGGTGGCACGTACACCGTCACGTCGGGACCGCAGACCGGTACTGCGTTCAAAGTACAGTACCGTCTCTTCCGGTACGTCGGTGGCGTCGCGCTCTCGATTCCGTCGACGCCGATCTTCCTCGAAGGCGGGGTCGTCGGCGACAACGGTTCCAATCAGAGCAACGCTCCGATCGGATTCACGCACCAGGGTTTCTTCGCGGGTCTCGGCATCCACTTCTGACATAACGGAAGCGGACCGAACCAAAAAACAGGGCGCCGAGCAGAGATGCTCGGCGTCTTGTTTTTTACGAGCGGAGCGGGAAGGGGACGGCCGCTAGAACGGCGTTGTCGACGGCAGGGTATCGGGCGCGGGCACGGCGGGCACCACGGCCGGTGGCGCGGTCGCGCTCGATTGAAGGTTTTGCGGCGACTGTTCGCCGACCAAGATCTCGCGCAGCGATTTCGCTTGCGGCGAGCCGACGTAGGCATTCAAGAGCCAATTGGCCGTCGCTTTGGCTTTCGCACGAGCCGGTTCCGTTTCGATCTTCGCGTACAGGCGCTGCAAGGTGAAGATCGCGACCGCCACCTCGTGATCGCGCGGGTATTTGCGCGCCCATTCGCGGATCGCCGCCTCCGTCAAGGCCGCCGAGGCGACCGTCTGCGGTCCGATGGCGGGGTTGCTCTGATAGTGTAAATTCATATCGCGCAGCGAATTGCGAATCCCGAGGATGCTCTGTTTCAGCGGCCCGAAGTATTCGTCGGCCGGGGCGAGCAACACCATCGCGGCGCGCCGTGCGGCCTGCTTTTTGGCCGTTTGCGCCTGCGCGGCGGAGGTCGCCTTCGCGTTCGGCTTCGCCGCGGTCACATGCGGTTTCGGGAGGTCCGATTTCGCCGCGTTTGGCCAGATACAGGAAGCGACGACGAGCGCGATAACAACTCCGTGGGTTCGCTTCACGCCGGGGAGCCTTCGTGCCGATTCGCAAAATACCCGTCGCGTGCGTGCAGACGCGCGCGGCCGATCGTTATGATTTCCAAACACACTGGCCGCGCATGCTGGCGTTGACCGCCGAAGCCGCGCGCGCCGGAGCACGTTTGATCGTGTTACCGGAAGGAACCGTGCCGGCGTACGTCCTCGGCGAGCAACCCGTCGACGCGTCACAGCTCGCTGCCTCCGCCGCCGACGTTGCGCAGATCGCGATATCGTACGGCGCCACGATCGTCTACGGCGGCGCCCGCATCGTCGCCGGACGGACGTTCAATGCCGCAAACGTCGTCGGCCCCGACGGGTCTGATCTGGGATACGCCGCCAAGCAATTTTTGTGGCACTTCGACCGGCGCTGGTTCGGCGCAGGCAAAACGCTCGAACCCGTCGATACGCCGGCTGGACGGCTTGGCCTCTTAGTGTGCGCCGACGGGCGTATCCCGACGATCGCGAGGACGCTGGTCGAGCGTGGGGCCGAAATCCTCGTGATGCCGACCGCCTGGGTAACGACCGGCCGCGATCCCGCGACGCTAGAAAACATCCAAGCCGATCTGATGGCAAACGTCCGCGCTCGCGAGAACGGCGTCCCATTCGCGGCCGCGAACAAATGCGGCGTCGAGCTGCAGTCTGTTGCATACTGCGGAAAGAGCGCGATCGTCGACGCCGCCGGCGCGTTCGTGGCGCGCGCGTCCCAAGATGACGAGTGCGTCATCGCCGGCGAGGTCGAACT
>DHWK01000109.1:24150-24505 GCA_002413145.1 bacterium UBP12_UBA5184
AATCGCCGGCGAGGTCGAACTCGGCGCATCATCGCGGGTTTACGCGACGGCGCTCGGTGTGGATGGCGAGACGAAGCGGACCGCCGGCTCGGCGTCCGCCCCTCTACGCATCGCCTTCACCGCCGCGCGCGACGCCGCGGAGAGCGTTCGCTTCGCTCGACTCGCGGCGCAGACCGACGGAGACGTCCTGGTCGCGGCCGGCGACCCCGGCGAGCACGTCGCGGGCGTCACCGTCGTCGCGCTCGACGCGGTCGGACCCGAAACGGCGAACATCGTCCGCGCTGCCGGCGCCACGTTCGGCGTCGTCGGCGAACGAGTCCTCGAAAATCCCGACGGGCTCGTCGCCGCACGCCTC
>DHWK01000109.1:24576-29588 GCA_002413145.1 bacterium UBP12_UBA5184
ACCCCGCCGGGCTCGTCGCCGCACGCCTCGCAGGCGTCGATCTGTTCGCGGCGCTCGTCGACGACTCGAACGAGCCGCAGACCGTGGCCCTCGCGCGGACCCGCGCCGCCGAACTGCGGCTCTACCTTATCGTCTGCGGCCGCGACGGGACGCGCGCCTTTGCGGTCGATCCCGACGGCGCAGTCGTCGCCGGGACGTACGGCGAGTACCGCGTGGCCGGATTCAACTACGACCCCTCCCGAGCCGAGGCAACGACGCTCGCGCCCCACACCGATGTGCTGCGTGGGCTGCAAACCGCGGCGTCGGTGCGCGCCCGCTCCCGTCAAAAGGATTCCACCCTTGCAAAGTGAGTTCGACGCGCACCACGCCATCGAGGAGACGCAGGAGCGGACCGAACACGCCCACGGCGGCGGAGCCTCGCGCAACATCCTGTTGCTGGCAGCCCTCATCGCCGTCGTCGCGGCGATCGCGAGCCTGTTCGCTAACCAGCGCGCCACCGCCGCGCTCCAGGCCAAGAACGACGCGATTCTGGCGCAAGCCAAAGCGAGCGACGCCTACAACTTCTATCAGGCGCGCAGCATCAAGTCGCACCTCTACGACGCCGTTATCGGCGCGGCGGCGTCCCTCTCGCCGTCCGCCAGGAAGCAGCTAACCGCGACGATGGCGCACGAGGGCCGCGACCAGAAGAAACTGCTCGCCGAAGCGCAGGGCTACGAGAAGCAGGTCGAGGCCAACCAGCGCAAATCCGAGGAACTGATGTATTCGCACGAGGTCCTCGAAGCGAGCGTGACGTTCTTCGAGGTCGCGATTGCGATTACGTCGATCGCCGGCATCACCAACTCACGGCTCTTGGTCGTCGTCGGGCTCAGCGCCGCCGGCATCGGCATCGTCCTGGCAGTCTGGGGTTTCATCCCTCCCACGCTGCACGCCGTTGCCACGAAAGGCTGACGCAGCACCGTAGCGAACGGCGGCTGGCGGCATGGACCGATACACGTTTGACGCAGCGGCGCAAAGAGCGCTCGATACCGCGCGGACCCGCGGAGCCGCATACGCCGACGTCCGCTTCGAAGACGGCCGCAGCGAACGCATCGAGGTGCGCAACGGCGTCGTCGTGACGCTCAGCGACGACCGGACCACCGGTTACGGCATCCGCGCGCTGTACGACGGGGCCTGGGGTTTTGCGGCCAGCGACGATCTCAGCGACGCCGGAATCGACGCGACGGCCGCGCGCGCGGTCGCGATAGCGCAGGCCGGCGCAGCGGTCGCGGCGCGACGTTTCGGTGAAGCGCCGCGCGAGCACTACGTCGCTCGCTACGCAACGCCGATCGAACGCGCGCCGAGCGACGTGCCGCTCGGAGAACGCGTGGCCCACCTGCTCGAGGTCGAGCGCTTGCTGCACGCGCCGAAGCGCGTCAGCGTCGGCCGTGCCTGGATCGACGCCTGGCGCAACGATAAGGAGTTCTACAGCACGACGGGTTCCAAGATCGGCCAGCTCTTGTACCAAACCGGCAGTGGCATCAGCGCGCTCGCCGTCGGCGAACGCGACGCCCAAGATCGTACGTTTCCGGGCGACGTCGGCCTATACAAAGCGGGCGGCTGGGAAGTCGTTAGCGAGGCGCGTTTGGCCGACAACGCCGCACGCATCGGCGAAGAAGCGAGCCGGCTGCTCGATGCTCCGCAATGCGCCTCTGGGGAGATGGACATCGTGCTCGGCGGTTCGCAAGTCTCGCTGCAGATCCACGAGTCCTGCGGCCACGCGGCCGAACTCGATCGGATCATGGGCTGGGAGGCGAATTTCTCGGGGACGAGTTTCCTCGATCCGAAACTGCTGGGCCAGTTGCAATACGGTTCCGACAAGGTCACGATCGTCATCGACAACACGCTGCGCGGCGCGCTCGCGACCGTCGCCTACGACGACGAGGGAAGCAAGAGCGTACGCAGCGACATCATCCGCGACGGGATGCTCGTCGGCTTCGAGATGTCGCGCGACACCGCGCGTACGATCGGCCGCGAAACCAACGCCTGCGTCCGCGCGCAGAACTGGCGCCACATCCCCATGATCCGAATGTGCAATCTGAATCTGCTGCCCGGCGACGTCCCATTCGAAGCCCTCTTCGAGGGGATCCGCGACGGCGTCTACATGGAGTCGAACCGCTCGTGGTCGATCGACGACCACCGCCTGAACTTTCAGTTCGGCTGCGAGATCGGCTGGGAAATCAAGCACGGCAAACGCGGGCGGATGGTCAAGAATCCGACGTACGCCGGCGTGACGCCGCTCTTTTGGAACTCGTGCGACGCGATCGCCGACGAGCGTTCCTGGTTCCCGTGGGGGACTCCGAACTGCGGCAAGGGCGAGCCGATGCAAACCGGTCGCACGTCGCAGGCTGCGGCGCCGGCGCGTTTCCGGAACATTCGCGTCGGCGTCGGTTACGATGGATAAGAGCGCGCGTGAAGCGCTGGCAGCGCGCGTCTTGGAGTTAGCCGGCGGCGGCGCCGAGGGCGAGGCGATCGTCTTTACCGCTAACGACGGGCTCACGCGCTTCACACAGAACGCGATCCACCAAAACGTCGCGCACGCCGAGACGACCTTGCGACTGCGGGCGGTCCTGGACGGACGCAGCGGCGTCGCGTCGAGCAACGCCCTCGACGACGCGGCCTTGCGCGAGTTGGTCGCGCGCGCCGCCGAGATGGCGCGGCTCGCTCCACGTGACGACGTCTTTCCCGGGCTGCCGCGCGGCGGCCCGACCGAAGCGCCGAGGGACGCGTTCGTCGCGGCGACGGCGCAAGCGTCGCCCGATCTGCGCGCACGGCTCGCCGGAGAGATTTTCGGGGTCGCGGAGCGCGACGGTCTATGGGCCGCCGGTTACGTCAAGACGGGGCGGCATGGAATCACGATCGCCAACACCCGCGGAACGCTCGCCTCGTTCGACGGGACCGACTGCGGCCTCAACGTCAAACAGAACGGGGCGGACTCGACCGGCTACGCCGAACGCAACGACACCGACGTCGCAAGACTCGATGCGGCCGGCGCGGCATCGCACGCCGCTGAGAAGGCGCGACGTTCGCACGCGCCGCAGGCCGTCGAACCCGGCGACTGGACCGTCATTCTCGAGCCGGCGGCTTTCGGCGACTTGATCGCTTATCTGGTGGACCACTTTTCGGCGCAGGCGTTCGATGAGGGATCGTCGTTTTTGAGCGAGGGACTCGATCGGAAATACGTCGCCGAAAACGTCACGATCTACGACGACTACGCGCATCCTCTGGCGCCCTCGATGCCGTTCGATTACGAGGGCGTCCCGAAGCAGCGCATCGCGCTCTTCGAGCGCGGAGTTGCGAAGAATATCGTCACCGACTCATATTGGGCGGCGAAGCTGAGCCGGCCCAATACGGGCCACGCGATGCCCGCGCCCAACGCCGACGGGCCGCTCCCGACCAACGTCGTCGTCGCGAGCGGGGAAAAACCGCTCGCCCAATTGATCGCCGAAACGAAGCGCGGCATCCTCGTCAGCCGCTTCTGGTACATTCGAACCGTCGACCTACGCAAGGCGGTCGTGACCGGGATGACCCGCGATGGCACGTTTTTGATTGAAAACGGCAAGCTGGTTCGCGGCGTGCGCAACATGCGCTTCAACCAGAGCATCCTCGCCGCGCTCGCGCACGTCGAATTCTCATCCGAGTCGGCGCGCAGCGGCGGCTATTCGTACTCGAACGTCATCCCCGCGGCGAAAATCGAAGGCTTTCGCTTCACCAGTTCGACCGAGTTCTAGGAACCTAACTCGCTCGCTTCAGGTCGCCGTCGATCGCCGGCGCAAGCGGCTGCACGAGGCCGACGAGGGCGTCGACGACGGCGGCATCGAACTGTGCGCCGCGCTCCTCGACGAGCGCCTCGACGGCCTGACGTGGGGAGAATGCCTCGCGATAGTTATGCGGCGCCGACATCGCGTGGAATGCGTCGGCGACCGCGACGATCCGCGCCGCAAGCGGAATCGCGTCAGCGCAGAGGCGATCGGGGTATCCGCGGCCGTCGACGCGCTCGTGATGCGCGCGCACGACCGGCGCGACCTCGCACAGCGATGGGACTTGCTCGAGTAACTCGGCGCCGATGCGGGCGTGGGCGTGCATCTCGGTCCACTGGTCGTCGGAGAGCGGCCCGGCTTTCATAATGATCTCGTTCGAAGTCTTGATCTTTCCGACGTCGTGCAACGTCCCACACAGCGCCGCGAAGTCTTGCTGGTCCCCGCTGAGCTCCATCGCGCGCGCGATGCGGCGGCACCATTCGCCGACGGCGCGGGCGTGCTCTGCGGTACCCGGATCGCGAGCCTCGAGCGTCGCGAGCAATGCCGCGACGACGTCGTCGCGAGAGGCCGCCGCGCCGGCGTTCGCGTGTGCTTGGCGGCGTTCGAGTCGCTCGGCGAGTTCGTGAGCGCGCAGCGCGAGGTACGAACTGACTTCCGGGGAGGCGCCGTGCCGGTCTTGATGGGACGTCGTCAGCGCCGTGACGGCGAGCACGACCAACCGAGAACGGAACGACGCCTCTCCGGAAATCAGGGTTGCGTCGATCCACCGATCGAGCGGTTCGCGGTCATTCTTTTCCAGCTCGAGCGCCAGCTTATCGAAAAGCTGGTTGACGAAGAGGCTCGAGGCCACCGACCGAAAACCTCGCCTGCCCGCCGAAGAACGCAGGAGCGAAGAAACGATCTGCTTTCGCTCGTCCTCGATATGGGCGACGAGACGGCGTCTTGCCGCGGCCGATATCGGGCATCCACAAAGGTCGTCCCACCTCGCGGCGGCTTCCGAGCGTCTGAGCTCGTGGACGTAGTCCGGCAGAGATCCCGAGGATCCGGTTCCATCCATTCGCGCCGCCCTCCATGGCGACTAACTGCTTGGGCCGACTAGCCTGGGTTCTCTCAGCCGGCTTCCCGAGTTGTCGTCTCGACTAGCCCGATTCCTGAGAGGAGAAGGCTCGGGCCCGAGCAAGCCGAGACGAACTCTTAGATCGGGATCGCGTCGAG
>DHWK01000109.1:29813-34315 GCA_002413145.1 bacterium UBP12_UBA5184
CGAAGCCGGGTACGCGCCAGCCGAAGCGGGGTACGCGCCAGCCGACTTAGGCACGAGATTTGCGCTACCGGTGTTACCGGTGCAGGCTGCCAGGCCGACCATTGCGGCCCCTAGCCCCAGGGTTACGAGAAAACGGCGCATTAGAGATACTCCTCTAGTACTAGTGGTGACCAACCACCAACAGAATACGGGTTCGCATAGTCCGGCGTCTCTACCCAAAAACCGGGTAGGGTCCGGCTCGCCGGCACGGCGCGCGACGCAGCCGAGGCGTCCCGGAACCGACCCTAGATGATCCCGTGCTGGCGGGCGAGGACGACGGCTTCTTGGCGCCCGCTGCACCCCAGCTTCCGAATGACCGCCTTGACGTGGGAGTCGATCGTCTGCGAGCTTCTGGCCAGCTCGGCCCCGATCGATTTGCTGGAGCCTCCGGCCGCGAGCAGCCGCAATACCCGAACCTCCGTTCGCGTGAGGGAACCGAAACGCGGGGACGGGCTCGCGTCGGGGAGAGGAAGCCGTTCGACGAGGCGCGCGTAACCGGCAAACCCGGCCTCGCGGGCCGCGTCGAGCGCCCGCAAGACGTCGGTGTGGGCCGCACCCGTCTCGGCATGGACGTAGGCGGCTCGGGCGAGCCCGCACAGCTCGCGTAACGGCGGCGGGATGTCGCGCGCCGCCCGTTCCACCTCGCGCAGGGTGTTGTTGGCGACCGCAGCCCTGCCTAGCAGCAGCGAGGCCAGCGCGATCCAGATCCGCGAGAGCATCGACGCCGCCGAAGAGGCGCAGACCCCGTCGAGCGTCCCGATCCGCGCCAGCCAATCGCGGACCGCATCCTCCGCCGCGTCGCGCGCGTTGGCGGCCGCTGCATACAGCGCGATTTCCGATGACCGCAACACCGCGGCCCGCACGTCGCCGTCGGAGGCGGCGTTCGCCTGCAGCAGCTCGTGCGCAGCCGGGAAATCTGCTCCCCAGGCGAGCCGCAAAGCGAACGCCGACGTCAGCAACGCGGGACGGTACTCGCCTTCCGAACCAGACGCAAGGTCGTTGTCGAGTTCGGCGAGGCGTTCCGCATCGTCGCGCACGGCGGCGAGAAAGTACGCCTCGGCGAGGGCGGCCAGCCAGGCGGCTCGATCGGGCGCCAACTCGGCCCAACGCAATGCCTGCGACGCTCGCCATGCGGCCCGCTCGTAGTCGCACGTCGCTGCTGCAACGCGAGCAAGGGTCAGCGCCGAGCGCGCTGAGAGGCTCGTCAGACCATCCGCTTCGGCCTCGGCAAGTGCCGCCGAAGCGTCCTTTTGCGCGTCGTCGAGCAAGCCGTAGAGGAGTTCGACCTCCGCCGTTTTTTGCAGAACGTCGGCCCGCACGACCGGTTTGCCGCAAAGCGTTGCGAGTTCGTTCGCTTCCAGCAGCGAACGGAGCACCTCGCTCGACTTCGCGCCGCTGTAGCAACTCACCAACGCGCCGACGGCCAGCACCCGCGCTTTTACGGCATGGTCCTGAGCGGACCCGGTGGCCTGCGCGAGAACTTCGCGCGCGAGTTCGACGTCGAGCCGATCGCAGAGGGTTCCGACGAATCGGGCAGCGACGTCGAATCTCGCATCCTCGGCGGTGAGCATCGCAAGCGCCTTCTTGTACAACGTCACGGCGCCGCCGAATTGCCCACGGCGCGCCTTGACGTCGGCCGCGAGCGCGATAAATTCGGACCGCCCCTCCCGCTCGGCGAGGCTCAGCGCAGCGAGGGCGCTCGCCACCGGTTCCAGGGCTCCCCGAGCGAGCGATTCCCAGCCCGACGCGGCGAGGATCCGCCGCAGCGCCTCGAGGTCGGGGATACGCCGATTGAGTTCGAGCGCCTCGACGACGAATCCGTCGCGTTCCAGGACGTCGGCCGCGAAAGCCATCGCGCGATCGCACTCCGGTTTTCCGCGATTCTGCAATTGGTATTGAAGGAACTCTTGAAAGAGGCTCTGATGGACGAACGCGCCGTCCGCGTCGACGCCGAGGAAGCCGGTGAGACGCTGCAAGCGGCTGAGGGTAAAGCTCGCGTCGGCATATCCCGCCGCCCGTAATTGTTCCGGCCGAAGCCTCGGCAGGAAGGCCGTTTGCAGTAAGAACGAGCGATCCGCCTCGTTCATCGATGAGAAGACCTGCTCGGCGAGATAGTTGAAGACCATCTCTCGCGTCGCGCCCAGGATCTTATCGAAGCTCGAAGCGCGCGTCAACAGCCGCAAACCGAAGGCAAATGCAGTCGGCCATCCGCCCGTTAGCGCCAACAGTTTTTCGATGTCAGCGTCGGCCGCCGACGGAGCGGAGAGGTGGGCGATTTCGAGCGCTTCGTCCGACGAAAGTCGAAGATCGACCTCGTCGACCGGCATCTCCATCCGGCGATACGCCAGCCACGTCGCGAGTGGGAGGTCGAGCGGGTTTCGGGAGACGAGGATCCAGCGCGCCTCGTCACCCCGTTCGATGAGGCCGAGGAGAAATGCGAGAGCCTCTGGACCCGCGAGCTGGAGGTTGTCGATGACTATCGCTTCGCGCCGATCGCGAAGGAGGTCGGCCATTTCGGCGGGCGTCGGAAGTGCCGTCGTCTCAAAGGCCGTTGACGTTTCGAGGGCGCGCAGCAAACCGCGAACGAACCCGTCGAGTGACGCATTCTCCTCACGCAACGGATAGCGGACGGCGGCGAGCTTGGCGGCGTCCAGGAAGTGCGTCAGAGCGACCGTCTTGCCGAAACCGGCCGGCGCCGCAACCACCGTGATCGGATGTGCCGCCGCGCGGCCAAAACGGTCGAGAAGCCGCTGCCTGACGAGCGGTTCGAACGCTTTGAGTAGGTCGACGCGGCCGGCCGCGACGAGGCCTCTGACCAAGAGGATCTCCTGACCGGCGTGGGCCGGCGAAGGCGAGAACCTCGTTATTTACCTTGTCTGAGAGGTGGCTCCTTCGGGACTCTCTAGCGGAGACGACGTGCCTTCTTGCTCAAGCGGTCGGCATAAACTTCGAGGAGCACCAACGCGTTCACGACGGCCGCGATCGCCGCTGCATCGCTCGCAGCAATCGATGCCGCCCGGCGGCGCAAATCCGGATCGCGCAGAGAGCCTACCTGAAATCCGGCGAGGCTTGCGGAGGCGGCGAGGCCGCCGGCCAGGAGGGGCAGCGAGTCGATCGGTAGCGCCGAGCCTCGATTGCGCCGCACGACGTCCCCGATCCGCATGCGCTCTGAAAAATAGACGGGACCGAGAAAGATGATGTCTTCCGCGGCTCCGTCGCCGCTCCACGCCGGCACGAGATACGGCACGTCGAGAAGACCGGCCTCGGGTCTCTTGGCGGCCCTCAGCTGTAAGTTTCGCCAGCCTCGTCGCTGATTTTCGATGCCGGCCGCAGCGATCGTCAGCGAAGCGCCGTTTGCCGACAACCAGTACGATTCGGAGCCTTCTTCTAGGACCAGCGTGCGCTCGTCGGCGAGCCGCAAGCGCGATCCGTGATCGACGTTCTTCCATTGACGGCTGGGCTCGCCGAGATCGATCCAGGCCTCCGCCCCTCGGGTGCGAGCCAGGAGCCAGCCATCGCCGATGGTGATCGCCTGGACGGGCGCGTGGCGCTCGTCAAAGGTAACCAGCGTGCGGGTCGTCTGACACAGCTGAAGAAACCGCGCCGCTCGTCGTGGCCGCTCCTCGCCGGCGGAAGCCAGCGTTATCATCGCCGCCGAACCCAACCGATGGCGAGCAGTCGTCATCTCCGGAGTATGACGCCGCAGCGTTCTCGCACCGTTCTCCCAGCGTTCCTCGCAAAAAAAAAAGCGTAGGATCGGCATCCGCCGGCGCGAACTGAGGCCGCCTCGTGCCGCAGGACGGTCTTCGGATCAACTTATTCGGGCGGCCCAGCTTGATATTCAAAGGGGTGCCTTTTGACTTTCACGGGCCCGACCGCTCGTTGGCGTTGTTCGCCTACCTGTTGCTGCATCGCGAGCGCGAACTAACCAGGGACGGAGTCGCGTTCACGCTTTGGCCGGATCTCCCCGAATCGGCGGCGCGCGGCAGATTGAGGAAATCTCTCCACTCGCTGATCGTCGCGCTCCCAAGAGAAGAGAACGTCCCGTGGGTGCTCAGCAACAAACGTTTCATCCGCTGGAACCCGAGCGCCCGCGCTCAGACCGATCTCGAAGAATTCACCCGTTTCAGCGGCGAGCCGCGTACGTTCGGCCGAGCCATCGCGCTTTACCGCGGCGACCTGTTGTGCGATCTCGATGAAGAGTGGCTGCTCGGACCGCGCACCGATTTTCGGGACCGTTTTCTATCGATGCTCGCGAAGGCGATCGATGCGGCTCGGGCCGACGGCGATCACGCGACGACCTCGCTGTATGCCCGCCGGGCGCTCGAGGTCGACCCGTGGCGCGAAGACGCATTGCGGGCTCTGCTGTCCGCGCTACACGATTCCGGCGATCGCGCCGGCGCCGTTCGACTCTATCGGGAGTTTGCCTCAAACCTTCGGTCGGAGGTCGGCATCGATCCGTC
>DHWK01000109.1:34528-35082 GCA_002413145.1 bacterium UBP12_UBA5184
GGCGTCGGCGGCATCGGAAAATCGAGGCTCGCATTGGAGACGGCGCGGTCGCTCGTGAAAAAACTGCCCGACGGCATATGGCTCGTCGAGCTCGCTTCGATCCAAGATCCGGCGAGCGTCGCGTCACGGATCGGCTCCGTCCTCGACATCCGCGAACGGGCGGGCGAGACCTTCCTCGAAACGTTGGTCAACGCACTGAGATCACAGACACTCCTTCTGCTTCTCGATAACTGCGAACACTTGATCGAAGGCGTCGCGAACGTCGTGGAACGTCTGTTAGAGGGCTGCCCCCAGTTGAGAATCGTCGCGACCAGTCGCGAGCCGCTACGAATCTTCGGCGAGCACATCGAACCGGTCGAGCCCCTCCCGACGCCGGCAGACGGTGATGACGTCCCAACGCTCTCGCAACTGAGCGCGACGCCGGCGAGCCGTTTGTTCTTGCTTCGCGCCGCCGATCGTGGCAAGACATTTCGTTCGCCTCAGTTGGACGCCGAAGGACGTCGGGCACTGGCCGGAATCGTGCGCCGGCTTGACGGCATCCCGCTCGCGATCGA
>DHWK01000064.1:0-458 GCA_002413145.1 bacterium UBP12_UBA5184
CATTCGAGTGCCCGGATCGAGCGCTTCCTTCAGTTGTCCGCGGAGGGCAACGTCGTCGTCGTCAATTGCTCGAGCGCCGCGCAATATTTTCACGTCTTGCGACAGCAGGCGCGCGGCCGACAGGCTCGGCCGCTGGTCGTCTTCACGCCGAAAAGTCTGCTGCGGCTCAAAGCCGCCGCAGGGACCCTCGAAGAACTGAGCGCCGGGCGGTTCCGGCCGGTTCTCGACGATCCGCGCTTGGGCGACCAGGCGGAGCGTGCGCGCGTCGAGCGCGTGCTGATGTGTTCCGGGAAGATCTACTACGATCTGACCGGACACGCGGACTACCAGAAGATGCGCACTACCGCGATCGTGCGGGTCGAGCTACTCTCGCCGCTGCCCAGCGACGAGATCCTGGCGTTGCTCGCAAGTTATCCGAATCTCAAACGCCTCGTTTGGGTGCAGGAGGAGCCGAAGAA
>DHWK01000064.1:621-1366 GCA_002413145.1 bacterium UBP12_UBA5184
GCGGCGCGCACGCGGTCGAGCAGGAGCGCATCCTCAAGGAAGCCCTCGCCGAATAGAGCGGGTCCTTGCGATCTTTACTGGGGCTTGTTGTGGTCGCGCATCGCCTTTATGGCTTCGCGCATCTTCCCCGGCGTTGCGAGGAGCGAGAGGACGAAGCGGCCGGCATCGGGTTTGCGCCCGGCGCCTTCAGTCTTCGGCCGTTCGGCTCCGGCGGTGACGCTTTCGGCCGGACGCAGCGCCCGGAGCGAATCGCGCATCTTTTGCTCTTGATCGAGGACGGTTTTAGATTCGTCCGGGCTCAGGACGGCGTCGATTTGCGCGATCGCATCGGGCGCCGCGATGGTGCCGGCGTTGAAGCCGTCGACGATCGCTTGGATCTTGGATTGATGATCGGCGCTGAGCGCCTTGAGGCTGTTGGTTTTCGCATCTGCGCGGACTTGTTCGAACTTGGCGCGGAGTTCCGGCGAAGGTCCGCCCGGCCCCGGACCGGGTTGAGCCGAGGCCACGACCGGAGCCAAGACGAGGCTCAGCGCGAGTGCGAGGTAGGTGTATTTCATGAGCGGACCATACCGGATCAGGCTGGGGCGAACCTGAGCCGGCGGTTAAGTTTTGCTCTAGTCTACGCGCCGCCTCGTCCCGAACCGCGAAGCCGATCGCGCGAACCGAGCAGTTGGAGCAAAAAGCGGCCCGCGTCCGGAGTCCGGCGCCGCCCGCCCCAAGCGCTCGGCGGAGATCCGCCGGCCGG
>DHWK01000064.1:1424-14314 GCA_002413145.1 bacterium UBP12_UBA5184
CGGCGCGCAGCGCGTCGCGCATCTTCTGTTGCTGCGCGGCGCCTGAGAAGAGGCTGGATTCATTCGGTCTCGCGCATGATGCGGGCCGTGGCGCGGTCGGCTTCGCGCTCGGAGTCGGCAAGCGCTCTGCGTGCGCCGGCGCGATCTGCCGGCGGCCGGTTCTGACTCATCTTCCATTTCCCGTACAAGCGCCGGATCGGTAAGCGTAAGCCGACGATGCCGCGCAATTGGGTCGAGACGAAATCGTCGGGCGCGTCGCTCGGCGACCAGCGTTCGGCGAATCGGCGCTCGTGCTCGGCGGTTAGCCGCGTAACCAAATCGCGCAGCGACGGTTCGTCCTCAAAGACCTCGAGCGGTCCGTAGGCGTGGACCGCGAGGTAGTTCCAAGTTGGGACGACTTTGCCGCTCTCGACTTTCGTGGCGTACCACGACGGCGAGACGTAGGCGTGCGGGCCGAGAAAAATCGCGAGCGCCTCCGTCTCGGGCTGCACCAGACGCCACTGCGGGTTGGGGCGCGCGAAATGAAAGAGCAGCCGGCCAAAGTCACCCTGCCCGGGTTCGAGGAGGATCGGCACGTGGCTCGCGACGAGTCCATCGGGGCCGCTCTGGACGACCGTGCCGAAAGGGTACGCGACGATGGCGGCGTGCAACCGAGCCAGATCATGTTCTTCAAAATGCGGCGGTATGTACGGCGCGTTCAACGTGTGGCGTTCCTTGCGCTCGTCGGCCTACGCTTCATCGAGCGGCCGATAGAGAGCTGGTTCGCGCGTCGCCATGATCGTCTGCAGTCCGTTTTTCCCATAGAGCTGAAAATGCGGCGAGTTGCGGTGCGCATCGAGCGCCTTCTCGTCCTCGTACTGCTCGTAGATGAAGAACGTTTTCGAATCGTCCTTGGCGCGGTGTACGACGTACATCCGGCAGCCGGGCTCGGCGCGCGAAGCCGGGATCAGGCGCCGAAAATACTCGACGGCAGCCTCTTCTTTACCGGGCGCAAACGTGTAGGTTACGGCGAGAGCGATCATGCCCCGTCGTAGAACGCCTGCGCCGCCGGGACCTGCGGCTAGGCCGGGACATAGGTGCGGGGGCCGCCGGCCTTGAGGATGGCCTCGGCGATCATCTCCTCGGCGCTTTGCGGGTGTTGCCAGCGAGCCTGGGCTTCCGGGCCGAGGGTATCGATCGGATCGAAGTAGACGAAGTGCTTGCCGGGCTTGACGCTCGGCGCCGAATAGACCGCGATCCCGTTTTCGCGATCGTAGTGGTCGAAGGAATGCACGTCGCGCTTTCCGCCCCCGCCCGGCGCGTCGCAGACGAAGGTCGGCGTATTGAAGCCGGCGGTCGAGCCGCGCACAAATTTCTCGACGTCGAGGGCAGTCTGGATCGAGGTGCGCAGATCTTCGACGCCCTTCACGAGGTCGTGCATGTAGACGTAGTACGGGTGGGCGTTGAGATAGCCGAGTCGCTTCACCAGGAGTTGCATGACGTGCGGATCGTCGTTCACGCCCCGAATGAGGACGCTTTGGTTGCGCACGGTGATCGCGCGCTCGAACAGGAGCCGCATCGCTTTTTCGGTGATCCAGCTGATCTCGTTCGGATTGTTGAAGTGCGTGTGAATCACGACTTCCTTTCCGAGCGCACGGCCCTTTTCGACGATTGCCGCGATGGCCTCGACCCAGGCGTGGTCGGTCAAGATCTTCATCGGCATCACCGCCGGGCCTTTGGTCGCAAAACGCATGCGGCGCACGTGGGGGATCGCCAACAGCGCTTCGCCGATCGTTGCGAGCGATTTCGCCGGGAGCTGATAGACGTCTCCGCCGGAGATCACGATGTCCTCGAGCTCGGGACGCGAGGCGATGTAGTCGAAGGCGTCCTGCCATTGCTTGGGCGTGCGCGCCAGCGGAACTTTGTCGACCAGGTCGGTATCGGAACCGATCGCGTACGAGCGCGTGCAGAAACGGCAGTACACCGGACAGACGGTGAGCGGCAAGAACAGCGCCTTGTCGACGTACCGATGCGTCAGGCCGGGGACCGGCGAGTCTTCGAGCTCGTGGAGCGAGTCGAGCGTCAGCCGCGGATGATCGGGCCGTAGCCGGGAGGCGAGCGGGATGAACTGCGTGCGGAGCGGATCGGCGTAGGGCCGCGCCCAATCGATCGACGCGATCATGTAGGGCGAGACGCGCACCGCCATCGGCGCGCGCCGGAAACCTTCGCGCGCGTCGTCGAAGAACGACGGCTCGACGAGATCTTTGACGGTCGCGAGCAATTCGTCCGGCGATTTGACGGAATTCTGGCCTTGCCAAATGTGATCGAGGAACGTCGTTTCGTCGACCTCGGCGTACTTCGGGATCGCCCGCCAGAATTCGCCTTGGCGGAAGTGCCGATAGTTCACGGCCTCGGGCGGCGCCGGCGGTTTGATGTGGGGCTCGCTCACGCGGCGTTCCTCGCGCCGTAGCGTTCGAGAAAATAGCGGTGCAACGGCGGGTGCTCGCGCAGCGTCTGCAGCGCGATGTCGGCGTGTCCCTTGGCGTAACCGTTGCCGACGATCATGGTCACGTCCTTACCCATCCCTTCGGCGCCGAGCGCGGCCGCGGTGAACGACGTGCTCATCGAGAAAAAGTAGACCATACCCTCGTCCTTCGTGCACAGAATGGACGCCGATTCGGTCCCGGCGACGTTCACGCAATTGACCGTAAGATCGGCGAGCTCGGGGACGATCGCCGAGACCGCGGCGACGAGTCCGAGGGCATCGCGCGCATCGGCTGCGACGAAAGCATCCACATAGCCGTGCTCGCTCAGCAGGCGTGCCCCCGGGCTTTCGGCGTCGGGCGCCACGCCGACGACACGCCCGGTCGGGCCGGCGCGTTCGCGCGCCTGCGCGACGGCGAGCATCCCCGATTTTCCGTCCGCTCCCAAAACGACGATCGTCTGACCGGATTTGGCAAGGCGTCGGACTTGAGCCGGCGCACCGGCGACGTCGAGCACCGCGAGCGCAACCTCGTCGGGGATGTCGTCGGGGAGCGCGGCGTAGAGGCAGCTCTCGAACAGGATGGCGCTGCCGCGAATCCAGAGGCGGCCGGTCGTCATGTCGACGCGCACGATCTCCTCGATCGTCAGCGGCGTCAACGTCAGCGAACAGAGCGACGCGATGCGCGCGCCTTCCTTCAGATCGGAGCGCGCGCGCAGCGCCTCGCCGATGTGGCGAACGCGACCGACGAACATCCCGCCGCTACCGGTCGCGGGATTATGCTGTTTTCCGCGTTCGGCGACCAGCGCGCGGACGTGCGCGGCGATGCGATCGGCATCGCCCCCGCAGGCCTCGACGATCTGGCGAAACGACGCAGAGTCGATATTGAGAGCGTCGACGTCGCACAGGATCTCGTTGGCGAACGCGACCGGCCGCGCGTCGAGCTTCCAGGCGTTTTGCGGCAAAGCGCCGAGCGGCTCGAGGACGCGATGCGATCCGAGCCGGCAGAGCGCGCGCGCCGGCACCTCGAACTTCATCGTCCGCTACCCGCCGCGCCGTTGCGCATCAGTCCCGCGAGCTCGAGACCCTCGCGTTCAAACGGCGTCGAGAGGACGACGGTGGTTTTCGTTCGCGCGATCCCCGCGATCGCTTTGAGC
Source organism: bacterium UBP12_UBA5184 (assembly GCA_002413145.1). Taxonomy (GTDB): domain Bacteria; phylum Vulcanimicrobiota; class Vulcanimicrobiia; order Vulcanimicrobiales; family Vulcanimicrobiaceae; genus Zemelea. The sequence continues at coordinate 5,043 of DHWK01000064.1, forward strand.
CGCGAGAGAAAATCGTCGAGATGCGCGGTCGAGCGCGTCAGAACCTTGAGCACGAAGGACTCCTCGCCGGCGACGCTATGGATCTCCGCGATCTCCGGAAGCGCCGCTACGACGCGGGTGAACGCATCGTAGCGGACGTCGGGGTTCGTGAAGACGCTGACGAAGGCGATCAGCTCGATGCCGAGGCGGCGGCCGTCGAGACGCGCCGCGTAGCCCTTGACGAAGCCGCGCTGCTCGAGGCGCTTTACCCGATCGTGGACCGCGGACGAACCAAGCCCCACCGCGCTGCCGAGATCGGCAAACGTCGAGCGCGCGTTGCGCTGCAGCTCGGCCAGCAGGCGAAGATCCAGCTCATCGAGTTCCGTGTGGTTCACTCGAGGATTGTAGCATGTTTATTCGGCGTTTGCCAAGTGATGGCGGATGATATCCGGGAAAATGCCTCTAAAACAGGACAGCCGTGTAAGCGGTCTTGGGCGGCGGGGAGCCTCTCGGCCCGCGGCGCAGACTAAAACGATGCGTCTGCTGCCGGCCATCGCGGGCTTCGCGGCGTGCTTGGCCGGCTGCGCCGCGCCCGGCTCGGCCCCCCCCTCGACGGTGCACTTCGACATCTCCGCCGATCCGGCGACGCTGCTGCCGCTCTTCGCGCGCGGCGATGCGGGCAACGTCGATCAGGAGCTGGCGCACCTCACTTTCGAACCATTCTTCGACCTCGATCGGGCCGGCCGTCCCGTGCCGGAGCTGCTCTCGGTGATTCCGAGCGTGCGCAACGGTGGCGTCTCGAAGGACGGACGAACGCTCGTCTACCATTTGCGTCGCGGCGCCCGCTGGAGCGACGGCGTGGAGATCACCGCGAGCGACGTCCTATTCACGTTGCGGGCGATCCTCGATCCGGCGAATCCGGTGGGATCGCGCGAAGGCTACGACCTCATCGATCGCGCCGGCGCGCCCGACGCGCACACCGTGCGCTTCCATCTCAAGCGTCCCTGGGCGCCGGCGGTTGCGACCTTCTTTACGTACGGCACCGCTCCGCAGTACGTCTTGCCCGCCCACGTTTTGGAGCGGCAGCGCCCGCTCGCGCGCTCGGCGTTCGCCGGCGCACCGACCGTCGGCGACGGCCCGTATCTGTTCGAACGCTGGAAGCGAGGCGACAGGCTCACCTATCGCGCCAATCCGCGCTATTGGCGCGGCCGCCCGAAGATCGACCGGCTTTCCGTCGACATCGTTCCGGATCCGAACTCGAACCTCACGCTCCTGCGCTCGGGGGCGATCGAATTCAACCTCGTGGCGCCGGTGCAAATCGCGACGCTAAAAGACAAACCGGAGATCGCCTTGATACGCGTTCCGACCGCAATTGTCGCCGGCCTCGCCTTCAACACGAGGCATCCGCCCCTCGACGACGTGCGCGTCCGCCGCGCGCTCGCGGCCTCGATCGATCGGACTGCGATCAGCGCCAAGATTACGTTCGGCAACTATCCCGTCGCCGACTCGGATCGTCCCCGCTTCTCGTGGGCCTTCGATCCCGGCATCACCGAGCCGCGCTACGATCCCTCGCTCGCCGACCGCCTTTTCGACCAGGCCGGCTGGCGCCGCGGCCCGGGCGGGCGGCGCCAAAAGAACGGGCAGACGCTCGAGCTGAACTACGTGCAGTTCGTCGAGACGACGACCGGGATGCGCGTCGCTGCGTTCGCGCAGCGCCAATTCAGCGAGCGCGGCGTCTATACGCCGGTGCGGCAAGCGACGCAGGCGCAATTCTATCTTCCCGCGAGCGGTATCTTGGCGAGTGGGAAATTCGATCTCGCCTATGTCCCGTGGACGATGGGCGCGGACCCCGACGATCGTTTCTTGCTCGGCTGCGCCGGTCCGGCGAACTACATGCGGTATTGCGATGCGATGGTCGAGCGCCTCGAGAACAGCGCGGTCGCGGATCCGCGCCGGACGGCCCGGCGCGAGGCGTATCGCGCGATCGACCGCATCGTTGCGCGCACCGTCCCGATCGTCTACCTGTTCAACGCGGGCTACGTGTACGCGTACAACAAACGCTTGCGCGGCTTCGCCCCGAACGCTTTCTCCCCGACCTGGAACGCCTACGGCTGGAGCCTGAAATGAAGGTCGTCCCGCGCCCCGTCCCCGGTGGCTCCGCCGTCGAGCGCAGGAACTAAAGGGCCTTGACCGCCGTCGCCAGCTTTTCGACCGACGCCTTCGCATCGCCGAAGAGCATCATCGTATTGGGCAACTCGTAGAGCGGATTGTCGATGCCGGCGAAGCCTGGTTTCATCGAACGCTTGAGGACGACGACGTTGTGCGCTTTGTCGACGTCGAGGATCGGCATCCCGTAGATCGGGCTCGAGGCGACGGTGCGCGCGGCCGGGTTGGTGACGTCGTTGGCGCCGATGACGAGCGCGACGTCGGTGCGAGGAAACTCCGGGTTGATGTCGTCCATGTCGTAGAGCGCCGTGTACGGAACGTTGGCTTCGGCCAGCAGCACGTTCATGTGCCCGGGCATGCGCCCGGCGACGGGATGGATCGCGTACTTGACCTCGACGCCGTGCTTCTCGAGCTGCGTCTCCAACTCGCGCACGCTGTGCTGCGCCTGGGCCACCGCCATCCCGTAACCGGGGACGACGACGACCTGCTTCGCGAAGGCAAGCATCGTCGCGACGTCGTCGACGGTTGCCTCGCGGATCGTTCCGGTCGCGCCGGGGACGGCGCCGCCGGCAGCGGCGCCCGCGACGACCCTTCCGAACGCGCCGAACAGAACGTTGCTTATCGAACGATTCATCGCTTTGCTCATCAGCATCGTGAGCAGCGTCCCGGAGGCGCCGACCAGTGCGCCGCTGATGATCAGGACGTTGTTGCCGAGCACGAAGCCGGTCATCGCGGCGGCCAGACCGGTGAAGGAATTGAGCAGCGAGATGATGACCGGCATGTCGGCGCCGCCGATCGGCAACACGAAGAGGATGCCGAGCAGCGCCGCCGCGCCGAGCGCGACGAAGTAAGCCGGGACGGGATCGACGTCGGCGATCGTGAGGCCGGCGCCGCCGACGATCGCGAGCGCGACGAGCGCGTTGACGACCTGCTGGCCGGGATACGTCAGCGGCCGCCCCGTCATCAATTCCTGCAACTTCGAGAAAGCGATGATGCTGCCGGTGAAACTGACCGCACCGATCACGCTCGACAGGACGATCGCCAGCGACTGGTCCCAGCCGATCGCGTTCGCCGCCGGGTCGAGGTGCAGGAACTCGGCCGCCGCGACCATCGCCGCGGCGCCGCCGCCGGCGCCGTTGAAGAGCGCGACCATCTGGGGCATCGCGGTCATCTTGACCGCGCGCGCGGAGTAGATGCCGACCAGCGCACCGCCGCCGAGCCCGACCGCGACGACCCACCACGCGGCCGACCAGTCGAGTAAGACGCCCGTGGCGGCGAGCGCGATCGCCATTCCGAGCATCGAGATGCGATTCCCGGTGCGCGCCGTCTTCGGATTGCTCAAGAAGCGCAATCCCAAGATGAAACAGATCCCGGTGACGAGGTACGTGCCGTCGATCGCGACTTGCGTCGCGCTCGCCGCTTCGGAAGGCATCAGCGTTGCGCTCCCTCGCGGCCGGGCGGCGACTCGTGCGGCTTGAACATCGAGAGCATCCGTTCGGTCACGACGTAGCCGCCGAAGACGTTGAGCGAGGCGAGAAAGACGACCACGACCGAGAGCACCGGCCCGAGGGTCGGCGCCGCAACCACCGCCACCAAGAGCGCGCCGACCAGCACGATGCCGTGAATCGCATTGGTCGCCGACATCAGCGGCGTGTGCAGCATCGACGGCACCTTCGAAATCACTTCAAAGCCGACGAACACCGCGAGGATAAAGACCGTCAGTTCGGTCAGAAGATGGGCGCTCATCGTGGGCTCCCGTTTCCCGCGAGGGCTGCGAGGGTCGGTTCGTGCAAAATCGTCCCGTCTTTGGTCAAGGTCGTCCCTCTGACGATCTCATCGTTGAGATCGAGGTTCAGCGCTCCGTCTCTGAGGAGCAGCTGCAAGAGTGCGTGGACGTTGCGCGAGTAAAGCTGGCTCGCGTGGTAGGGCATCGTCGACGGAAGATTCGTCGTGCCGACGATGGTGACGTCGTGCGCGACCGCGATCTCGCCGGGTTTGGTAAGCGCGCAGTTTCCGCCCGTTTCGGCGGCGAGGTCGACGATGACCGAACCGGGTTTCATCGCCCTGACCGCCGCTTCGGTGAGGAGCAGCGGCGCGCGGCGTCCCGGGACGGCGGCGGTCGTGATGGCGACGTCGATCGCCGCGCAGTGTTGCGCGAGCAATTCTTGCTGGTGCGTCTCCTGTTCGGCCGTTAGCGCCTTCGCGTACCCGCCGGCGCCGCTGGCGTCGACCCCAAGCTCGAGTTCGAGAAAACCGGCGCCGAGACTCTGCACCTGTTCCTTGACGACCGCTCGCGTGTCGTAACCCGTGACGACCGCGCCGAGGCGGCGCGCCGTGGCGATCGCCTGTAACCCCGCGACGCCGGCGCCGAGGACTAAGACTTTGGCCGGCGCGATCGTTCCGGCGGCGGTCGTGAGCATCGGGAAGAAGCGCGGCAAATGGTCGGCGGCGATGAGCACCGCCTTATAGCCGCCGATGTTCGCCTGCGACGAGAGCGCGTCCATGCTCTGCGCGCGCGTGATGCGCGGAATCGCGTCCATCGAGAGTGCGGTGATCTTGCGGGCCGCGAGACGCTCCACCGAGCCGGGATCGCCGAGCGGCGCGAGCAAGGCGAGCAACGTTTGGCCGGGACGCAGCGCGGCGAGTTCGGCCTCGTTCGGGCGCTGCACCTTGACGATGAAATCGGCTTCGCCGAACACGCCGGCGGCGTCGCGCGCGAGCGTCGCACCGGCTTCTTCATAGGCCTCGTCGACGAACGCGGCGGACCGGCCGGCGCCGCGCTGGACGCGCACGGCGTTGCCGGCTTTTACGAGTCGCGCGACCGTTTCGGGGACGAGCGCGACCCGGCGCTCGCCCGGCGCGGTTTCGGTCGGCACGCCGATGACCATGGATCGTCTCCTAAGGATGTTGCGGTGGGAGGCGACCTCTCTGTACCCTCCCCGAGGGAGGCGGTCCTGGTCCAGAAGCGCCCGCGAGAATCAGCGCGGTGCGTCGCTCAAGACGACGCGGCGGCCCTCCATCCGGCAGTGGCCGCTCTTGACGAGACCGGCCATTTCGAGCGAAACCGTTTCGCGCGTGCTGCCGATCAGTGAGGCGATCTCGGCGTGCGTCAGGCGAACGTCGATGCGCGTTCCGCCCTCGACCGGCGTGCCGTGCTCGGCGGCGAGCCGCCGAAACAATCCGATCAAACGCTCCGGGACGCGCGCGTAAGCCAAATCTTGCATCGCACTCGCCGCGTCGCCGAGCCGGTCGGAGAGGATTTTCGCGACGTTGATCCCGAGCTGCGGGTCGGAGCGAAGCATCCCGAAGAGAGCGTCGGCTTTCGCCGTGCAGAGCAGGACGTCGTCGATCGCGACCGCGACCGTCGTTCGTCCGGCGGAGACGAAGAGACTTTCAACACCAAACATGTCGCCTGGGCCGAGTACGGCGACGGTAACTTCTTTGCCGTCCTCGGTCAGCCGCGCGACGCGAACGGTTCCGCGTTTGATGAAGTAGACCAGCCGCGTCGGATCGCCTTGATCGAAGATCCGAGTCCGCCGAGGATAGCTCACGACCGTAAAGATGTGCGCGTTCGCCTCGATCTCGCCGTCGACCGAGCCGGTGAAGAAGCGATTGCGCTGGAGGTACCAGACCTTCGACGAATCGTCTTGCGGAGCGTTTGCGCCGCTCATGATCTCGAGTGTATCATAGAGCACGACGATGTTTCCGATCGATATCGCTGCGATGGTGGCGGCCGCGGCCCTCGTCTTCGGGGGCGGGTCGGCGGCCCTGCTGTCGCGCCGGCCGAAGGCGGATTCTGCGAAAGCTGCCGTCGAGGCCGAAGCGGAGAACGAGAAATCCGAGGAAACGGACGCGACCTAGATGCCGCCACGCCCCACGGGCGCGCGGCCCTCGCCGCTAAATGGCCACAGGCTGACCGAGGGGGGGCGGGCGTCTGCGCGAAGCCGGTTTCAGGCGCCCGAGAAGGAGCAACCGCTTGGCCGCCGGGCGCGTATCGAGGTAGTAGAAATGACGAGACAGGCTAAAATATTCATCGCCACGCTGGGCACTCCGATCGTAGTAGGAGCGGTGATCGTCGGCGCACCTGCGCAATGGTCACGAGAGAATCCAACCGTCGCAAGCGGAGTCATCTATAGAACCGAAACTCGAGCCTATTCGTCTTCGGATTTAGCTCTAGCCGGGCTCGCGAGTGCGACGCTCACAACGCGATTTGGTTACCCCGTAGCAGTAAGGCTCAACACCCACGGGGGGTGTCTATTTCCCGAGTCGGCGGTTCGGGTCAAAGACTCTGAATTTGCAGGTTTGTTGAGGAATGCACCCGAGGCGAAACTCGCACGTTGTAAGGGGTTCTGAGCCCGGCCCGACTTTTCGCGCCCCGCTGCGGAGTGAGCCGCCTTCATCATCAGGGCGTCGGCGTTCTTGCAGTCGACACTCATCACGGAGCCCTTCATCGCGTCGCCTTTCATCGTGTCGGCGAACGTCGTCGTGGGACCGGCCGCCAGCACTGCGGAGGCAGCCGCGACGGCAAACGCGCCGTTCCCAAACATGCGAGTCATCGTAGTCCTTTCGGGAGTCGTGATCGATCGGCTGGGCCGCTTGGGCCCACCGGTCTGCGGTCATCCTACCGCCGGCGGCGTTAGCGCACCGTCGGCTGGCTTACCGAATATCACCACACCCGCGAGTCGCGCCGCGGCAAGCATCCGGCAATGAGGAGATAGCGTTCGTGGCCAAGGTCAAGATCGAAGCCGACACCCTGAAGATCGAACTCTCGTTGCTGGACCAGTTGCTCGCATTTCACGGTTCGCTCGAGATGCCGCTTTCGCACGTTACCAACGCTTTCGTAAGCGATTTTGAAGATCTTGAGCTGCAGTATAAGCTCACGGGTACGGGAGCCGGCCTTTTCAAGATGGCGGGCGTCTTCACGAATCCCGGCGGGCTCATCTTTTGCGACATCGGTGGCGAAGGCGATTGCCTGGTCATCGAAACCCGCGGCGAGCGATTTCCGCGAATTGCGGTGACGCTCGGCAAGGAAGTCGACGTCAACGCACTCGCTCACGAGATCATGCAAAAGCTTCCCGATAGCGGTCCCGTCGAATAGTTGCTCAGTTCATCAGCTGACGCGTAAAGTACGTCATGACGAGCGCCCTGGTGAACGCGCCTTCTTGGATGTTGGCGCCGGCGCCGTGGCCGCCCTCGATCACCTCGTAGAAGAAGTACGGGTCGTTCAGCATTGCCAGTTTGGCGGCGAACTTACGCGCTTGTTGCGGGCCGACGCGATCATCTTTGGTGGTCGTCCAGACGAGCGGCTGGGGATACTTCACGCCGGGTCGCAGGTTGTTGTAGGGCGAGATCGACGCGAGGAACGCGCGCTCGTCGGGAATTGAGACGCTGCCATACTCGCCCACCCACGACGCGCCGGCCTGAAGCTGCTCGAAGCGCAGCATGTCGAGGAGCGGCACCTCGATGTCGACGGCATTCCAGAGTTCGGGATGCTGAGTGAACTCGACGCCCATCAGCAACCCGCCGTTCGAGCCGCCCTTGATGCCGAGATGTGGCGGGCTCGTGATCTTCCGCGCGATCAGGTCTTGCGCCACCGCGGCGAAATCGTCATAGATCCGCTGGCGATGCGTTTTGAGCCCGGCCTCATGCCAGGCGGGACCGAACTCGCCGCCGCCGCGGATGTTGGCGAGCGCGTACGAGCCGCCGCGTTCGTACCAGAGCTTGCCGTACGTCGTGTTGTAATTCGGCTTCTCGGCGATACCGAAGCCGCCGTACGCTTCCAAAATCGTCGGATTGTTGCCGTCGAGCTTCAGCGCTTTCGGGTGGACGATGAAGTAGGGAATCTTCGTGCCGTCCTTTGAGGTCGCCATGTGCTGCTCGACCTCATCCCCCGACGCATCGAAACGTTCGGGCGCGCGTTTCGCCACGGTCATCGCGCCGGTGGAGGTATCGACGAGATACGAAGTCGTCGGATTCAAGAATCCCGTGACGTTGACGAATGCGCGCGTCCCGTAACGGTCGGCGCTTCCCAGCCCGATCGCCGAGTTGTCCGGCAGAGCCAGCCGGCGAACAGTCCAGGCGCCGCCTGCGGCCGGCGTGTAGATTGCGGCGCGCCCCTTGACGTTCTCGAGCGTCGTCACAAGCAGTTGGTCGCGCGTCGCCGTCGCTCCATCGAAGACGTCGTGCGCACCTTGCTGGTAAACGAGCGTCGCGCGAAGATGTTCGGGGTCTTTCATCATCGCGTCGAAATCGAGCGAGACGACGGCGCCGGCGGGGAAGGTGGCGCCGTTGTTTTTCCACGGCTCGGCGAGGTGAATGAGCACGCGACCGGCCACGGCTTGCCGCACGGAGGCTTTCAGCGGCAGGTCGAGTTTCCGCGGGCCGGCCGGCGTGAGAACGCGCTCCTCGGACTGGAAGAACGAAACGCCGCGGTCGATCATGACGGCGCGATGACCGCGTCCGTCGCCGAGCTGTCCGGCGCTGACACTGACGTCGCTTTTGATTCCGCTGTAGACCTCGACCGCAGCGGATAACGGCTGCCCGCGCTTGAGCAGTTTCACGTCGTACGCGTACCCCGAGGCGGTGAGCATCCCGGGTTCCCACTCGCGACTGACGAGCAGCGTATCGTTATCGACCCAGGCGGCGCTTTGCTTGCCGCGCGGCAACGAAAATCCGCCCGCCACGAACGAAGCGCTGGTCAGATCGAACTCGCGAAGCGTAACCGCGTCCTCGCCGCCGTCGGAGAGCCGGATGAGGCAGGTGGTGCGGCTGGGTGATTCACAACTGGCGCCCCTCCAGACCCAGTTCTTGTTTTCCGTCTTCGCGAGCGCGTCGAGGTCGAGGATCGTCTTCCACGCCGGTTCGGGCCGCAGGTAGTCCTCGAACGGCGTCGCGCGCCAAATCCCGCGCACGTGGTCGGCGTCTTGCCAAAAATTGTAAATGCGGCCGTTGATGATTTGCGGGGCCGGGATGCGATCTCGGGCTTGGCCGATCTTCAGATTCGCTGAATAAAAATCCGCAAAATGCGGATCTTGCTTGAGCACCGCGAGCGTCTTGGCGTTCTCGGCCTTGACCCAGTCGAGCGCGCGCCCCCCGTTCATCTCCTCGAGCCACAAGAACGGATCGGC
>DHWK01000064.1:14378-14782 GCA_002413145.1 bacterium UBP12_UBA5184
ATCTCCTGGAGCCACAAGAACGGATCGGCCGCGCTAGCGTCCTGCGCAATCGCCCGCGAACCGACGCCGGCGAGCAGAGCAAAGAGACAGCCGAGCACCGTACAGCGCACGAGCGACGAAACCGCAAATTTGCTCAGCACGCGGTCTGACTTGTCGTTGTTGGAAACCGCGCCCTTTACGGCCGCGCGAAATACAGCGAGATCTTCGTGCTGTCGGCGCGAGTCTGGATTTCCACGCCGCTCGCGACGGCACGCATGATCGGCAAGCCTCGACCGCGCGTCTCGGCCACTGCCGGCGGCCGCCAGCAACCAAAGTCCTCGACGGTCGCGCGCACGCCTTGCTCGGTCGGACGGACGTCGACGCGTAACAACCCGATGCGGTCGCGGTAGGCGTGTTCGATGGCG
>DHWK01000064.1:14838-16474 GCA_002413145.1 bacterium UBP12_UBA5184
CGCGGTAGGCGTGTTCGATGGCGTTTGCGACTGCTTCCCCGATGCCGGTCAGCATCGCAAAAATCATCTCTTCGTCGATTCCGGCATTTCTCGCATAGCGCCGCAGCGCGTGCCGAATATACGGGACCGACGTCGGCACCGCGGAAAAAGTTCCCGAGAATTCGGGCGCGGGGTGATCGGCGATGCCCAAGACGAGCGCCGCCGTGTCGTCGCTATTCTCGACCTCATGAAAGATGGTCGCGAGCAATTCCCGTGCCGGATCCGGCGCGTCAAACAGCGCCTGACTGCGCACGGCAGAGAGCAGGCGGCGTTCGCCTTGCAGTGCGTCGCGAGCGTATTCGATGAGGCCGTCGGTGTAGAAAACGAGCAGCGAGCCGGGGACGAGCGTAAAGATCCAGTCGGTCGATCCTAAGTCGCTCCCGATGCCAAGCGGTACGCCGTTGGTCGGCAACGTCGTCGAGTACCCGCCCGGCAACGCTACGATGGGCGCCGGGTGCCCGGCGCTGGCGTACGTCAGCTCCCCGGTCTGCGGGTCGTAAAAACCGAAGATTGCGGTCACCATCACCGCGTCTACGCGCGCATTCAACAAGAGATTTGCGCGTGCGAGCACGGTGGAGGGACGCGGGTCGGTCATCGCCGTCGTGCGAAAGGCGTGACGAATCTCTCCCATGATGACGGCGGCGCCGAGGCCGTGCCCGGCGACGTCGCCGACGGAGAGCGCGACGCGCCCGTCGGGCAGATCGAACGCGTCGTACCAGTCCCCGCCGACGTTGGCCTCTTGGGCGCCAGGCGTGTAGGCCGCGTGAAATCGGTGCTTTCCGTTAGAGGGCAGGCGTTCGGGCAACAGAGCCCGTTGCAGCGTGTCGGCGACGTGCCGCTCGCGCGCGTACATGCGGGCGCTGTCGATGGCGAACCCCGCCGTCAGTGCGAGCTGGTCGGCGATGAGCAGGCACTCCGACGAGAACGACCGTTCGGCATCGAAATTGACGAGCCAGAATTGGCCGAGCGTTCGGCCGCGCGCGATCATCGGCACCCGTAACAGCGCGGAGACGCCCTTCGAAGTATAGGCGGGTGGGAGCTCGGAGCCGACGTCGGGGCCAAGCGCGGGCATCGGTGCTCCGCCGCAGAACGGGCCTGCGCCGGCCTCGGCGAGGACGCGCCGTTCGCCGGCAGCGCCGGCGAGTTCGACGCGGCAATATTCGGCCAGTGACGGGACGCACATCGGAACGACGCGAGCGAGCGTCGCTTCATACTCGAGGGATGACGTCAGCGCGCGACTCGCGTCGAAAAGCACGCGCAGTTCGGCGACGGCGTTCGCTTGCCGGCTTTGCCCAGACGACGGGCCGTAGTAGCGATGCATCACTACTCCCAGGACTTCCCCCGCGCGGGGCTTGCCCAAACGTCGAGCGAAGGCACGCACGTTTGGTCGCCCTTGACCCAAGGGTACGCAAAACCCAGTCGTTCTCTTGCGGGATGTGTGAGCATGAGTTCTGTCGGATTTTCGCCACGTTCGAAAGCCGGGGACCGGATCGACGAACGCGCCCTGCTCGCCGCGCTGCGGCGGGGTCGGCAGGGGGGCTTTTCGGGCCCACCGCCGCTCCAGTTTCACGGGCTCCCGGGGGAGATCCCCGCCGCC
>DHWK01000125.1:0-1734 GCA_002413145.1 bacterium UBP12_UBA5184
AGCGCGGTCGCCATGCGGGAACTGGGTGGCACTATGGAGCGCCCGTCCACAAAAAACTCGCCCCCGCGCGAGCCATGCGTTCCGGCCGCAAGCCTGCACACCGCTCGTCCCCACGGCCCGTCGTCGGTATCCGTGGGTCCCCGGCACGCATACTCGCGATCATCCCGTATCGCTAGGGGCGGGACCTCCGTCGTTTTTAGACGACGAGTTCGCGAGCGAACCGGTTGTGGCGCGAGAGCAATTCGGGGAGGTCGACGCCGACGAGCTCGCCGTTGCGAACGCGAGCGCGCCCCGCGATCACGTTGAGATCGACGTTGCCGATACGGCAGAAAACGAGCGAGGCGAGCGCATCGTGGACGGCGCCGCCGGCGCTCGGGAGGCCGTCGATCCGGACGCCGATGAGGTCCGCGGCCATTCCCGGGGCAAGCTGCCCGATGTCGTCGCGACCCAAGACGCCGGCGCCGCCCCGCGTTGCGAGACGGAGGGCGTCGCGCGCCGAGAAGGCGTCGGCGCCGTGGACGACGCGCTGTAATAACATCGCGTGGCGCGTCTCGTCGAGCATGTGCGAACCGTCGTTCGAAGCGGATCCGTCGACCCCCAGACCGACGCGCAGCCCCGCGCGCACCTGATCGAGCAGCGGGGCGATCCCAGAGCCGAGCCGCATGTTCGACGTCGGGCAGTGGGCGACGCCGGTTCGCGCTGCGCCGAGCCGTTCGATCTCCTCGGGCGCGATGTGAATCGCGTGGGCGTACCAGACGTCCGGTCCACTCCAGCCTAGGCTTTCGGCAAACTCAACCGGCCCTTTGCCGAAATGGTCGAAGCAATACGCTTCCTCGTCGCTCGTCTCGCAGAGGTGCGTGTGTAGGCAACAGCCGTGTCTGCGCGCCAATTCGGCGCTCGCTCGCATTAATTCCGGCGAGACCGAAAAGGGCGAGCACGGCGCGAGGACGATACGCGTCATCGCGTAACGCGCCGGGTCGTGGTATTCGGCGATCACCCGCTCGCAGTCGCGGAGAATGTCGGCTTCGTCCTCGACGACGTCGTCGGGCGGGAGCCCGCCGCGCGAGCGGCCGGCCGACATCGAGCCGCGTGAAGCGTGAAAGCGAACGCCCATCTCCTGCGCGACGGCGATTTGATCGTCGACTCGCGCGCCGTTCGGCCAGATGTAGCCGTGGTCGGCGGCGGTGGTGCAGCCCGAAAGCAGCAGCTCCGCCAAAGCGACGGCGGTGCTGCTGCCGATGCCGCCCGGCGTCAGGCGCGCCCAGATCGGATAGTGCGCGGCTAGCCATGGAAAGAGTCCGACGTTCTGCCCGGCCGGCAAGTTGCGCGTGAGCGTTTGGTAGAAGTGATGGTGCGTGCATACAAGACCGGGGAGGACCACCATCCCGCGCGCGTCGACGATCTCATCGGCCCGCTCCGGAAGCGCCGCCGACGGACCGACCATCTCGATGACGCCGTCGCGCGCGAAGAGTCCGCCGGCCTCGATTTCCCGTTCGGCATCGTCGAAGGTCGCAAGCAGGGTCGCGTCGCGAACGAGCAGGGTGCTCACCCGCGGGCCATTCGCTTGACCAGCCTCGCCGACCTCAATGCCGGCGACCGCGAGGCGTTTGTCGCGACGGTCGGCTTCGCGTTCGAGCACGCAACGTGGATCGCGGAACGCGCCTGGGGTTTCCGGCCGTTCGAGAGCGTCGACGCGCTCCATGCTCGGATGATGGGCTTCGTCGCTGCGGCACC
>DHWK01000125.1:1786-8966 GCA_002413145.1 bacterium UBP12_UBA5184
GGCACCAGAGTCGCAAAAAGTTGCGCTGATCGCCGCGCATCCCGACTTGGCGGGCCGCCTCGCCCGTGAAGGGCGTTCGACGGCGGCTTCGCGGAGCGAGCAGGGCTCTGCCGGCCTCGACAACCTCACCTCGCACGAAGTCGCGCGCTTCGACAGCCTGAACTCGGCATATCGCGAACGTTTCGGGTTTCCGTTCGTCATCTGCGCGCGCGAGCACGACAAGGACTCGATTCTGAGCGAACTGTCGCGCCGCGCCGCGAACCAGCGCGCGACGGAGATCGAGGCGGCGCTAAGCGAGATCGCCAAGATCGCCCGGCTCCGGCTACGCGACGCGATCGGCTAAGATTCTCCGTCAGTGCTTCGCGCGGGCGGCTTTGAAGGCGCTCCAGTCGCCATACTGCGAGACGTCCTCATAACCGCGCTCCCCGATGAGCTTGCGCGGATAGAGCATCGCGCCGGCGGTCGTTCCGTCGTCGAGCAGAATGTCGGCTTCATAGAGATCGGGCGGTTCGTTCGCCATCAGGTGAGCGTGTTGCTCCGGCGTGAATTCGTACAGCTCGCCGGCGATCGAGATTCCACCCTCCGGAACCTCGTAGATCCCCGGATGCCGATCGCGCACCGAATGCAACCGGTAACGGGGCGCCGTCTTGGCGGCGCCAAGAAACTTCGCGTCGCCGAGGTTTTTGTTGTCGGGTTGACCGCGCAGCGCCGACCCGCAAATGAAAAATCGCATCGACGCTCGTTTTGCGACGCCTGAATTCAGGCCTTTTCGGCGAGCAACCGGTCGACGGCGACGATCGCTCGCACCAGCGCTTCGACGCCGAGCTCGAGATCCTCGGGCGTCGTGTACTCGTCGCCGACGTGGCTCCGACCGCCGGCACTCGGTACGAAGATCATCGCCGCGGGCGCGACGGTAGCAACGCACATCGTGTCATGACCGGCTCCGCTTGGAACGGGCATGAGCTTGTTATCGAGGCTTTCCAACGCCGTATGCAGCGCCGCGCGCAGGCCGCCATCCATGGGGACGGCCGCTCTGCGTTCGAGCAGCTTGATCCCGCACGTAACGCCGCGCTGAATCTCCATTCGCGAACATTCGTCTCGCAAGCCGGCCTCGAGCCGCTCGACCCGCGTATCGTCGACGCTGCGCGCATCGACGCGAAAGACGACGCGGCCCGGGATGATGTTGGTCTGGTTCGGCTCGACCACCAGATAGCCGACGGTCACGACGCATTCGCCGAGCTGGCGGGCCAGCGTCTCGAGCGCCAGCGCGATTTCGGCGGCGGCGGCGAACGCGTCGTGACGAACGATCAGCGGGACCGTTCCGGCGTGGCCCGCCTCGCCGACGACGTCGATTTCGCTACGCACTTGACCGGCAATCGCGCTCACGACGCCGAGCCGCGCTCCAGCGCGCTCCAGGCTCGGCCCCTGTTCGATGTGCAATTCGAGACAAGCTGCCGGGCGCGGAAAACCGTCTCGCACCGGAACGCCCGGCAAGAGTCCGCTCGGGCCGTCTCGCGCCGTGGGGAACGATATGCCGTCGTCGCCGACGATCGCTTCGATCGCTTCGAGGGTATTCAACCCGGCGTACGCGCCGCTGCCGAGGCAACCCAGCGGGAAACGGCTACCTTCTTCGCCGGCCCAGGCGACGGCCTCAACGGGATGCCGTGTCGTTGCGCCCTCGGCGCCGAGGCGTTCGAGCGCGCAAAGCGCGCCGACGACGCCGTACGCGCCGTCGTACGCCCCGCCGGTGCGGACCGTATCGAGATGCGAGCCGACGACGATCGGCGCGCGGCCGGTCGGCGCGCCGTCGCGCCGAGCAAACACGTTCCCGACCCGATCCTGTTCGAGGGCGAAGCCTGACGCGCGCGCCCAGTCGGCGAATTTTCGGCGCGCGGCGTGTTCGGCGGGGCTGAAGAGAGTGCGGTCGATCCCGCGCTCGTAGGCGCCGAGCTTGGCCAATTCGGCGAGCCGTTCGAGGACCGCGGTTCGTACGATCATGCCAGATACGTCTGGGCCGGATGATGCGCGATCCAGTGCCGGGCGATGTCGATGCGCCGCGTGATCCAAACTTTCTTGCGAGCGCAGATGTAATCGAAAAAACGATCGAGGGCCGCGGCTCGGCCCGGTCGACCGGCCAGACGCGTATGCAAGCCGACCGACATCATCTTGGGTTGTTTCTTCCCTTCGGCGTACAAGACGTCGAACGTATCCTTGAGATATTCGAAGTAGCCGCTCGGCGACGTGAAGCCGGGAGGCACCGAGAACTTCATGTCGTTGACGTCGAGCGTGTAGGGGATCACCAGATGGGGCTTTCCGTCGACCCGGACCCAGTACGGAAGGTCGTCGTTGTACGCGTCTGAGTCGTAGAGGAAACCGCCTTCTTCGACGACGAGCCGGCGCGTGTTCTCGCTCGGGGCGTAGCGGCAGTACCACCCCAGCGGCCGCTGCCCGATCGTCCGCTCGATCGAGGCGATGGCCAGCTTCATCTGGCGACGCTCTTCCTCGACGTCCATGTCCTGGAAGCCGATCCAGCGCCAGCCGTGCGAGCAGACTTCGTGGCCGGCCGCCACGATCGCGGCCGCCGCCTCGGGATTGCGCTCGAGGGCGAGCGCCGCCCCGAAAACCGTCACCGGGATCTTGCGCTCGTCGAACATCCGCATCAGCCGCCAAAAACCGGCGCGGCTGCCGTATTCGTACACGGATTCGACGATCAGATCGCGTCTGTGCTTGCCGAGCGTCGCGCCCGGAACCTCGCTCAAGTAGAGTTCGGACGTCTCGTCGCCGTCGGGGATCGAATACTCCGAGCCTTCCTCGTAGTTCATCACAACCTGCACGGCAAGACGCGCGCCGCCGGGCCATTCGGCCTGCGGCGGATTCGCTCCGTAACCGATGAGGTCGCGGGGATACGGTGTCACGCGAGGACTATCGCCGGCGCGAGCACGTTCATACGAGCGAAATTAGGCCGCCGTCCCGGCCGTCCCCTTGCCACCTCGAGGTCGCTCGCTCGCGATGAAACCCCGGGCTGGTCGGGAAAGTCCCACGAGCGATGGCCACTCGGCTCGGAATCCTCGTCGGCGGCGGCCCGGCGCCCGGCATTAACGGCGTCATCGCCTCGGCGGCGATCGAAGCGCTCAACAGCGGCCTCGACGTCGTCGGCATCTACGACGGGTACGCGCACATCGCGCGCGGCGATACGTCGCAGGTCGCGCCGCTGCGACTCGACGACGTCTCACGCATCCACAACACCGGCGGCTCGATCCTGCGCACGTCGCGGACCAATCCGGCGAAAGATGAAAGGACGCTCGCCAACTGCGTCGAGTCGCTGCTGAGCCTAGACCTCCGGTATCTCATCGCGATCGGCGGCGACGACACGACCTACGGTGCTTCAAAGATTGCCGAGCGCACCGCCGGCCGGCTCGGCATCGTCACCGTGCCGAAGACCATCGACAATGATTTGCCGTTGCCCGACAACGCGCCGACCTTCGGGTTTGAAACCGCGCGTTCGGTCGGTGCCGGCATCGTCGAAAATCTGATGGAAGATGCGCGCACCGCATCGCGCTGGTATCTCGCGGTTACGATGGGCCGCAAATCAGGTTCGCTGGCGCTTGGAATCTGCAAGGCCGCCGGCGCCACGCTGGCCGTGATTCCCGAGGAGTTTCCGCCCGGGACGATCGATCTCGACCTCATCGTCGACACCCTCGTCGGGGCCATCGTGAAACGCGCCGCCGACGGCCGCGATCATGGCGTCGCCGTCATCGCGGAGGGATTCGTCGAGCGGCTCTCGCCGGCCGATCTCGCGGTCATGTCCGACGCGTCCCGCGACGCGTACGGAAACGTTCGGCTGGCCGAAATACCAATCGGCGTGGTGTTGCGCGACGCGGTACGCAAGCGCCTCGAAGAGATCGGCGTCGGAACGACCGTGGTGCCGAAGGACATCGGCTACGAGCTGCGCTGTGCCAAACCAGTCCCGTTCGACGTCGAGTACACGCGAACGCTGGGTTACGGTGCGGTGCGCTATTTGCTCAAGGGCGGCAGCGGCGCACTGATCGCGCTCTCCGGCGGCAGGGTCGTGCCGGTCACGCTCGGGGAACTCACCGACCCGCAGACCGGCCGTATCCGCGTGCGGCTGGTAGACATCATCACCGAGTCGTACGAGGTCGCGCGCCAGTACATGATTCGCTTGGAGCCCGAAGACCTGCGGGAGCCCCAACTTTCACGCTTGAGTTCGAAGACGAAGCTCGACCCGGAAGCGTTCGCGCAACGGTTCGGCCGCTTGTTTCCGACGGTTCCGGTCAGACGCGCCGGCTAGCCTGACGCCAGATGCGCCCCTTACGCGGGTAAGGAGCAGAATATGTCTGTCCCAGAGGCCTCGCCGGCGGCGGCGCGTGCCGCCGGTTTGCGTTACATCGACGACCGCCTCCCGGGAATCCGGCGACGGCGCGCCGGGCGCGCGTTCACGTACCTGGGGCCGGACGGAAAGCGCATCACCGACCCGGACGAACTCGAGCGGATCCGCAAGATCGGCGTCCCGCCGGCCTACGAGGACGTGTGGATCTCTCCGGCGCCGAACGGGCACATTCAAGCGACGGCGCGCGACGCGCGGGGCCGCAAACAGTATCGATACCATCCCGCGTGGCGCGAGCTGCGCGATGCGACGAAATACGAACACACGACGCGCTTTGCGCGGGCGTTACCGGCCATTCGGGATCGCGTGAGGGCCGATTTGGGGTTATCGGGTCTGCCGCGCCAAAAGGTTCTCGCGGCGGTCGTCGGTCTGCTGGAAGCGACGGCGATCCGAATCGGAAACGCCGAGTATGCCAAAGACAATGACTCGTACGGCCTCACCACGATGCGCTCGAAACACGTGCGGATCAGCGGCTCCACTTTGCGTTTCAGGTTCCGCGGCAAGAGCGGCGTCGAGCACTCGATCAGACTCGACGACTCCCGGCTCGCGCGCATCGTACGGCGTCTACGCGACCTGCCCGGCGAAGAACTGTTCACGTATCGTGACGACGACGGGACGGTTCAGGCGATTACCTCCGATGACGTCAACGAGTACCTACGCGAGGTCGCCGGCGCTGATTTTACCTCGAAAGACTTTCGGACGTGGCGCGGCACGGCCGTCTTGGCGCTCGAACTCGAAGGGTTGCCCCCGGCCGAAACGCAGAGCGACCGAAAGCAAGCGCTCAACGCGGCCCTCGCGAACGCCGCCTCGATCCTCGGGAATACTGCGGCGGTCTGCCGGAGATGCTACGTCCATCCCGCGGTGATCGAGAAGTTCCTCGATTGCGGATCGTTGCCGCTCGGTCGCGCGCGCCGGAGCGCCGGGCTCGATGCCGCAGAAGCGCGCGTCCTTGGGTTCCTCGAGCGGGCCGCAAAGCACGACCAACGCGCCGCCCTGACGACGGCTTTAGGTCGCTCGCTCAAGCAAACGAAGCGCGCCCCGAAGGCGGCTTAGGCGAGCCGATCGAGCGGCGCGAAGATCTCGGCGAGGCGAAGGCACAAACCGGGAAAAGCCGCATGTTCGAACACGTCTCCTTCACGCAAGATCGATGCGCCCTCGTTCGTCGTTACGCCGACGGAACGGCCGCGCGGATCGACGTCGAGAACGGCGATCGCACCGTGCGCGAGATAGAGCTCGGTCTTGCGAGCGATGCCGGCTTTGCGTTGCCGCGGCGAGCGAATCTCCACAGCCAACTCCGGAGCGAAAGGCGGATACTCGCGCTCTTCCGGCGACAACTGCCTCAAACGCACGTCCGAAATCCACGAGACGTCGGGGACCAACGAGGTCTCGGGGTCTAGGTAGACGCGCAATTCGGTCCCGGCTTCACCCTCACCGGACCTCGTCGCCCAGGCGTCCAGCAAAGACCACAGGCGGCCTTGCAAGAGCGCGTGGGTCCGCTGCGGGCTCATCTTGCGATGGGCCCGTCCGTCGTAGACTTCCTTGTACGGCTTCGTATCGAGCCATCTCGCGGAGTAGTGCACCTCATGCCATCCTATCACGCGCTCATGGCCCATCGTAAGGGGCGAGCCGCGAACGCGCGGAAAATGAACGAACCCGCGCCAATCCCGCACGGCATGGCGAAAAGGAAGCCGGGCAGCCTGACCTCCGACGTAGAGATCCCACGCGATCGGAGCGAGGTCAGCCTGCATTTCGGGAACCGCAGCGTCGGCCTAACGAACCTTCAGAAACTCTTCTTTCCGGAGACCGGCGCGACGAAAGGCGACCTGTTGCGGTACTACGCCGAGGTCGCGCCGGTGCTCGTTCCGCACATCCGCGATCGCGCGATGGTGATGAAACGCTATCCCCACGGCGCGGCCGGCGAGTTCTTCTTCATGAAACGGACGCCGCCCGGAGCGCCGGCGTGGCTGCGTACTTGCCGCATCGACCATCGCTCGGGCAACGTCATCGACTTCCCGGTAATCGACGATCTACCGGCGCTCTTATGGGTCGTCAACCTCGGCTGCATCGATCTCAACCCATGGTACGCGCGCTGCGATGACGTCGACCGCCCCGATTACCTGCATTTCGATCTCGATCCGGTCAAAGACGCGCGTCGCGGCAAGACCGGTTTCGCCGCCGTCTGCGAGACGGCGCTCGAGGTCAAGCGCGGACTGGACGCGCTCGAGATGCCGTCGTACGCAAAGACCACCGGCTCGAACGGCATTCACGTCTACGTCCCGATCGTGCGCGGCCCGCTACAAAAAGAGGTTTGGACGTTCGCGAAGACCTTCGCGCAAGCGCTCGCGGCGCAGCGTCCCGATCTGATAACGGCGGAATACAAGATCGCGAAGCGGCCCGCGGGACGCGTTCTAGTCGACTACAATCAGAATGCGTGGGGCCGCACCTTGGCTTCGATCTACTCGGTTCGGCCGACGCCGCGCGCCCTGGTCTCGGCGCCGGTCACCTGGAGAGAGATCGAACGCGGGATTGCGCTCGAAGATTTTCGGCTCGACAACCTGCCGGCGCGCATCAAAAAGGTTGGCGACCTTTGGGCGCCGCTGCTCGTGCGGACCGGCCGCGTCAGACTCGACCGTTTTCTATGACGCGCGGTCGCTCTAATGTATCTCAGGTTCGGGTAGGGGGCGAGTCGAGGGCTCCAGGATATCGAAATCGCAGCCTTCGTTGGCCTGGCGGACGTGCGCGGCGAAGATCGCGCCGTACCCGCGCTCGAGGGGT
>DHWK01000125.1:9029-9220 GCA_002413145.1 bacterium UBP12_UBA5184
GGCGAAGATCGCGCCGTAACCGCGCTCGAGGGGTGGCGCGGGCTGCCTCCAGCCGCTGCGGCGGCGCGCAAGCTCCGCATCGTCGACCTCGAGATGGAGACGGCGTCGCTCGACGTCGAGTTCGATCATGTCGCCGGTGCGCACGAACGCGAGCGGGCCGCCGACGAACGCTTCGGGCGCGACGTGCAGGA
>DHWK01000125.1:9318-12086 GCA_002413145.1 bacterium UBP12_UBA5184
GCGGTGCCGCTCATCCGCGCGTCGGAGATGCGCAGCATGTCGCGCACGCCCGAGCGCACGAGTTTGGCCGGGATCGGCAACAAGCCCCACTCCGGCATCCCGGGGCCGCCCTGCGGCCCGGCGTTCTTCAATACCATGACATGATCCGGGGTCACGGCGAGGTCGTCGCGCTCGACCGCCGCTGCCATCTCGCCGTAGTTCTCGAAGGCGAGCGCCGGCCCGCGATGGCGCAGCAGTCGCGGCTCGGCCGCCGACGGTTTGATCACCGCGCCGTCCGGCGCGAGGTTGCCGCGCAGGATCGCGGTCCCGCCCTCGCGGTAGACCGGCTTGTCCAGCGGACGGATCACGCCTTCGTTCCACACTTTCGCAGCGGCGATGTTTTCGCCGAGCGTCTTTCCAGTCACGGTCAGGCAAGTGAGATCGAGCAACGGCGCGAGCCGGCTCTGCAGCGCGGGCAAGCCGCCGGCATAGAAGAAATCCTCCATCAAGAACCGGCCTGAGGGCGCGACGTCGGCGAGCACCGGGACGCGCCGCGAGGCTTCATCGAAGCGATCGATCTGCAGCGCGATCCCGCCCCGGCGCGCGATTGCGAGGAGATGGATGATCGCGTTGGTCGAACCGCCCAGCGACTGATGGACGACGATCGCGTTGTCGATCGCGGCCGCGGTCAGGATGCGAGCGGGCCGCAGATCCTCCCAGACGAGCTCCACCGCGCGCCGTCCCGACGACGTCGCCATCCGCGCGTGCGCGGAATCGGGCGCGACGATCGACGACGCGCCCGGCAGCGAGAAGCCGAGCGTCTCGGCGATCGCCATCATCGTCGAGGCCGTCCCCATCGTCATGCAGGTGCCGAACGAGCGCGCGATGCCGGCCTCGATCTCGTTCCAATCGTCCTCGCTGATCTCGCCGGCTCGTTTTTTGTCCCAGTATTTCCAAACGTCGGTGCCCGAGGCGAGCGTCCCGCCTCGCCAATTGCCGCGCAACATCGGTCCGGCCGGCATGAAGATCGCCGGGACGCCGGCGGAGAGCGCGCCCATCAGGAGTCCCGGCGTCGTCTTATCGCAACCGCCGAGCAAGACGACGCCGTCGATCGGCTGACTTCGAATCAGCTCCTCGGTCTCCATCGCGAGCAGGTTCCGATAGAGCATCGTCGTCGGCTTCATGTACATCTCGGAGAGGCTCATCGCCGGCAGCTCGAGCGGAAACCCGCCGGCTTGCCAGACCCCGCGTTTTACCTCATCGGCGCGCGTGCGCAGGTGCGCGTGGCAGGGATTGAGATCCGACCAGGTGTTGATGATGCCGATGACCGGCTTGCCGGCGAAATCGGAGCGATCGTAGCCGACTTGCAGCAGACGCGAGCGGTGGCCGAGTGCGCGCAAATCCGCGACGCCCAGCCACCGGTGGCTACGAAGTTCCTCGGGTCTTAGCCGGCGCGACGCTGTCAACCGGCGCTCAGCTGGCGCCCTTGTCGTGGTGGACTTCGGGGAAGAAAAAGTCTTGCCAGCCGTTTGACTTCAGCTTGATCGAGCCGGCCCGATACATCGTCTCGGAGACTTTCTGCGCGCGTTGCGGCGCGACCGAATAGACGAAGTTCGGAAGATTCATGATCGCGACCAGCTGGTCGACCGTCAACTTCTCGTGCGTCTCGGCGAGATAGATCTGCGCGGCCAAGTGCTTGTTGGTCGCAATGAGCGCCTGCGCGTCGCGCAGCGCTGCGAACACCGCTGCGTACGTCGCAGGGTTCTTGTCGTGGAAGGCCACCGACGAGAAGACGACGCCGTTTGAAATCGGACCGCCGGCGATCTTGACCGAGTCGATGACCGCATGGACGCCGGGCAGCTTCAGCTCCTCCTGTTCGTAGGGCGGCAGCGAGAAATGCGCATCGATCTCGCCTTTTCCGCTGGCCAGCGCTGCATAGGCGTCGGGATGGCCCATCGCGACCGTAATCGCATCCATCTTACGAATCTGATCGAGACCGAATTCTCGCTCCGACTCCATCTGCATCATCACTGCCTGCATCGAGACGCGTACCGTCGGCACGGCGATCTTGTCGGCCGAGGTGAAATCTTTGAGCGACTTGATGTTCGGATTGCGCGTCACCAAGATCATCGGGATCGCACCGGCGCCGCCGACGCCCTTGATCTTTCCGCCCGAAGCCGACCAGGCGACCAGCAAGTTCGAACAGCCGCTGGTCACGAAGTCGACGTTGCCCGAAAGCAGCGCGTCGACGGCCGCGCCGCCGCTGTTGAACACCGACCAACTCACCTTGAGATCGGAGTTTCCGCGCGCCTTCGCCTCTTTTTCGATGAACTTCTCGTGCTCCATGATCATCAGCGGGAGATAGACGAGTCCCGGCTGACGGGTCAAGCGGACTTCGTTGACCTCCGACGAGGCGGGACGGACCAGGGCCGGACCGACGAGCGAGAGGCTCAGTGCGGCGGCGAAAAGCGATCGGACGAGCGCTGACATACGCGGGTCTCCTTACGAAATGAAGAACGTCCCCGCCAAGACGAGGCGGCGGGGCACGAAGGGTACTTGGCCGTCTACGAGGCCATTCCCCAGCGACGGATCGTGCGCCGCTCGATCGTCCGAAAGATCACGTTCTCGACGAACAAGCCAATCAGAATCACCGTGAACAAGCCTGCGAAGACGTAGGGGATATTCAAAACGTTCTTATTCTGCACGATGAACCAGCCGAGCCCGCCACCGCCGGTCGTCACGCCGAAGACGAGTTCGGCTGCGATCAAGGTCCGCCAAGCGAAGGCCCA
>DHWK01000125.1:12240-12500 GCA_002413145.1 bacterium UBP12_UBA5184
CCCGCCAAGATGCTGGGAAAGGCGGCCGGGATGAGGATTTTCACGACGTAGACCAGCCCCCGCAAGCCGTAATTCCGGCCCACCATCCGCATCGTCGGCGAGACCGCGACGAAACCCGCGTGCGTGTTGAGCGCGACCGGCCAGAGCACCGAATGGATCAGCACGATCGCCAAGCTCATCGGTTTGAGCCCGAACCATAAGAGCGCGAGGGGCAAGAGCGCGATCGCCGGCAGCGGGTTGAACATCGAGGTCAGCGTCTC
>DHWK01000125.1:12505-14980 GCA_002413145.1 bacterium UBP12_UBA5184
ATGTGTATAAGAGACAGGCCCGAACCAGATCAATGCCAGCGGCAACAGCGCGATCGCCGGCAGCGGATTGAACATCGAGGTCAGCGTCTCGAGGAAATCGTTGCCGATGCGCGTGGTGATCGCCAGCGTCGTGAGGATGCCCGCGAGAACGACGCCCATCGCGTAGCCGAGCGAAAGTATCTTGAGCGAGGCCCAGACGCGAACCGGAAGCTCGCCGTCGGCGATGCTCGCGAAAAACGCCTTGATCGTCACGCTGAACGGCGGCAAGATGAGCTCGTTGTTAGCGACGCGACCGTAAATCTCCCAAGCGGACGCGAGCAGGATGAGGATGACGACCTTACGCAGCCACGTCTGATTCCAGACGTTCTCCCAGGCCGACAGCGGTTTTTCGACGATGCCGAATTCGGCGGCGTCGACCGGCTCGCAGAGGCGCTCGGGCCGCGAGGCGGCGCTGAGCAGCGTATCAGCCATGCGCACCTTCCGCCTCGACGGCGTCGGCGAACAGCATCTCGTGAATCCGCGCCTCGAGCAGGCGAATCGCCTCTTCTCGATCCGCTTCGTCCCGCTCGACGCTGTTGAGCTCGGCCTTAACTTGCCCGGGGTGCGGCGAGAGCAACAAGATTCTGCTTCCAATCCGAAGCGCTTCGACGATCGAGTGTGTCACGAAGACCATCGTGAAGCGCGTCTCGTCCCACAGGTCGAGGAGTTCGTCTTGCATCTTGCGGCGCGTGAGCGCGTCGAGCGCCGCAAACGGTTCGTCCATGAGCAGGACCGCCGGTTCCATCGCCATGGCGCGCGCGATCGCGACGCGCTGCTTCATCCCGCCGGATAACGTATGCGGAAAACTGTCGGCGAATTTGATCAGGTTGACTTTCTCGATGTAAGCCATCGCGCGCTCTTGGGCGGCGCGCCCGCGCAGCGTCCCACTCGAAAGCAACGGGAACATCACGTTCCCTTTGACGGTCTTCCAGGGCAAGAGTTGATCGAATTCCTGAAAGACCATCATGCGGTCTGCGCCGGGCTGGCGCACGACCGAACCGGCCAGGCGGATCGTTCCCTCGGTCGGCGTCAGGTAACCGCCGATCGCCTTCAAGAGCGTCGATTTTCCGCAGCCCGACGGGCCGAGGATAACGTAGCGCTCGGAGGGATAGACGTCGAAGCCGACGCGATAGGTCGCGGTCACCTGGTGATCGCGCGTCTTGTATTGCAGGGTAACGCCGGAGACCGAAAGGAGCGGCTGGTTCGGGCCGAGGTCGGCCCGGTGGGAGCCGAGGTCGGCTCGGTGTGCTATCTTGGTGGCCATGCCGCGCCTCGCGTGCTCGGAAGTCGGGATCGCTGGAAATCGAGTATTAAGGCGCCAAAGGCCGTCACCTTCAGAAAGGACTCACCCTCGCGGGGTAGGCTCGATGCCGGAGGTTCGCATGCGCAAATCAACTCGAGGGAGCGGCGCCTTCATCAGAGGGGTCGTGACCGCGCTGAGCTGCGCGGCAGTGATCCTTTGGCACGGCAACGCGACGCCGGCCGCGACCGAGAGTTCGCCGCATCTTCGTCCCATCGACACCGAGCGTTCGTGGCTCAAGGTCTACGTCGGCAAAGAGGGCCTGTTCAAGTTTGCGGGCGACGAGCACCAAGTCGACGTGCCGATTGCGGCGGGCTCATTCGACGACGAGAAGCGTTCCATCGAATTCACGATCGATGCCGCGAAGATGCACGTCCTCGATCCGCCGAGCCGCCGCGACAAAGTGCAATCCAACATGCTCGGTCCCCAGGTGCTCGACGTGGCGAAGTATCCGACGATTTCGTTCCGCTCGACCGGCGTCAGCATCACCCCAGCCAATCGAAGCGAGCCGTCGAATTTCTGGAACGTCAAGGGCGACCTGACGCTCCACGGCCAGACGCATCCGGTTTCGGTGGTCGCACGGAACCTTGGTCCCGGGCGCTTCACCGGCTCGGCCCGTCTCAAACAAAGCACGTTCGGTATCGCCCCGCTGCGGGTTGCGGGCGGAGCCGTCAGGGTCAAAGACGAGGTCGACATCGTCTTCGAGATCGACCTGAAATAACGATCTCGCGCTCTTAGCGCGGGGCGGTGTGCCCGCGGATCGCGCCGAGTCTCTGCGAGGGCGTGATCTGCTCGGGGTCGACGCGCAGCTCGAGCAGCCCCGGTATGCCGCTCGCGAGCGCCGCCTCGAAGGCCGGTGCGAAATCGGCGGTACGTTCGACGAGCGCGGCGTGCGCACCGTAGGCGCGGGCCAGCGCGATAAAATCCGGGTTCCGCAAATCGGTCGCGATCGGCCGCCCCGGATAGTGGCGCTCCTGGTGNNCCCTGGGCCAGGGCGGCGAAGTCGGGATTGACGAGGTCGGTGCCGACGACCCGCCCGGGGAAGTTGCGCTCCTGGTGCATCCGAATCGTTCCGAGCATCCCGTTATTGATCACGATGGCGACGATCGCCGCGCCGTATTGCATCGCGGTCGCCA
>DHWK01000125.1:15008-25376 GCA_002413145.1 bacterium UBP12_UBA5184
CGCCAGCTCGTGGCCGCTCATCAAATAGTCGCCGTCCCCCGCGAAGGCGACGGCGATCCGCTCCGGGTAGCGCAGCTTCGCCGCGATCGCGGCGGGCAGGCCGTAGGCCATCGCGCCGTTTACCGGCGCGAGTTGCGTTCCGATTTTTTTGTAACGGAAGAACCGCCGCGGCCAGATCGAGAAATTGCCGGCGCCCGTCGTCACGAAGGCGTCGTCCGGCAGCCGAGCGGAGAGCCAGCCAACGATCGCCGCAAGATCGATCGCTCCATCCGACGGCGGCGGCTGCGCGTACGCCTCGTAATCGCGGCGCGCGGCGCGCCGCCACTCGGCCCAGCGAGAGCCGTCGATCGGCGGGATGCGCTCGAGGGCGCGCGCGAAGTGCAGCGCGGCGGCGTTGATCGGAAGCGTCGTTTCGAAGACGCGGCCGAGTTCGAGCGGGTCGGGATGGACGTGGATCAGACGCTGTCGCGGGTGCGGCGCTTCGATAAGCGTGTAACTCCCGGTCGGCACGTCGCCGAGTCGCCCGCCGATCGCGACGATCACGTCGGCGTCGCGGACGCGTTGCGCCAGCGCCGGATCGACGCCGTAGCCGAGGTCGCCGACGTAGTGCTCGTCGCGGTTGTCGAGCAGCGCTTGGCGGCGAAACGAACACGCGACCGCAAGATCGGCGCGCGCGGCAAACCGACGCAGCGCGTCGCACGCGCCGGCGTCCCACACCGATCCGCCCAGAATGACGAGCGGACGTTGCGCCGCAGCTAGCATCGTGCAGAAAGCGACCAAGTCATCTTCGCTCGGATGCGCGTAAGCGATGCGAGCGGCGCCCGCGTCGGAAACCTCGACCCGTTCGCTCGCGACGTCTTCGGGAAGTGAGATGACGACCGGCCCGGGCCGCCCGGCGCAGGCCGTGACGAACGCCCGCCCGACGACCTCCGGAATCCGTCGCGGGTCGTCGATTTCGACCACCCACTTCGCGACGCCGCCGTACATCTGGACGTAATCGATCTCCTGAAAAGAGTCTCGTCCGCGCAGCGAACGCGGAACCTGGCCGATGAGCAGCAACATCGGGGTCGAGTCTTGCATCGCCGTGTGCACGCCGATGCCGGCGTGGGTAGCGCCCGGGCCACGCGTCACGAACGCGACGCCGGGCCGTCCGGTCATCTTTCCGTCGGCTTCGGCCATGTTCGCGGCGGCGGCCTCGTGCCGGCAGGTCACGACGCGAATCTCCGGCACGTCGTACAACGCATCGAGGACCGCGATGTAACTTTCGCCGGGGACGCAATAGATGGCGTCGACGCCGTTGGTGCGTAACGCCGCCACCAGGACCTCGCCACCGGTTCGCACCGGCGTTAGAGCATCGCGCGGCGCATGTCGGCGAGGATGTTGGCCAAGCGCGCGTTGAAGCGCGCCGCCTGCGCACCGTCGATGACACGGTGGTCGTACGAGAGCGAAAGCGGCAAGATGAGCCGCGGAACGAACGCCTTGCCGTCCCACCAGGGACGCATCATCGAACGACTCACGCCGAGGATCGCGACCTCGGGGGCGTTGATGATCGGCGTGAAGCCGGTGCCGCCGATACCGCCCAGGCTCGAGATCGTGAACGACGCGCCTTGCATCTCGGCGAGTCCGAGTTTCCCGTCGCGCGCCTTCGCGGCGAGGTCGCGCGTCTCGGCGGCGATCTGCAACAGACCCTTCTTGTCGGCGTCCTTGACGACCGGAACCAGGAGCCCGTTCGGCGTGTCGGCGGCGAAACCGATGTGGTAATACTTCTTCAGCACCAAGTCGTCGCCGTCGAGTGAGGCGTTCACCTCGGGATAGTGCTGGAGCGCCGGGATCACCGCTTTGATCAAAAACGCGAGCATGGTGATCTTGAGGTTCGGGTTTTCGGCGTTGAGTTCGTTGCGAAATTGTTCGAGGTCGGTGATGTCAGCGTCGTCGTGGTTGGTGACGTGCGGAATCATCACCCAGTTGCGGGCGAGGTTCGGACCGGAGAGCTTCTTGATGCGTGAGAGCGGTTGACGTTCGACTGCGCCGAACTTCGCGAAGTCGATCTTCGGCCAGGCCGGCAGGTCGAAGGGCATCGCCCCGCCGGTGGCGGCCCGCGGCGCCGCCAGCGCGCGCTTGACGAACGATTGCACGTCCTCGCGCGTCAGGCGTCCCTTCGGCCCAGTGCCGGTTACGCCGCCGAGCTCGACGCCGAGTTCGCGCGCGAACTTTCGAATCGAAGGGCTCGCATGAATCGTTGCACCGCTCGGCGTCACGGGCAGGGAACCTTGAGGCGCGGCAGGCGGCGCACTTTGCGTGACGTTGAGCGCGGTAGGTGCCGGTGCCGGCTGCGCGGGAGCCGGCGCGCTTGGCGCGGCGCTCCTCACCGCGAGCGTGAGAAGCTTCGACCCCTTCGAGACCCTGTCGCCGACCTTGAGCGCGACGCTCTTGACGATGCCGGCTTCGGGCGAGGGCACCTCCATCGAGGCCTTCTCGGACTCGAGCGTGACGAGCGGCGATTCTTTCTCCACCGCATCGCCCGGCTTCACCAAAACTTCGATAATTGGGATATCGGTGAAGTCGCCGATGTCGGGGACGGTCACGTCGAGGATGCGTTCGTCCCCAGCGCCCTCGGCAGATTTCCCTTGGGGGGGAGCGGCACTCGACGCCGGTGCGGGGATTGCTTTCGCTTGCCCGTTCGGGGCGAGCGAAGTTTGCGGCGCAATCGTGCCGTCGCCGGCGAGCGTCAGTATCGGCGTCCCTTCGGAGACCTTGTCGCCGACCTTGACGGTCACGGCTTGCACCTTCCCCGCGCCCGGCGAGGGAACTTCCATCGCCGCTTTCTCCGACTCGAGGGTGATCAGCGGATCTTCCGCTTTGACGACGTCGCCGGGTTTCACCAAAACTTCGATGACCGGAACGTCATTGAAGTCGCCGATGTTCGGAACGCGAACTTCGACCGCGTCAGCCATATGCGGTCACGCTGCCTATACCGTCACGGGGTTCGGTTTATTGGGATCGAGTCCGTATAACTTGAGCGCTTTCGCCGCCAGCGAGGCCTTGATCGTCCCTTCGTCGGCGAGTGCCTTGAGCGCCGCAAGAGCGACGTAATGACGATCGACCTCGAAGAAGGCACGTAGCTTGCGGCGGAAATCGCTTCGCCCAAAACCATCGGTGCCGAGCGCGGTATAGCGGCGCTCGACGAACGGGCGGATGCCGTCGGCGAAGGTTTTGATGTAATCGGTCGCCGCGACGACGGGGCCCGAATGGCCGGCCAGGCATTCCCCGACGTAGGCCCGGCGCGGCTTCTCCTCGGGATGCAGCAGGTTCCAACGCTGAACGTCGAGACCGTCACGGCGCAGTTGGTTGAAGCTCGTGACGCTCCAAACGTCCGACGAGACGCCGAAGTCTTTGGCGAGCAACTCGGCGCCGGCGATCACCTCGCGCAGGATCGCCCCCGAACCGAGCAGCTGGACGCGCGGCGTCTTCTTCCCTTCGGCGGCGATTTCGCGCAGGCGGTACATCCCTTTGAGGATCCCCGCTTCACTGCCGGGCGGCATATCGGGATGGACGTAATTTTCGTTCATCAGCGTGATGTAGTAAAAAACATCTTCTTGCTCGGCATACATTCGGCGCAGTCCATCTTGCATGATAACGCCGAGTTCGTAACTGTAGGTCGGATCGTACGAGACGCAGTTGGGGATGAACGAGGCGATGACTTGACTGTGGCCGTCCTCGTGCTGTAGGCCCTCCCCGTTGAGGGTCGTCCGGCCCGAGGTTCCACCCATCAAGAAACCTCGCGTTCGCATGTCGCCGGCCGCCCAGGCGAGGTCGCCGACGCGCTGGAAACCGAACATCGAATAGAAGATGAACACCGGGATCATCTGCTCGTTGCTCGTCGAGTACGAGGTTCCGGCCGCGATCCACGAACAGAGCGATCCGGCTTCGCTGATCCCCTCTTGGAGAATCTGGCCGGCCTTGTCCTCGCGGTAAAACATCAGCTGTGCCGCGTCTTGCGGTTTGTAAAGCTGTCCGACCGGCGAATAGATGCCGACTTGGCGGAACATCCCTTCCATGCCGAACGTGCGGGATTCGTCGGCGACGATCGGGACGACGCGCTTGCCGACCTCCTTGTCGCGCGTCAGCGCGTTCAGGAAACGGACGAACGCCATCGTCGTCGAGATCTCGCGTTCGCCGCTTCCCTTCAGGACGGCGTCGAAGGCGCCGAGCGCCGGCACCGTCAGGGCCGTCGCTTTCCGGCGACGCTGCGGCAGGCTACCCTGCGCCTTCATTCGATCGCGGAGATACTTCATCTCGGCGCTGTCGTCGGGCGGCCGGTAATACGGCATCTTCGGGATCTCGGCGTCGGAGATCGGCAACGCGAAACGATCGCGGAACTGGCGCATCGCCTTGATGTCGAGATGTTTTTGCTGATGGGCGATGTTCTGCGCTTCGCCTGACGAGCCCATTCCGTACCCTTTGATCGTCTTGGCTAGGATGACGGTGGGTTGACCGCGATGGTTGCTCGCAGCGTCGTAGGCCGCGTACACTTTGGTCGGATCGTGTCCGCCGCGCTGGAGCGCCCAGATCTGCGCGTCGGTCCAATCCTTCACGAGCGCGGCCGTCTCGGGATACCGTCCGAAGAAGTGTTCGCGGACGTAGGCGCCGTCGTTGGCTTTGAACGCCTGGTAATCGCCGTCGACGCACTCTTCCATCAACTGCACGAGCCGCCCGCTGCGGTCGGCGGCCAGCAACGGATCCCAGTTTCTGCCCCAGATAACCTTGAGGACGTTCCAGCCCGCGCCGTGAAATTCGCGTTCCAATTCTTGGATGATCTTGCCGTTGCCGCGGACCGGACCGTCGAGCCGCTGGAGGTTGCAGTTTACGACGAAGATGAGATTGTCGAGCTGCTCGCGCGCCGCGACCGAGATCGCTCCGAGCGACTCGGGCTCGTCGGTCTCGCCGTCGCCGACGAAACACCAAACCTTGCGCGCGCTCGTGTCGGCGATCCCGCGATTGTGCAGATACTTCAGAAAGCGCGCCTGGTAGATAGCTTGAATGGGACCGAGCCCCATCGAGACCGTCGCGAATTGCCAGAAGTCTGGCATCAGCCAGGAATGCGGATACGACGAAAGACCTTTACCGTCGACTTCCTGGCGGAAATTGGCGAGTTGTTCGTCGCTGATGCGCCCTTCGAGGTAGGCGCGCGCGTAGACGCCGGGCGACGAGTGACCTTGAAAGTAGACCAGATCGCCGCCGTGGGTTTCCGACGGAGCGCGCCAAAAATGATTGAAGCCGACGTCGTAGAGCGTCGCCGAGGACGCGAAACTGGCGACGTGGCCGCCGAGCTCCGAGGATTCCTCGTTGGCGCGCACGACCATCGCCATCGCGTTCCAACGAATGTAGTGGCGCAGGCGCGTCTCGATCTCGAAGTTGCCCGGCATGCGCGGTTGCTTGCCGAGCGGGATGGTGTTGATGTAGGGCGTCTGCATCCCGACCGCGAGCGCCGCGCCGCTGGTCTGCGCACGCTCGACGATCCGTTCGACGAGTTGCTGCGCGCGGGCCGGACCCTCGCACGCCAAAACGCCGTCGAGCGCTTCGAGCCACTCTTGCGTCTCTTGAGGATCGGGGTCGACTGCCGCCGCGCCGTTGGTTGGGACGGTTGTGCGGAGCGCGGCGTCGTCGACGGCGGGAGTCGTCATGCCGTTTCGTTCCTTCGGCGCTCGGCGGATTCCCCGAAGGAGAGCCTTTAGGCAGCCTGAGGGACGGCCCTTTGCCCAGCCGCTCCGGGAGACTCACAGGAAGCCCCAAGCCCGTTCGGCTAGGATGCAAGCATGAATCGATTGCTCGCTGCGTTCTCAGTCGCCGCTTTCATGGCGCCGGGGCTCGCCCTCGCCCAAACCGCGTCGCCGCCGCCACAAATGCCGCGCACCGTTCGGCCGGCACCCGATCAAGGCCACATGATGATGCAGCACATGCAAATGATGCAGCTACAACTTCAAATGAGTCAGCTCCATCGTCAGGCGAAAACCCAAATGCTAGCCGCGCTCTCTCCCGCACACCGCACGCTGCTCGAGACGATGATCGGACAGCTCGCGCTCTCCGAACATCCCGACCGCAGGGCGGCCGCCGCCAAGCTCGACGCAGTCTTGTCGCCGAGCGAACGGGCTGCGATCCTCAAGATCCACGCCGATACGGCGGTAAGAGCCGGTACGCTGCAAGACAACGCGCACAGGCAGATGCTCAGCAGCATGCCGGCCGACGTTCGCACACAAGCCGAACGGTTGCATGCGGCGATGCGCCAAGAGATGGCAAACCGCCCGAAGCGCACGCCCGACGCCGGTCGACTGCTGCTCGGGATGGCTCGTCACGGTGAGGGTATGATGGCGGGGATGGGCCGCATGCACCGCGGCATGATGGGGCCCGGCATGATGGGGCCCGGCGACGGCATGCTGCCGGCAGCGCCCGAGGGCGGGATGCGCCGCCGTCTGATGACGCCGCCACAGCCAACGCCAAGCCCCTCCCCGTAACCGTCTCCGAACGCAACGCGGTGCGCCGCTGGGCCCGCGTGGTATAACCCGAGCATGAACCTCGGAGGACCGCTCGGGACGGCCTGCGCGTTCGCCTTTCTGCTGGCCGGCGTCCTGCCGCTTCGCGCGGCCGAGGTTCCGGCCGAACTCGCGGTGCCGGCCGGCTTCTCGATCGAAATCATCGCGCACGTCGCCGGCGCGCGCGAACTGTCGGCCGCGCCGAACGGCGATCTCTTCGTCGGGACGCTCGGTTCGTCGGTCGACGTGATCCCGGACGCGGAGGGCAATGCGGGCGCGCCGCGCGTCTTCGCGACCCTCGGCGACGCGCCGGCCGCCGGCGTAGCGCTCGGCGGAGGTGCACTCTACGTCGGCACCAACGGCGCCGTCTGGAAAATTCCGTACCCGAAAAACGCACGAGAATCGTCCGCTCAACCGCTAAAGATCGCGAGCGTACGGATCGGCGGTCGCAGCGGTCATTCGACGACCAGCGTCGCGCTCGCGAACGGGCGTCTCTATGCCGGCGTCGGCTCGTCGTGCAACGCTTGCAGCGAGAGCGATCCAACGCGCGCGACGATCCAAGAGATGGACCTCGACGGACATGGCATGCATCCCAAAGCCGTGCACATCCGCAATGCGATCGCACTCGCGGTCGACCCTTCCACGAACGCGGTGTGGGCCGGCGTCGCCGGACAAGACGAGTTGGAGCACGGGCATCCCTACGAAATCTTCGACCCCTTCACGCTGCACGCGGGGCTGGTCGACTACGGGTGGCCCACCTGCTACGATAACCGCAAAGCGAAGGACAATTCGCGTTCTTGCGCCGACGTCCAAGTGCCGCGTGTCGTCTTTCCCGGCTACGACACGCCGATCGGCGCCGCGATCTATCCGCTGCATCCCAAAGGCCGCTTCGCATTTCCGGCGCAATACGCCGGCGGCGCGTTCGTCGGCTTGCACGGTTCGTGGCACCGCCCGCTGGTCCCGCCGCGCGTCGCGTTCGTCCCCTTGCGGAACGACGAACCGTTGAAAGCCGTCGACTGGGCCGATCCGAGCGCGCAATGGCACGAGTTCGTGCGCGGGTTTCAGCGGCCCGACGAGTCGCGCATCGGCCGTCCGACCGGGGTCGCCGTCGGACCCGAGGGGAGTCTCTTCGTCGCGGACGACCAGGCAGGCGTCGTCTACCGCATCCGCCCAAAGCGGTAGGGATGGCGGCCCCCCTCACCTACGGCTCGTACCTCAAGATCGACGAGCTGCTCTCGTTGCAGCAGCCGCAGAGCGACCCGGCCGAGCACGACGAGCTGCTCTTCATCGTCGTCCATCAGGTCTACGAACTGTGGTTCAAACAGATGCTGCACGAAATCGAAGCGGCGATCCGGCACTTAGGGCGCGACGATCTCTTGAAGGTCCAGAAGAACTTTCGCCGGATCCACGCGATCCAAGATCTGCTCGAGACGCAGATCGACGTCCTCGAAACGATGACCCCGCAGGAGTTCAACGCGTTTCGCTATCGGCTCAACCCGGCCAGCGGGTTTCAGTCGGTCCAATTTCGCGAGATCGAATTCCTGGCCGGCGCTCCGCGCTCGGAATTCTTCCGCTACCTCGAGCCGAGCGCAGCCGAACGCGAACGCCTCGAGCGCCGGCTCGCCGAGCCGACGTTATACGACGCCCTCAAGGGTGTTTTATCGCGACGGGGGTGCGCGATCGAGCCGCACGTCGCGCTGATCGCGAGCCTCAAAGACATCTACGAAAACTCAGAACAGAAGTACGATTTGTACCTGCTGCTCGAGGATTTCATCGAATTCGACGAACGGTTCTTGCTCTGGCGCGGGCGCCATATCCGCATGGTCGAACGGATGATCGGGATGAAGCCCGGGACGGGCGGCTCGATGGGCGTCGCCTACCTCGAAAAGACGCTCTCGAAGAAATTCTTCCCGGAGCTGTGGGAAGTGCGCACCGAACTCGGCGTCCTCGCGCAGGCGCCTTAGCGTCCAGAAAGGGCAGTCAAAGAATGGTCAACCGGATATTGTGGTCCCTCCTCGCGTGCGTCGCGCTCGCGCTGCCGGCGTTAGCCGCCGGACCGAGTTACCAACTCGCGCAGAAGTACGTCCTGGGCGGCGCCGGCGGTTGGGATTACCTCACCTACGACGCGAGCGGAAAACGCCTCTACATCCCGCGCGGAACGCACGTCATGGTGGTCGATCCGTCGAAGGGGAGCGTCGTCGGCGACGTCCCGGGAACCGCCGGCGTCCACGGCGTCGCGATCGCGAAGGATCTCAACAAGGGCTTCACGAGCAACGGACGCGACAATAGCGTGACGGTTTTCGACCTAACGACGCTGCAGCCGATAACGACCGTGAAAACGCCGGGGCGCAATCCGGATGCGATCGTCTACGACCCCACCTCGAAGCGCGTCTTTACCTTCGTCGCGGGACCCCCAGCCATCGTGGCGATCGACGCCCGAACGAACGCACTGATCGGAGCGCTGCCGATCGGCGGAAAGCCTGAATTCGCTACCGTCGACGGGCGCGGGACGCTCTACTTGAACGTCGAGGACACGAGCCAAATGATCGCGGGCGACACGCTGCAGTCCCAAATCAAAGCAACGTGGGCGCTCAAACCGTGCGAAGAACCGAGCGGAATGGCGATCGACGCGCGTTCGCATCGCGTGTTCGTCGGCTGCAGCAACAAGATGCTGGCCGTCATCAACGGCGACAACGGCGGCCTCGTCGCGACGGTGTCGATCGGGGCCGGCAGCGACGCGATCGGTTTCGATCCCGGGACGAACTTGGTCTTTAGCTCCAACGGCGGCGACGGCACGTTGACGGTGATCCACGAGGATTCGCCCGACAAGTACAGCGTCGTCGGAAACCCGGCGACGCAGGCCGGCGCGCGGACGCTGGCGGTCGATCCGGGGACGCACAACGTCTACCTGGTCAGCGCCGAGTTCGACATCACGCCGACGCCGGTGCCCAGCGGCCAGCCGCGCCGCACGCTGAGGCCCGGCACGTTCACGCTCTTGGTGATGAGCCCGACGAAATAGTCTGGTCACGCGGCGGACACGGCGTCGTCATAAGACGCTGGTACGCTCGGGTGAATGTCTCGCAACGGACCGTGCGCAGCGGCTCTTCTTCCGCCGCGCGTCTCGGCGCGTGCGGCGCGGGCGATCTCGAACGTGCTCGGACACTTCGGAGACCCGGCGCTTCGTTTCGCGGCCGCGAAAGGCGTTCGGATCGTTCCGCTGGGGTCGCGGCGCCGCTACTCCGACGCGTCGCTCGCGCTGCGCCGACTCGGCGTCGACGTCGATTCCTGGCCCGTGCCGCCCGCCGGCCTGTTCGTCGTCGAAGAGCGCACGGTATACTTGCGATCGACGAGCCCGATGACGGTCGCGCACGAGTTCGGGCACGCCCTCGACTGCGCGCTCGGTGACGGCATCTACCGCTCGGGCTATGACCCGCAGATTCGCTCGGCGTTCGGGGCGGCGCGCTCGTTCGTGACGCCCTACGCGGCCACCGGGCTCGACGAATATTTCGCCGAGTCGCTGCGCGCCTACGTCGGCGTGAACGACGCGCACTCGGCCTGGCCGAAAGCGACCCGCAGACGCCTGCGGGATCTCGACCCGGCGATGTTCGATTGCGTCGAGTCACTGTTCGCAACGGAACTCGCGGCCGAACGACGGGCGGGCTGAGGGTCGCGCCAGGACTCCGGCCTTCCGACGGCGTTCTTTCGGAGAAATGCTCGAGACTTCGTTTGCGCATCGCCTCCCCAAGGCCGAACTCCATCTGCACATCGAGGGCACGTTCGAACCCGAACTGATTTTCGAACTGGCCGAGCGCAACCGGGTGAGGCTGCCGTATCCCTC
>DHWK01000125.1:25441-25789 GCA_002413145.1 bacterium UBP12_UBA5184
CCGAATTCACCGACCTGCAGTCGTTCCTCAACCTCTACTATGACGCGCTGGCGGTACTTCGGAGCGAACGAGACTTCGCCGATCTCGCGCACGCCTATCTAGCGCGCGCCAAAACGCAGGGCGTCGTGCACGCCGAGATTTTCTTCGATCCGCAAGCCCACATCGCGCGCCGCGTCCGGTACGAGGTGGTCCTGGACGGCTTGTGGTCGGTATTGCGCGACAGCGAGCGGCGCTACGGCATCACCACGAAGCTGATCCTCTGCTTCCTACGCGACATGAGCGCCGAGTCCGCGATGGGGATGCTCGAGACCGCACTTGCTTACCAGGCCGACCGGCTCCCCCCCCCCC
>DHWK01000125.1:25884-36629 GCA_002413145.1 bacterium UBP12_UBA5184
CCGTCACTCAGCCGAAGTCGGAAACCCACCGGCGAAGTTCCGGCACGTCTTCGATCGCGCGCGCGCCGAAGGCTTGCTCACGGTCGCCCATGCCGGTGAGGAAGGCCCACCCGAATACGTTTGGGAGGCACTCGACCTGCTCAAGGTCTCGCGCGTCGACCACGGCGTGCGCAGCCTCGAAGATCCCAAGCTCGTCGCCCGCCTGCGCGACGGGAAGATCCCGCTGACCGTCTGTCCATTTTCGAACGTCAAGCTCCGTGTCGTCGATACGCTGCGCGACCATCCGCTGGCGCGCATGCTCGAGCTCGGCTTGCACGCCACCGTGAACTCCGACGATCCGGCCTACTTCGGTGGCTACGCCGGCGACAATCTGGCCGGCGTCGCGGAAGCGCTGCAGCTCGACGATAACGCGCTGCTTACGCTGGCGCGCAACAGCTTTACGGCCTCGTTCATCGGCGCCGCGACGCGGGATCGCTATCTCGACCTCCTGAGTTCGGCGCGGCTCGCTACGACGTGACGGTTATTTTCTCGCCGGGAAGGGGGGCTCGGAACCGATTGCCCAGAGAAGCGCGATCAGCAAGAAATTTGCCACCAGCGAACTGCCGCCGTAGGAGACGAACGGCAGCGTAACCCCGGTCAGCGGGACGAGTCCGATGACGCCGCCGACGATGATGAAGACTTGGAATCCGAGCGTCGCCGCAAGCCCGGTCGCCAACAGTTTCGCATAGATGTCGGGCTGTGATTGAGCGGCCAAGAGCGCGCGCCAAACGATCAGCCCGAAGATTGCGATGAGGATCGCGCCGCCGAGCGCGCCGAACTCTTCGGCCCACGAGGCGTAGATGAAGTCCGTCTCGGCGGCCGGGATGAGCGCCGGATGGCCGAGACCGTAGCCCGCACCGAACAAGCCGCCTGCGGCCAGCGAAAACAATCCCTGTAAGGCTTGGTAACCGCGGCCCAGCGGATCGGCAAAGGGGTTCTGCCAGGCGGCCACGCGGGCCGCGACATAGGCGTAGTGGCCGAGCGCCCACCAGCCCGCGAGTGCGAAGACCGCCGCCGCAGCGGCGATGAGATCGGCACGCCGCGTGGCGACGTATAACATCGCGACGAAGATCGCAAGCAGCAGCACGGCCATCCCGATGTCGCGCTCGAAAACCAAGATCGCCATCGACGCGCCCCAGCCGATCAAGAGCGGTCCGAGGTACTTGGCGTTGGCGCGCAGCGAGAACGGCTTCGCGCTCGCGATCACGTCGGCCGTCTCAGCCAAATAGGCGGCCATGAAAAACACGATGAAGAGCTTGATGACCTCGATCGGCTCGAATTGAATCGGCCCGACCCGGATCCACAATTTCGCGCCGTTGACTTCTTGACCGAAGACCGCAACCAGCGCGAAGAGCACGATCGATCCGAGGACCCAGACGTACTTGTAAGCCGATAGGCGCCGAAAGCGGTCGAACGCCGGGCCCAGGACGATCGCGAGACCGAGCGAGACGGCAAGCCAAATTTCCTGTTTCCGCGCAAGTTCGCCCGAGAGCCGGGCGATCATCATCAAGCCGAACGCCGCAAGCATTACCGCGAGCGCCGGCAAGATGGCGTCGCGGCGCGCGTCGCGCGGCGCGCGTAGGATCCAGAGCAGCGCCAGGCCGGCCAGGCCGGCCAGAGCCAGCGGATTGCCGAGCGAGTCGCGCGGCGCAAACGAGAGCGCGAGCGCGCCGATGGCGAGCGCGCCGAGCATCGGCAGCACCCGCAGGTACGACCTCAATGCGGCACGAGGCCGAATCGATAGACGTAAATCGCAAACGAGATCGCCATTACCGCGAGAATCAGGAGCGCGACGGTGCCGCGCAAGCGGTCCAGAAGATTGGGGCGCATAGCGAGCGGGGTGCCCACCAGTAATTGACGGCCGACCACGATCGTTCCATTGTCGACGTTGCCGCGCCCTTTGGTGAGCGCAAACATATGCGCGACCGCTTCGCTCGCGCTTTGCGAGCGCTCGAGGATCTCGCCAATCTCGTCGGTCTCGATGCGCCGGTGGACGCCATCGGTGCAGAGCACCAGTTCGTCGCCGGCGAGCAATTCGACGTTCGCGATGCTTACCTCCAATTTGTGCTGCGTCCCCAAACTTCGCCAGAGCAATCCGCGCGTCAGCGGTTTGGCCGGAACCGACGTCGTGGCGCCGCCGTGCGCGTCGTCGCTGAAGATCGCGTCGTCGGCGGTCAGCGATTCGACGCGTCCGAGTCGCGACAGGTAGGCTCGCGCATCGCCGACGTGCGCCACATAGGCTTGATACCCGACGACCAGCACGGCGGTGACCGACGTTCCGCCGGCGACGAAATCTTCGTTGCTGCCGCTCAGCGTAAAGAGTTTCGCGTTGGCATGATCGAGCGCGGCGAGCAGGAGTGCGCGCAGATGACCCGGCGTCGCCCGACGCGCGCCGAAAGCCCCGTGCCGTTGACGGCGACGGAGGTAGTCGCGAATCGTGGTAAGCGCGACCGCGGCGGTCGGCAGGCCTTTGCCGACGATGCCGAATCCGTCGGCGACGGCGAGGAGGGCGACGTTCGGTGCAAAGTTCTCGGCAAGCTGCGCGTCGCTTTGCTGGCGCTGCAGAATGCCGAAATCCGAACCGACGCCTACTTCCACGAGCCGACCCCGCAATAGACGATGCGCGTCATTCCGACGTCGATCTCGTCCCCTTCGCGCAGTTCGACCGGCCCGTCGATGGGACGCGCGTTGACCAGCGTGCCATTGCGACTGTCGAGGTCGCGAACGGCGAGCATCCCGTCGATGAGATCGATCCGTGCGTGCACTCTGCTTACCTGAGCGTCCGGGATAACGAGCGTAGCGGTCGGGGCCCGGCCGATCGTGATGGGTACCGGCGCGCGCACCGTTCGCGTTCGCGCATCTTCTTCCACCCGCAACACGACCGCCTGCAAGGCGGCCAGCGCGTCGTCCCGCAAGCGCCGGCCGCGGTTGTGCGGGAGAGCCAACAGCAAGAAGACGGCGGCGCACAGGACGAGCGTGAGGCTCTCGACGCGCGGGGTCACGCCTCCGCCTCGACGACGAGTTCGGTATCTCCAAGCGTGAGGACGTCGCCGCAGTCCAAGCGACCGTCCTTTCGCTCTTCGCGGTTTAGGACGACCCCGTTGGCCGATGCGAGGTCGCGGAACGTGATCGCGTCCGGCGCGGCTTCGATTGCGAGATGCCGGCGCGAGACGCGGGGGTCCGCCAGCCTGAGGTCGCAGCCGGAGTCGCGCCCGACGACGAGCGAGCCGCGTAAGGGAAGGCGCGCGCCGAGCGGCAGTCCGCGGCGAACGCGCAGGGCTAGCTCGAGCGGCGCAGCGAGCGGCTCGACGGCGATCGCGACGGTCCCGACCGCGAGGTCGTCCCGGCGAGCGAGTTCGACCTCGGGCGGGCGTTGGGGCAGCCGCGAGCGCTCGGCGAGGCGGGCCAGCATCGCGCCCCATTGCCGTTCGAGGTAGCTGCGGTCGGATTCGAGGCGCGCGAAGTCGGCTGGGCTCACGCTGACGACGAAGCGGCGGCCGCCGCGTCCCTCGGATGCGCCGCCCTCAAACGAGGCGACGAGTTTTCGCGCGACCTGGACCGGTTCGAGCGCGCTCGGAAAGGCCAGCGCGAAGGCGCGCTCGACGGCGGTCGAGCAAATCGTTTCGAGCCGCGCGAACGGATTCACGTCCGGGTGAGATACGCGACGTAGAAACCGTCGCGGCCTTCGAGTCCCGGCGGGATGAGGAGATCTGACGCGGCTCGCGCGAACTGCGGATGGCCGCCGAGGAAAGCACCGCTGACCTCGAGGCCTTCGCGCGGGTCGGAGCTACAGACGCTGTACACCAGCCTCCCCCCCGGCTTCACGCGCTGCGCCGCGGCGGCGAGCAAATCGGATTGCAACACGGCGAGCCGCTCACCGTCGTCGGGCGACTTGCGCCAGCGCGCCTCGGGATGCCGGCCGAGGATTCCGAGTCCCGAACAGGGAGCATCGAGCAAGACCGCATCGGCCTCGGGAAGTACGACGCGCCGGACGTCGCCTTCGACGACCGCGGCGCAGGTCACGCCCGCGCGCTCGAGGTTCTCGTGCAGGAGCTTCGTTTTCTTCGACTCGATCTCGACGCAGATGAGTTGGCCGCAATCATCCATTCGCGCCGCCGCTTGCACGCTCTTGTTGCCGCGACCGGAACAGAGATCGAGGACGGTCTCGCCGCGCTGCGGCGCGAGGACGTCGACCGGGACGCAGGCGGTCTCACCTTGGATCGTCCAGCGGCCTTGGGGATCGTCGTTCGCTTGGCCCGAGAGCACGACGAGCGACTCTGCGACGAGCGGCGATGGCCGGACGTGCGCGCCGCCGGCCTCGAGCGCGCTGACGGCATCGGGAATCGTCGAGCGCAACGCGTTGACGCGCAGCGCATGCTGCGGCGCGGCGTTGATTCCGCTCAGGATCGGCTCGCGCAGATCGCCGAAGACGGCGCCGAGATGCGCGGCGATCCAGGTCGGGACCGAGTACGCCGTCCCGAGGTAATGGTCGAGATCGTCGAAGTCCGAAGGATGCGGCGGCGGGCGGGCGTCGGCGATAAAACGGCGCAGCACGGCGTTGACGAGCCCAGCCGTTCCCTTGTGCCCGTGACGGAGTGCGAGGTTCACGGTTTCGTAGACGGCGGCGTGGACGTCGACGCCGGAGAGCATGCGCAATTGATAGACGCCGAGCCGCAGAATTTCTTGAATCGCCGGCGGGAGCGGTTTATCGCGGCCGGTCAGGTACGGGCCGAGGTACCAATCGAGTAAGCGCCTTTGCTTGATCGTGCCGTAAGCCAACTCGGCCGCGAACGCGCGGTCGCGTGCATCGAGGTCCGTCTTGCGCGCGCGGGCGTCGAAGGCCGCATGCGCGCCGCGTTCTTCGGGCCCGAAGACGTCGCGAATGACGGTGAGCGCGAGTTCGCGCGAATTCGGGCGGCGCGCGGTCGCCGCGGCGGTCATAACGAGCTCGTCAGGTGGGCCAGCGCGAAGACCTTGCCGTCGACCGGACCGCGATTCGCCGGGACGAGTCGTTCTACGGCTACGACGCCGTCACCGCATCTCACGATGGCGGCTCTGCCGCGATGGCCGAGCAATTTGCCTGGCGTCGGATCGACCGAGGGTTCCGTCCCAGGGCTTGGGACCGAGGTCGCGCGCAAGATCTTCACGGCGACGCCGGCGAGTTCGGCGCGCGCGGCCGGTGCCGGCGAGAGCGAGCGCACGAAGTTCAGGATGCGCGCCGTGGGCCAACGCCAATCGAGCTCTAGATCGGCTCTCGCGAGCGGCCGCGTCGCGGTCGCAGCAATCGTTGCGGGATCCGCGAGTCCGGTTTGCGGCGTCCGCTGCCGCGTGCCGGCTGCCGCTAGCGCGCATGTTTGGGCCAGCAGCTTTGCGCCGAGTTCGGCGAAACGATCGTGCAATTCACCATATGTTTCGTCGGGAGCGATCGCGCTTTTCTCTTGGAGGACGATGTCGCCGGTGTCCATTCCGGCGTCCATCAGGATGATCGTAACGCCGCCGGTCGTCACCCCATCGCGCAGTTGAGCTTGCAGCGGCGTTGCGCCGCGATAGAGCGGCAAGAGGCTTGGATGGACGTTGAGCGCGCCGAGGCGAGGCACGTCGAGGATCGCCTGCGGGACGATTTTTCCGTATGAAGCAACCGCGAAGAGATCGGCGCTCGTGGCGCGCAGAACGGCCTGCGCTTCACCTAAACCTTGCGGCTCGATCGTTTCGAGGCCAAGTTCTCGCGCGGCGACTTTGACCGGCGTCGGCTGCATCTGGTGGCCGCGTCCGGCCGGCCGATCGGGTTGCGTGACGACGAGTCGACACTCGAGTGCTTTTGCAAACGCGCGAAGCGAGGGTACTGCGAACGCGCTCGTCCCGAAGAAGACGCCGGTCATGCGGGCGCCTTCGCCGTCAGGCGGAAAGAGCCGCCTCGCCGTCGCCGCCGGCGGACGTGCTCTCGCCCTCGGTCGACGCGGTTTCGTCTTCTTCTTCGGTGTGCGGGTCGCGAATATTCTGAGCTTTATCGATGTAGAGCGTGCCGTCCAGATGGTCTAACTCATGCTGAAGGCAGCGCCCGAACAGTCCCTTGCCTTCGACTTCGAAGCGCTTGCCGTGCCGGTCGAGCGCGACGCACACGACCCGCTCGTAACGTTTGAGATCGCCGACTTTTCCCGGCACCGAGAGGCAACCTTCGGTCGATTCGAGTTCGCCTTCGCGAGCGGTAAAGCGCGGGTTGACGAAGACGAGGGGGCCGAGTTTATAGTCCTCGCGATCGATCGCGATGTCGACCACGAAGAGGCGCTTTGCGACGTTGATCTGCGGCGCGGCGAGTCCGATCCCCGGCGCCTCGTACATCGTGACGAACATATCGTCGATCAGCTGCTGGACGAGCGGATCCTCGAGCTCCTCGGCCCGCACCTTCTTGGCGGCCCTGCGCAGCGTCGGGTGCGGCTCGTGGACGATCTCTCTAAGGTAGGGCACGCCGTTCATTATATCGAGCTTGCCAAGCCCCCTCAACTCCCGAACCGCAGCGAAGGTCGCAAGCGGGTGGGGAAACGTCGGCGTGCGACTGCGAAAAGGAGCGCTGAGATATAGGCATTTGACATATACCGGCACCCGTGCCATACTCAATCGTCACTCGCGCGCGGATCTTTCGAATGAGCGACCGACTCGCGCATTTTAGAAAGAGTCCCCCCAACCTAATGACATTCGACGACCTCAAGTTGAGTTCGGCGTCGCTACGCGCCGTCAAAGAACTCGGTCATACCGAACCGACGCCGGTGCAAGCAGCCGCGATTCCGCCGGCGCTCGCCGGGCGCGACCTGCTCGCCAGCGCGGCGACCGGAAGCGGTAAGACCGCCGCCTTCATCCTTCCGATACTCGATGCGCTGGCCGACGGAAAACCCGGCTCCGTGCGGGCTTTGATCGTCGCGCCGACGCGCGAACTCGCGCTGCAGATCACCGAGCACGCGACGGCGCTCGCCAAGCACACCAAGCTACGAATCACCGCGATCTATGGCGGCGTCGGGTTCGGTCCGCAAGCGGCCGCCATCCGGCGCGGAACCGACATCGTCGTCGCAACGCCGGGGCGCCTGCTCGACCATCTGACGCAAGCGACGTTTTCGCTCAACAGCATCGAGCACTTCGTCCTCGACGAAGCCGACCGGATGCTCGACATGGGCTTCTTGCCCGACGTACGTCGCATCGTGAAACGCCTTCCCGCAAAACGCCGAACGATGCTGTTCTCGGCGACGATGCCGCCGGCGATCGTCATCTTGTCGAAAGAACTCCTCAAAGATCCGCTGCGGATCGATCTGACCGTTCACGGCAAACCCGCCGAAGGGATCACGCAAACCGTCTACACCGTCGACCAAAGCCGCAAGGGCGACCTGCTGCTCGAGTTGCTCAAGGGCAACGAAATCTTCAGCGCGCTCGCCTTCACCCGGACGAAAGCCCGCGCCAACCGGCTCGCGACCCTGCTCGAGCGCAACAAGATTCCCGTCGAGCGCATCCACGGTAATCGCTCGCAGGCGCAGCGCACGCACGCGCTCTCGCAGTTCAAGCGGGGCAAGTG
This sequence comes from bacterium UBP12_UBA5184, assembly GCA_002413145.1. Lineage (GTDB taxonomy): Bacteria > Vulcanimicrobiota > Vulcanimicrobiia > Vulcanimicrobiales > Vulcanimicrobiaceae > Zemelea. Next base: position 33,482 of record DHWK01000125.1, read on the forward strand.
CCGCGTGCTCGTCGCGACCGACATCGCGGCGCGCGGTATCGACATCCTCCAACTCGGCCACGTCGTGAACTTCGACGTCCCACTCGTTCCGGAGGATTACATCCACCGCGTCGGTCGCACGGCCCGGGCCAAGGCGATCGGCGACGCGATCACCTTCGTCTCCAAGGACGAGGAGGCGTCGTTCGCCCAGATCGAGCGCAAGCTCGGCAAGCGCATCGATCGGGCAAAGACTCCGGAACTTCCCCAGCTGGCGGCGACCGTGCCCCCGCTTAGAGCCCGCGCGCCTCTGGCCAGGGCGCCGCAGGCCCGCACGCGCACCGGACGCAGCTGGCGCTAAGCCTTCTTCTCCGCGATAACGTTGAGGTAGGACATCGCAACCGCAAGGCTGCCGTCGGTTGCGCGATTGTAGCCGGCAATCAACTCGCGCAAGTCCCGCTCGTACGCAGCTTGCTGCCCGCCCTCCAGCGCTGCGAACGTTTGGCGCACCGGCCCAAAGTACTCGCGAAAGGTCGCGATCCAAGCGTCCACGGATTCGAAGCGCTGACGCACGGTGTGGTCGACTAAGCGCAGGCCGGCGATCCGATCGCCGAATAACTTCTTGAGGCCCGGTACGTTGCCCCAGCCGGCGATGGGCGGCGTCGCGCCGGGTCGCGGCGGCAAGTACTTTGACGTGAGCCGAAACATCGCGCCGGGCGCACTCTCCGGCGTCCAAGTGGCCAGCCCGATGATCCCTCCCGGCTTGCAGACCCGTAACATCTCGTCGGCGGCCAGTTGTTGGTTCGGCGCAAACATAACCCCGAAGGTGGAGAGTACGACGTCGAAACTCGCATCGGCGAAGGGTAGCGCTTCGGCATTGCCGGTGACGAACTCGATCGAAAATCCCTCGGCCTCGGCGCGACGCCGCGCGCGCTCGACCAGCGCTTCGATCAGATCGAGGCCGGTAACGTCGTTGCCCCGGCGCGCCGCAGCCAGCGCCGTGTTTCCGCTGCCGCAGGCGATATCCAGAACCGCATTGCCCGCGGTCAGATCGATGTCGTCGCAGAGCAGTTCGCCGACCAGCAGCTGCCCGACTCCGATGACGTGGAAGTCGCCTTGCGCCCAGGGTGATTCTATTTTCTGCATGCACGCCTCATTAGACGGCGATGGCCTCATCCCTCATCGCGGACTAGGAGTCGAGCGACTTCGTGGCTAGGCGGAGATTGAAGAAATAGCTCGCCGCGCCCGGCCCCGGATCGCTGCCCGCCGAGCTCATCGAACCGCATGCTGGTCAATGCGACGCATGAACGCTTAGAAGTTCTGCTTAACGGTCCATTCGGAGCCCGGGAAGGTTTTCTCGAGCTCGTGCCAGCCGCGCAGCAGTTCGTTGCTTTCGTGCGTCTTGCGATATTTGGAGACGGCCAGAAAATAGTGAGCCTCCGCCGCGGCGAATGATGTCGGAAAGCGTTTGAGGACGTCCTCGTAGATGTCGATGGCTGGGTCGAACTGCTTGAGGCGCAGATGCGCCTGGGCGACCGCGGCCAGGAATTGCGGCGCGAACTCGAAGGGCGGCAAGTATCCGCCCCAGCGATAGAGTTCGTTGCCGTCCGCCTCCAAAATGCGGAGATCCGGGGTCCAGATGTGCCGGTACTTTTGGAGCAGCGTCTCCGCGCCGGGCTGCGTATTATCGATCTGCAAGGGGACGCAATGGGCGGCGATCGCGTCGCTCACTGCGGTTTGTGGATACGTCACGGCATCCAACGCTTTGCAGCCCCCTCAAGTCGGACTGAAGAAATCCAAGAGGATGAACTTTCCTTGGCTACGCGCGCGTGCGGTCGCATCCTCGTACGAACGAATCCAGTCGATCATGAGTGTACCCTCCGGTTTGGGCGAGCGAGGTTCCTGCGCGGCAGATCCCCGCTTCACAAAATATAGGTGCTCAAATTCGCGTTGCGGACGATGTCGGTGAGCTTCGTCTTGACGTACGACGCGTCGATCGTGACCGGCGCGTGGTCCTCGGGCGCGGCGTAGGAGACGTCTTCGAGCAACCGTTCGAGGACCGTATGCAGACGGCGGGCGCCGATGTTCTCCGTCTGATCGTTGACCTGCATCGCAAAGAGCGCGATCTGCTCGATGCCGTCCGGTGTGAAATCGACCGTGACGTCCTCGACGGCGAGCAGCTGACGGTACTGCTCGGTAAGCGCGTTCTTCGGTTGGGTCAAGATCGTTTTGAAGTCCTCCGCCGTCAGTGCGTCCAGCTCGACCCGGATCGGAAAGCGGCCCTGCAGCTCCGGGATGAGATCGGACGGCTTGCTCATGTGGAACGCGCCCGCCGCGATGAACAGCACGTGATCGGTCTTGACCTGGCCGTATTTTGTGTTGACCGTGCTGCCCTCGACGATCGGAAGAATATCGCGCTGAACTCCCTCGCGCGAGACGTCGGGTCCACGCCCCTCGCGACCGCCGGCGACCTTATCGATCTCGTCGATGAAGATGATTCCGTTCTCACCGGCGCGGCGTAGCGCTTCGCGCTTGACGGCGTCCATGTCGATCAGCTTGTTCGCCTCCTCTTGAATGAAGATGCGGCGCGCTTCAGAGACAGTGACCCGCTTGTGTACCTTCTTCTTCGGCAACAACCCGCCGAGCATCTCGCTCATATCGCCGCCGCCGCCCTGATCGAAACCCTGGCCGATCACGCCGATCGGTAAACTCTGCGCTTCTTCAAGCTCGACGTCGACCAGCCGCACGTCGTAAAAGCCGCGCAGCACGTCTTCCCGCGCCCGTTCGCGCGTCTGCTTCGCGTCGGGCGGCGCCGCGGACGTCGCAGTCTGCTGCTGCGGGCTCATCTGCTGTTGAAAGCCTTGGCCGAAGATCGAACCGAGCGCCTGTGCCATCGGATTTGCCGGCTGCGCCGGCTGCGGCGCCCGGGTTTCGGGGAACAGCAAATCGATGACGCGCTCGACGGCCGCGGCTTCGGCGAGCTCCGCGACCTCGGCGCGACGCTCGTCGCCAACCATGCGCACCGCGGCCTCGACCAGATCGCGCGCCATCGACTCGACGTCGCGGCCGACGTAACCGACTTCCGTATACTTCGTCGCTTCGACCTTCACGAACGGGGCGCCGGCGAGCGTGGCGAGGCGGCGCGCGATCTCGGTCTTCCCGACGCCGGTCG
>DHWK01000125.1:36869-37149 GCA_002413145.1 bacterium UBP12_UBA5184
CCGACGATATAGCGATCCAATTCGGCGACGATCTGGCGCGGCGTGAGCGATTGCGCGTTGGGTATCACAGCGCCGCCGCCAGTTCGTCGTAGAGGTATGCCATCGTTTCGATGCCGCGGTAGAACTGATTCAAGTCGAATTTCTCATTCGGAGCGTGGATGGCATCGTCTGGAAGGCCGACCCCGATCAGGACTTGGGGTAAGCCGAGCACGCGGTCGAAGGACGAGACCGGGCCGATCGTGCCGCCGCTGCCGATAAATACGGGCGCCTTCCCAAAACC
>DHWK01000119.1 GCA_002413145.1 bacterium UBP12_UBA5184
CCTTCGGCCGGCCGACGTCCGCGTCGGCATAGATCACTTGGCGCTGGAGATTCGTCTCGTCGACGACGTCGTCGTCGCAGATCCCCAGGCGTCCGACGCCGGCCGCCGCGAGGTACTGCAACACCGGGGTTCCGAGGCCACCGGCGCCGACGACGAGCACGCGCGCGCGCGACAGTTTTTCTTGACCGGCGAGCCCCACCTCGGGGATCAACAGGTGACGGCTGTAACGGCGTAGTTCGCGCCGGCCTGCCAGCGAACGGGTATCGGCGTTCATCGTGGGTGCCGTTCGCCCAGCCAGGCGACGATCGCTGCGCGCGCGTTTTCACCGGCGTAGGTATGGTCGCTCTCGATCTTCACGAACTGCTTCGGTTCGGGCGCGCGTTCGAAGAGTTCTTCGACGCTGCGCAGCGAGACCAGCATGTCGCGCGTCGCGGCGACGTACAGAGCCGGCCGCCCGGCGAGTTGCGGCAACGCCGCTTCCAGCAGCGGCTCGGTTTGTTCGACCAGCTCGGGCAACGTGAGCCCGTCGACGTAGGCCGAACGCAAGTCGACGCCGATCCCGCTGAGCGCGCTCAAGGCCGAAGGCCGGCCCCAGCCGGTCGCGATCGAGACCACGCCCGCGATCGCGCGATCCGACGCGCCGGCGCGCAACGCCGTCGCCGCGCCCATGCTATGTCCGATCGCGTAGACGTCGGGGACATGGCGTTCCCGCACGAACCGCACCGCCGCATCGAAGGCATCCGTCAGATCGACGGCCGACGAGAGACGGCCGCCGCTCGCGCCGAGCTTGTGACCGGGAAAATCGAGGCTGACCACGTTGAAGCCGTGACTCGCCAAGAAGCTGCAGAGCCCGTCGAGGTTGTGCTTCGAACTCGAATATCCATGGCCGACGACGAGCCCGATGCCGCGCGGACGCCGCGGTTCGTAGTCTGGTGCGGCGACGCTCGCACCGCCGGGCGTCTCGAGCCGCAACAGGGCGAGTTTCACACGCCGGGCGCCGCATTCGGTCGCCAGCGCGCCTCACCGCTGCGGAAGTGTTCCTTCTTCCAAATCGAGACGCGCGCTTTCAGCTCGTCCATCGCATATTCGCAGGCGTCGAAGGCGACGCCGCGATGGGGTGCCGCGACCGCGACCGCGACGCTCGCCTCGCCCAGCCGCAAGTCGCCGATACGATGGACGATCGCGACGCGTGCCTCGCCGAATTTCCGCGACGCTTCGGCGCCGATTGCGCGCATCTCGGGGAGGGCCATCTCGGGATAGGCCTCGTAGGAAAGCCCATCGACGGGTTGGTCGCCGTCGCCGAGTTCGCGCACGACGCCGAGGAAGGCGACGATGGCGCCGCAGGCGTCGCTGCGAACTGCCTCGATCAGCGGTTCGAGGTCGAGCGGCTCGCGCGTAATCTCATACTTCACGGGCCTCTCTTCAGGGCGGCCCGGCTACCCTCCGCCGAAGGGCGGCATAAACGCCAGCTCGTCGCCGTCGTGCAGCGCCGCTTCGCGTTCGACGAGCGCCCCGTTGCGCGCCAGACGCGTCGAGCGCTCGATCTCGCCGAGCTGCGGGAATTCACGCACCAAGTCGTCCCAAACCCGGCCCGCCGTTCCACCTTCGGCGAGCTCGACCGTCCGCTCGGCGCTTCCGACGATCTCGCGGATACGGGCGAAGGCCAGGACTCGAACGCGCACCGGTTTTACGCCGGGCGTTTCGCCGACTGCGCGCCGATGACGAAGCGCTCGATCGCGATCGCGACGCCGTCGTCGACGTTCGAAGCGCTCACGTAGCGAACGTTTTCCTTGACTTCGGGGAGCGCGTTGCCCATCGCCACACCGACGCCGGCCCAGCGCAGCATCGGGACGTCGTTGCGCGAGTCGCCGATCGCCAGGACGCGCTCGGGCAAAACTTGGAAGTCGGCGCAGAGCCGCGCGAGGGCATGTTTCTTGCTGGCGTCGCGATTGAGGACGGCGCATTCGACGAACCCGCCCCAGCTCTCGTAATGGAAGTTGAGCGGCCAGTCCCCGAATTCACGCCGCATCGCTTCGACCGACTCTTCTCCCAAAAAACGCACGAAGGTCGGTGCCGAATGGAGTACGTCCTCGAACGTTTTTGCCTCCTTCCAGCCAGGCCCGGTCATGTCGTCCATATAGACGCGCGAACCTTCGAGCCGCCAGAAATATTCTTCGAGATATATCGCCAGCGACAGCCCGTGGCGTTCGGCATATTCGACCATCGGTTTGGCGTACTGAAGTTGCAGCGGCAGGTGCGTCAGCGTCCGGTTCGCGCCGAAGTCTTTGGTGAGTGCGCCGTGGCAGCAGATGATCGGCAGGTTGAGATTGAGGTCCTTCGAGATCTTGATGGGGAGATCGACGCCACGCCCGGTCACCAGCACGACGCGCACGCCGACATCGAGCGCTCGCCGGATCGCGTTGCGATTGCGCGTGGAAATCTGCTCGGTCGGATCGAGCAGCGTCCCGTCGAGATCGAGTGCGATCAAATCGATGCGCATCGGCGACGGGCCTGGTTAGGGGTTTGCAGCGGGGAGGCCTCCTGGCCGGAACGTCTCGGGGGCAAAGGGAGTTATAGGGGTGGAAATGATCGCTTCGATCGCACTGCTCGCGCTCGCCACCGGCTTGGTATCGGCGGCGCCTAGCCCGGCCCCCAGCGTCTGCTCGAACGACGTCTTTACGATCGACGATCGTCCGGTCAACGTCGCCTTGTGCGTCCCCGAATCCGCACCCAGGCGCAGCGCCGACGGCAAGCGCCTCATCGTTACGGTCTCCGAGACGGTCTCGTCGCGCGGCGCGACCTTCAATCGCGACGTCTCGCTGGACTTCCTCGCCGGCACCGATCTGTCGCGCACGCTCGACGACGTCCCGCTCGACAAGGTGGGGATCGGCGGCACCCTCCATCTGACCATTGGCTATCGTCCGAGCGTGATCAGGCTGGAGCACGCACTCCTGATCCCCGGAGCCAAAGCGCTCAAGTAACGGTTCGCCATCCAGGCGGCGCCGACGCTCGCGCGTCGCTGCGTCGCAACCCCCCAGCAGGCTGGCGTTTTTCAGGGTGGGATGCGGCGCCGCTACATCGCGTTCTCCAACGCGAAGATCCCCGAGGGCTGTTGATGCGCACGGAAGCGCTCAACCTTCCCGCGCGCGATGCCGCGCGCTTCCTAAACGAACGTATGCCCGCCGGCTTGTTCGGCGGGGTCGGGGTCGCAGAGAATCGGGTCGCCTGGCGTCTCTCCCCCGAACCATTCTGGCTCTCGCCCATAACCCTCGCGGCGATCGAGCGTCTCGGAACCGACCTCCTCCTCTTTTACCGCGCGCTCGCTTCACTCTATCAGCGTAGCGCTCGCGGAAACGCGCCGGCGTTCATCGCCGAATACCTCGACCGCGGCAAACCCGATTGGGTCATCCGCCTCGGCCGGCAAAACCGTTTCAAGGCCGACATCCCGGGCGTCATCCGTCCGGACCTCATCCTCACCGAAGCCGGCTTCTCGGCTTCGGAACTCGATAGCGTCCCGGGCGGGATGGGTTTCGTCGGCGCGATGGCGGAGGCGTACGACGCGCTCGGCTACGAGACGATCGGCGGCGTCGATGGGATGCCGTCCGGTCTCGCGGCGATGCTGGCCGCAACTTCCGGCCTCGAGCGCCCGACCGCGGCGATCGTGGTCTCGCAAGAGTCGAACGGCTACCGCGCGGAGCTTACCTGGCTCTCCGACGCGATTCGCGCGCGCGGTTTGGGCGAGACCTTCGTCTGCCGCCCCGAGGACATCGTCTTCACCGAAGAAGCGCTCTTCCTGCGTTTGCCGGGCGGTGAAGAGCGCAAGATCGAGATCCTCTACCGCAACTTCGAACTCTTCGATCTGCTCAACGTCGCGAAGTCCGATCTCATCGTCTACGCCGCGAGCCACCGGCGCGTGAAGGTCAGCCCGCCGCTCAAAGCTCACCTCGAAGAGAAAATGTGCTTTGCGCTCTTCCAACATCCTCTGCTCGCGAAGTTGTGGAAGGCGGAGATCGGCGACGAGGTCTACGGGCGGCTCATGACGCTCTTCCCGCGCACCTGGGTGCTCGATCCGCGCCCGCTGCCGCCGCAGGCCGCGATCCACGGGCTCACCGCCGCCGGCGAGCCGGTCAACGACTGGATGCAGCTCGCTCCACTCGGTAAGAGTGAACGAGACTACGTCGTGAAACCTTCGGGCTTCTCGGAACTCGCCTGGGGCTCGCGCGGCGTCAAGGTTGCGAACGACCTGCCCCGCGACGAATGGGGAAAAGTGTTGCGCGAGGGACTCGCGTCGTTCGATAAGACGCCATACATCTTGCAGCGCTTTCACAAAGGAAAGCGCGTAAAGGTTCCCTACTACGAGACGAAGACCGACGACATCGCGATACTCGATGGACGGGTGCGCCTCTGCCCGTATTACTTCGCTGCCGGCGAAGGCGTGAAGTTGGGCGGAATCCTGGCAACCGTCGCGCCGGCCGATAAGCGCCTGATCCACGGGATGGCCGACGCGATCATGGGACCCTGCGCCATCCGCGAGGATGGTTACTAGAAGTCTCCTCGGGCGACCACACCGTCGGCCTCGGAGACGCCCTCAGCGGCTACGTCCCGCCGCCGTTCGCTCGTCGCCTCGTAAAGAGAGGGACGATAAGAGCGTGTCGATATCTTCTGTGCTGTTGTGGCCGTGCGGCGAGACGCGGATGCCGTTCGAACGGTAAGTCGTAATGATGTTGGCCCGGGCGAGGCGCCTGCCGAGTTCGATCGGATCGGTGCTGGGGATGCGGAAGGTCACGATCCCCGACGAGATGCCTGAACCGCGCAGGCTATCGATCTCGGCGCCGATGCGCTGTAATCCGTCAACGAGATGGTCCGTTACGGCGAGGACGTGCCTCGCGATGCGCTCCACGCCGGCCTCGTCGATGACGTCGAGCGAGGTCTCGAGCGCCGCCATCCCGAGAAAGTTCTGCGTCCCGCCCTCGAACCGCGCGGCGCCGGCTGCAAAGGGCTGATCGTAGTCGAGAAAATCCCAGATGTCGGCGACGTCCTTCCAACCGCGCCAGCGGACGGCCAGCCGCTCGATGAGCGCGGCGTCGACGTACAGGAAGCTCACGCCCGGGACGGCGAGCAGCCACTTCGAGGCGCCGCTGTAGAGGGCATCGATGCCGAGCGCTTTGACGTCGAGGCCGAATGCGCCGAGCGCCTGCATCGCGTCGACGCAAAGCAGCGCGCCGCCCGCGTGCGCGATCTCGGCGAGCGCCGCCAAATCGTGGCGGTATCCGTCGCTGAAACTCACCCACGAAACGGCGACGACGCGCGTCCTTGCATTCATGCTGCGCCGCAGGACGTCGGGCGTCAGGCGCTCGCGCTGCGTTGAGACGAAGCGCGGCACGACGCCTTGCTCGCGTAGCGCGAGCCACGGCATCGCGTTCGATCCGAACTCGTTGTCGCAGAGAACGATTTCATCGCCCGGAGTCCAGTCGAGCCCGCGCGCGATGACATTCGCGCCGTCGCCGGTATTGCGCAAGAACGCGATCTCGTCCGGCCCGGCGCCGACGAAGCGTCCGACCCGTGCGCGAATCTCCGGGATGCGCCGTTCGACCTCGAAAACACCGAGCACGCCGCGCGCGGCTTGCGCGCGCACGAGTTCGACCAGCCGCTCCGACGTGCGTCGCGGCAAGAGCCCGGCGGCGGCGTGATTGAGGTAGACCAAGTCCGCCGCGTGCGCGAAGGACTCGCGCGCCAGCGGGGGATTAATGCCCGAAGCCGCCCGGCGTCGTCAGCCTGGCCGTCGCCGAAGCCCGGTCGATGCTGGCCGTCGAGCGCGCGAGTTTCGCCACGGCGGTTAGGGGGACGTACAAATCGCCGTTATAGATGAAGGGCGCTCCGGAGAGTTTCAGCGAGCCGGCGTCGAGCCTCGCGGATAGCCGGCCCTTCGTGAAAACGGCGGTTCTCTGCGCAATCGAGATCCTGACGGTGCGGCCGGCGTTGGCGAAGGTCAAGAGACCGCTGAACGCCTTGGTCGCTTTGACGGCGTCGATGAAGACGACGCCATCGTGAAAGAGGCCGCCGCTATCCTTGGGATTGTCGCTTAGCGGACGCCCGTCAAGCAGAATCGCGTACGGCCTATCGGCGGCGCGAACCGCGCTCGTCGCTAGTCCGGTCCAGCAACCAAGCAACAGAGCGATGGCGGCGAGCTTCCTGGTCATGAGGATTCCGTTTAGGCTCTCCCGAGCATCTCCTTTGTGTGCCAGGCGATGTTTTGCGCCCGGTCACCTAAACGCTCCAATTCGGCCAGCACGAAGAGCATCAGCGTCCCCGCGAGCACGACCCCGGGGTCCTGTTGCATCTCGTCTTGAAGAGCTTCGATGCCACGATGATAGAGCCGGTCGAGTTCGTCGTCGCGCGCGATCACCTCTTCGGCTGCGGCGGCGTCGCCTTCGGTGTAGGCGCGCATCACGTCGCGCAGCATCTCGTTGGCGATCGCGGCGATCCGACCGATCTCGACGCGGGCCGGGCGCAGCGGGACGTCGGTGAGCTTGATCGAGTGTTTTGCGATGTCGACGGCGTAGTCGCCGATTCGCTCCAGGTCGACGACGATCTGCAACATCGCCGCGATTTGGCGCAGTTCTCCGGCGACCGGTTGCTGCTTCCAGATGAGCTGGATGCATTCGCCTTCGATCTTGCGGCGCAAGTCGTCGATCGTGTCGTCGCCGGCGATGACGCGCGCGGCGAGATCGGTATCGCGTTTTTCCAACGCGGTGACCGCAGCGTGAACCGCTTCGGCGGCGAGGGCTCCAAGCCGAACGACGTCGAGGCGGGTTCCCTCGAGTTGCTCGTGATACGCGGCGCGCATGAATGCCGTGTTTGCGAGGGACGTGCTTCTCTCCCCCGAAAGCGCGGCGACGTGGATTATGAAACATTAACCGTCGAGCGCGCCGGCGCGGTCGGCATCGTAACGCTCAATCGCCCGCAGGTTCTCAACGCACTCAACGGGCGGATGGTCGCCGAACTCCGCCGACTGCTTGCCGAGCTCGATGCCGACGCCGGCGTGCGCGCGATCGTCTTGACGGGAGCCGGCGAGCGCGCCTTTGCAGCGGGCGCCGATATCGGCGAGCTCAATCAATTACCGGGTGCGACGCAGGGCGTGCAACTCGCTCGACGCGGCCAAGCGCTGACGCTCGAAATCGAACGAATGCGCACGCCGGTAATCGCCGCCGTTAACGGCTTTGCGCTCGGCGGCGGGTGCGAACTAGCGCTGGCCTGCGACATTCGTATTGCGAGCGAGAACGCGAAATTCGGCCAGCCCGAAGTAAACCTCGGATTGATGCCCGGCTACGGCGGATCGCAGCGCACCGCCCGTCTCGCCGGTCGCGGGATGGCGATGTATCTGTGCCTTTCCGGCGAGCCGATCGACGCGCGCGAAGCGCAGCGCGTCGGCCTGGTCGAAAAGGTCGTCGCGCCCGGCGAGCTCATGCCCGAAGCGCAGCGCATCGCCGGCCTGATCGCGTCGAAGGGGCCGCTTGCGGTCGCGGCTACGAAACGCGCGATCGACGAGGGATTCGGCCTCGCGACGCAAGCCGCGCTCGACCTCGAGTCGCTGCATTTCGGCAGCCTCATCGACACCGAGGATTTCAAAGAAGGGACGAAGGCGTTCCTCGAAAAGCGGCCAGCCCGGTTCACCGGCCGTTAGGCTTCGCCGATCGAGCGGAATAGCGCACGGAAGGCGGCCTCGGCCGCCCGTCTGAAGTAGGCGCCCGATGGCGATGAATCGTGTGCCGGCGATCGTGCTTGACAGCCGGGCGTTGCCCAGCACCAACCGCAGCCTGATCATCCTCGAGGCGTTCGACAAATTGCAGCTGGGCGGTATCCTCGAACTTCCCGACGAGAGCGACCCGCGCGCCCTGCGCAACGAATTCTTGCAGCACCGCCCGGGTCGATTCTCATGGGACGCGCGCAACCTTGGAACCGGACGCTGGACGATTCGCATCGAACGGATCGACGAACAAGCCGACGTCGCGACCTTCCTCTCGCACAGCACCCCGTTTAGCAACGCTCGGGCGCAGACGGTGCGCGAGCTTGCGGCGACCTCGAGCGAGCGCGACTACAAGCAGAACGACACGATCTTCGACGAAGGCGAGATGTGGCCGTACCTTGCCTTCGTGCGCAGCGGCAAGGTCGTCCTTACGCTCCTTTCGGCCGACGGCAAAGCTCACTCGCTTGGCGAGCGCGTCGTCCACGACTCGCTCAACGAGACCGGGACGTTCGACGGCGGCGGGGCGACGACGCGCGCCGAGGCGCTGACCGACTGCACGCTCGTGCTTCTTCCACAAGAAGCGGTGATGAAGGCCGCGCGACGGGACACCGATCTCGCGATCGGCTTCCTCACCGATTCTTCTCAAGCGCGGCGCCGCTCGGTCGACACGATTGCCGACCTCGCGTTCGCGCACGTCTTGCAGCGCGTCGCGAAGTTCTTGTTATCCTACGCGCCGGCGACGACCGGTATGGCGCGCGGCCTCCCCGGAATCGAAAACCTTTCGCAGGCGCAGGTCGCCGCCGCCGCCGGAACCGTGCGCGATATGGCCGCTCGCGCTCTGCTACGGCTCAAGAATTCCGGCGCCGTCGAACTCGACCGCGGCCGCGTTCGCGCGCTCGACCGCGAACGGCTTGAAGGGTACGCCCACAACGTCCACGCTCCCCCGGTCTAACGCGCGTCTTTAACGGTCTTCGCGGATCGCCGCTCGTTTTAGTTGGGAACTTCGACCGACTCGAGCTGCGAAGTATCGGCCTGCGCGTCGAACGCGGCGCGCTTGCTCTTGGCAGCCCCTTCGGCGAGCGGCTCGGCGGGCGGCGTTGCGGCTCGGGGCGCGAGCGTCTCTTGGCCCTTGCGTACCGATCCCAGTGCGCCGGCGAGACGCGCTTCGATTTCACCGAGCACTTGTTTGGCATACTGGTCGGCGCCCTCGCGAATCTTGCGCGCGCGCTCCTCGGCTTCCCTGAGCACGACGTCGGCGGTCGTTCGGGCTTGGCGCAAGATATCGGTTTGATCGACCAGCTGCGCCTGCGCGCTCGCGGCTTCGGTGACGATCTGCTGCGCCTTCTCCTGCGCGTCGCGAATAACGCGATCTTTGTTGGTCGCGATCACCTTCGCCCGGCCGACTTCGTCGGGAAGCGTCGATCGTAATTTTTCAATGTATTCGACTAACCGCTCTTGGCTCAAGATGCGCATCCCGAATGGCAACCACGTCCCCTCGCGGACGTACGTTTCGAGTTTATCGATGACGCGATAGATCGACAAGTCATTTCCTCCCGGTGCTGTGACGCTTATTTTGCAAGTATTCTAGGACGGTCGGCGGGACGTACCGGCGCACGTCGCCGCCCTGCTGAAAGACCTCTTTGATGAGGCTCGAACTCACGAACGAGTAAGCCGAATCCGACATCAGAAACATCGTATCGACGCCCGACAGGGCACGATTCATATGCGCGAAGGCCATCTCGTTCTCAAAGTCGGAGACGACGCGCAAGCCCTTCACGATGACGTCGGCTTCGGATTCCTTGACGAAATCGGCGAGCAAACCGCGAAAGTGGTCGACCCGCACGTTGGGATACTGCGCCGTGCAGCGCCGCAACATCTCTTCGCGTTCGTCGAGGCTAAAAACGGGATCGCGCTTCTGCGGGTTGACGACGACCGCGACGGTCACCAACGGAAAGATCACCGCGGCGCGCGAGATGACGTCGAGGTGGCCGTTGGTCGGCGGATCGAACGAGCCGGGGTAGATCGCATGAACGCGACCGATCGGCCCATTCACGCATCCACCGTCAAGAATTGTAAGACGGTCTCGCCGTAGCGCGCCTCGCGCACCGTCGCGAAACCGGGACTCGCGAACGCCGGGCCGCCCTCGCGACGCTCGTACACGAGAAGACTCGCAGCGTCGATCGCGCCGCGGCTGCGCAGCAGGCCGAACGTCAAGTGCGGCGGCGGAGCGGCGTACGGCGGGTCGGCATAGACCAGGTCGAAGCGACCGGCGACGCGCTTGGCGGCCGTCTCCGCCGGAGCGATCATCACGCCGACCGATTGGCCGACGCCGAAACGCTCGGCGGTCCGCTTGATCGCCGTCGCCGTCGGAGCGTGCATCTCGACGAAGGTGACGTACGCGGCGCCGCGCGAGAGCGCTTCGAAACCGACCGCGCCGCTGCCGGCGTAGAGGTCGAGGACGCGCGCTCCCTCGATGCGCTCGGCGACGATCGAGAACAGCGCCTCCCTGACTTTTCCGGGCGTCGGCCGCGTCGCCGTCCCTCGCGGGGCGGGGACGGGGCGGTTGCGCAGCGCACCGCCGCTGATTCTCATTGCGCGGGTGGCTTCGCCGCCCCGCTGAGGTGCCCTTGAACCAAGCTCGCAAACTCGTCGAGCGTGTGGATGACGTAGTTGGGCGGCTCGCTGTCGGCGGGATAGGACCGCCCCTCCCAATCGTACCAAACCGCGACCAGACCCGCCGCGTGCGCGCCGGCGCAGTCGACGATCGCGTCGTTTCCGAGATACCAAACCGCTTCGAGCGGCAGCTCGAACTGTTTCCCCAAGAACGCGAACGATTCGCGCGATGGTTTGCGGGCGCCGATGCGCTCGCTGACGTACACGGGGGCCCGAAATCCGATCAGCCGCGCCTTCTCCTCTTGAAAGGGGCTCCAACCGTTGGTGAGGATCGCATAGCGAACCCCGAGCGCATCGAGCGAGGCGAGCATCGCTTCTGCTCCGGGGAGGGGCTGAACGAAGCGCGGCGCGCGTTCGATGACCTGGTCGCGAAAACGCGTGACCTCGTCCTCATTCTCCGGCCCCGGGCCCGACGCGCGCAGCAGTGCGCCTTCGATCGCGGTTTCGATCGGCATCCCGGCGAGCCGCGTCGACGCGAGCGCTTCGTCGAAGATCTGCGCCGCTTCGTCGCGCTCGAACCGGTGGCCGTGGAGCGCGGCCAAACGCTCGGCGATCTCGACGCCGACCGTGCGCTCCAACTTATTATCTTGACCGAGCGTGCCGTCAAAATCGAGGCCGATGCCGATATTCATGCGCGCCGTTTCTAGGAGCTAACCAAAACCGCCCGCGCCGTCTTCTCTTCGTCCAGGATTTCGTATAAGGCCCGATGTTCCGGACGAGCGAGTTCGGGGTCCCCCCAGACGAGCGCGTCGGCGTCGGCCTTAGCCCGCATGTAAAGAGAGAAGTCGCCGACGATGCTGCCGAGCAACCCCCCGCCTCCGCCGGCTTGCAGCGTCCCCGCGAATTCGCCCTCGCCGCGCAGGCGCAGATCTTCTTCGGCGATCTTGAAACCGTCTTGGGTCTGGGCCAGGATCTGCAGGCGCTCGACGTCGCCTCTCGCATCGGGCGAAATCAGAATGCAATACGAACGCGCCGCGCCGCGCCCGACGCGCCCGCGCAATTGGTGGAGTTGGGCGAGCCCGTACCGGTGGGCGTCGAGAATCACCATGACCGAGGCGTTGGGGATGTCGACTCCGACCTCGACGACGGTCGTCGCCATCAGCACGTCGCTCTCGCCCTGCGAGAAGTGCGTCATCGCGGCTTCTCTTTCGCGCGAGGGCAGCCGGCCGTGCACGAGACCGACGCGTAGATCGGGGAAGACGTCGCGTCGCAACACCTCGAGT
>DHWK01000100.1:0-187 GCA_002413145.1 bacterium UBP12_UBA5184
GCGCGAGCCCGTTTGGTTCGCGGTGCGCGAGCGGGCCGCGAACGCGCTGCCCAAGGGACGCGCCGTCGTCTTGCTCGGGCGCGAGACGCTGGTCGTGCGCGAACCCGGCGAGACGCGGCACTACGCGATCGAATGCACCGTCCCGGGCGATCACAATCTGCCCAACGTCGCCGCCGCGGTAGCGGCC
>DHWK01000100.1:292-3966 GCA_002413145.1 bacterium UBP12_UBA5184
GATCGCCGCCGGCGCGCCGCCGCAGGCGGTCGTCGACGCCGTCGGGTCGCTCGCGCTCCCAGCGGGGCGCTACGAGCGGATCCGGGTCGGCGAGATGGAGCTGATCTACGACGCCTATAACGCCTCGATGAGCGGGACGCTGGCGACGCTCGGCTCGTTCGCGCGTGAAAGCGCGTCGCGCAAGATCGCGGTGCTCGGCAGCATGGCCGAGCTTGGATCGGATGCGCCGGCGATGCACGAGCGTGTCGGCGCCGCCGCGGCGGCGAGCGGGCTTGCGGCGTTGCTGGTCGGGGGCGAATACGCCGACGACCTCGCGCGCGGTGCGCGCGGCGCCGGGTTTCCGCAGGAGGGCGTCGTGGCGTTCGCCGACGGCGTGCAAGCGGTTGCGTGGTTGCGCGCCAACGGCCGCGCCGGCGACGTCGTCCTAATCAAAGCGTCGCGCCGCTATCATTTAGAAGACGTGCTGGAAGGGTTGCGCGCCGCGCATGTCTAGCGACCGGACGCCTGGGATACGCGTGATCGGGCGAGCGAGCCGCCGGCGGCGCGCACCGTTCGAGGGCGAGACGATTGCGATCCCGGTGCGGACCCGGCTCATCCGGCGCGGCGACGATCTACCGGCGCTCGTGGTAGCGGCGGTCGCGGGGATCGCGCGCCCCGTCGACGTCGTGTGCCTCTCCGAGACGGCGGTTGCCATCGCGCAGGGCCGCACGATCGCGGCCGAGACGATTCGTCCGAGCCGGCTCGCCTACGTCTTGTCGCGACGTGCGAGCGCGCTTGCGACGGTCAACCAGCCCGAGTCGCTACAACTCGTGATCGATCAGGTCGGCGCGTGGAAAGTGGCGTACGCCGCGCTCGCGCAGGTCGCCGGACGACTCATCCGGCGGCGTGGCATGTTCTACGAAATCCTGGGTGAGGCGATCTCGACGATCGACGGTTACACCGGAACTCTGCCGCCGTTCGATCGCACGATCGTCCTCGGCCCCGAAAATCCGGACGGCGTCGCCCACCAGATCGCGGCCGCGAGCGGTGCGCATGTCGCGATCGTCGACGTGAACGATCTTGGGACGGCGAAGGTGCTGGGCGCCTCGAGCGGCCTCGAGCGTGCGGCGGTCGAGGACGCCTTGCGCGCTAATCCGCACGGCAACGCCGACGAGCAGACGCCGATCGTCGTTCTCAAACGCCGCAGCGCCGGCCCCAATCCGTTCCTGGGTTCCGCGGCGTGATATTCTCCAGCGGCTGGGAAGCATTGCTGCTTTTCGTTTTCGTTCTCGTTTTGACGATCTCCACCGGCGCCCGCCTCATCCCATGGTTGCAACGTTTCTCCCTTCGTCAACATGCCTATGAAGACGCACCGCAAAGCCACGCCGCCAAAACCGGGACGCCGACCATGGGCGGTCTATTGTTTCTGTTGGCGCTCGTGGTGGCGGCGATCGTCGCGCGCAACAACCCGTTCGTCATCGCCCTGGTCTTACTCGGCCTTGGTTGCGGTTTGGTAGGGTTTATCGACGATTATCTCTCGATCCGCCGCGGCCGGAATCGCGGCTTGCGCGCGCGCTCGAAGCTGCTGTTGACGGCTATCGTCGCTGCGGGTTTTCTCTGGTACCTCCTGCAAGAACACGCCGGTCCTTGGACGCCTGCGGGACTGCACGCGCTATCGCTCGGTTTGGGAATAGCAGTCGGCCTGCCGGATTGGGGCTGGTTCGTGCTCGGTCTGATCGCCATCCTCGCCACGATTCATGCGGTAAATCTCACCGACGGTTTGGATGGCCTGGCGGCCGGAACGGTACTGCCCGTCTTAGCCGTCCTCGCCTGGATGATTTTTCGCGCCGGTCTGGCCTCGGCGTGGTCGCTCTTTGAAGGCCGGGCGATCTTGATCGTGGTCCCCGCCGTCGCGGGAGCGGTCGTCGGCTTTCTGTACTACAACCGTCATCCGGCCCGACTCTTCATGGGCGACACCGGCTCGCTCGCATTGGGCGGAGTCGTCGCAGGCTGCGCGATCATGCTCGGCATGCAATTGTTGCTCATCGTCGTGGGCGGCGTCTTCGTCGCCGAGACGCTTTCGGTGATCCTGCAAGTCGCCTCGTTCAAGCTGACCGGGAAACGCATCTTCCGCATGAGCCCGCTGCATCATCATTTCGAACTTGCGGGCTGGCCGGAGACGAAGGTGACGCATCGCTTCTGGGCGGCCTCCGCACTGTGCTCGCTGGCCGGATTGGCGTTGTACTCGTGGCGCTGAAAGCCGACGCCTTCGGCGCGGGCGAACGCGTCGTGGTAATCGGGCTCGGGCGCAGCGGCGCCGCGAGCTGCGACGTCTTGCGCTCGCGCGGCGCGACCGTCTTCGCGACGGACGAGAAGGACCCGTCGGCGTTGCGCGGAGTTCTCGGCGAGCTCGAGCGCAGCGGCGCGACCTTCGTTCCGCCGGCCGAGATCGAACGCATCGCCGGCGAATTGACCTCGGCGATTCTTTCGCCGGGCGTCCCGCTCACCAATCCGATCGTGCGGCGCATCCAAGCCGCGCGCATCCCGGTCTACAGCGAGATCGAAGTCGCCTACCGTATCTGTGCGGCGCCGATCGTCGCCGTTAGCGGGACCAAAGGGAAAACGACGACGACCGCACTGATCGGCGAACTCTTCCGGCACGCCGCACGCAAGACCCGGGTCGGCGGCAATATCGGGAACGCCTTGATCGCCGAGACCGCCGTGGCGACGGCCGACGAGTGGGTCATCGCCGAGGTCTCGTCGTTTCAGCTCGAGGCGATCCGTGCGTTCAAGCCACGTATCTCGGCGCTGCTCAACATCCGACCCGACCATCTCGACCGGTATCACTCGATGGAAGAGTATGCCGAAGCGAAGTTCCGCATCTTCGCCAACCAAGGGCCGGGGGATGCGTTCGTCGGCAACCTCGACGATCCGCGGATCGGCGCGATGGCCGAAGGCGACGGCGCATCGCGCATCCCGGCGCGCGCTTATTGGTTCGGGTTGTCGCCGCGCCGGATGACGACCCTCTACGTTCGCGGCGATCGTATCACGTACGCACCGCCGACCGGCGACCCTCGGCCGGTCGAGATCATGCCGGTTTCGGAGATCCCGCTGGTCGGCGAGCACAACGTCGCGAACGTCCTCGCCGCGCTGCTGGTCGGGATCGTCGCCGGCATCGATCCGCAGAAATTACGCGAAGGCGTACGCGGCTTCCACCCGCTGCCGCACCGGTTGCAACCCATCGCGACCCAAAACGGCGTGCTCTACGTCGACGATTCGAAGTCGACCAATCCCGGTTCGGTGATCGCCGCGCTCGAATCGTTCGATCGCCCGATCGTCTTGATCGCCGGCGGGAAGTCGAAACGTACCGATTTCCGCGCGATGGGTGAAGCGATCGACCGCAAGGCGAAGGCCGCCGTGCTCATCGGCGAAGCCGCCGACGAAATCGCGGGCGCGATCCTGGCCGCGCAGATCGTCCGCGCCGCGTCGATGGACGAAGCGGTCGCGACCGCGCGCTCCTTGGCCCGAGAGGGCGACGTCGTCCTGTTGTCGCCGGGTTGCGCTTCATTCGATATGTTTGCGTCGGCCGAAGAACGCGGTGAGACGTTCGGGCGCGCCGTCGCAAGCGAGGCCGCGCTTCGTGGTTGAGGGAGCGGCCCGCCTCGACCAGGCCAACGCACCGCCCGATCCATGGC
>DHWK01000048.1 GCA_002413145.1 bacterium UBP12_UBA5184
CTGGTGGGCTGGTTGGTATGGTCAGACGCTCGAACCACGGGCCGATGCCGATGCGCTCGACGCTGCGCGCGCGCGGGGCGCCGTTTCGCGCTACATCGCCTACCTCGACGGCATCTCGCAATCGAGCTCGGAATACACTTCGGATATCGAGACGTTCCTCGACGCCTTTGCGGCGCGGTTGCCGGACGGGATGCGTTTGATCCGCGGGCTGATGGTCTATTCCGTTCTGAACCGGCCGCTCGATTCAGATCCGGTCTTCGCCGGTTTTTGGAAGTTTGTCGATACGATGCGCCTCACAAATCTCAATACTCTCTTGGGGATGTTCGTCAACTTGCGCAACGTGTTGATCGTCGCCGTCTCCGCCGACGAACGCTACGGGCCGCTCTACAATTTCGGAATCGCTCGGCTCGTCTACGACGCACTGGAGGCCGACGGCTACGATCGGCACAGCGGCGTCCCGGTGACGTTGATCGGTTACAGCGGCGGCGGTCAGATGGCCGCCGCTTCGGCGGCGGTGCTCAAGCGCGCGATCGACGCGCCGATCGACGTGATCTCCCTGGGTGGCGTCATGAGCGGAAACTCACGCTTCCTCGATCTCGAGCACTTGTACCATCTCGTCGGTTCGAAGGACCACGTGCAAATACTCGGGCCGATCATGTTTCCGTCGCGCTGGAAGATCTTCGCGCTCTCGTATTGGAACCGCGCCGTCCACTTGGGACGGATCACGTTCATTCCGCTCGGGCCGGTCGGCCATCAAGTCCCCGGTGGGATGCTCGATCCGCAGGCCGTCCTCCCCGACGGACGCACGAATCTCGGCCAAACGCTCGAGATCATCGATCGCATCCTGCGCGGCCGCTGGATGGCTCCGCCGGCTGCGCCGCAGAAGCAGAGCAACTACGCTCGCTACGTCCAAGCTGCCTGGAACCGGCCGGAAGCCTATCCGCTCGATGCGGCGGTGGACGCGGAACGATATCGGCCAATCGGAGCGTGGATGGGCCGGCTGGTCCTCCCGAAACTCGACGAGCGTTTTCCGAGCGGCGGCGCCTGGTTCGAGGTGCATCACGCCGCCGATCCGTACGCCGATCTCGTCGGCCGCACGGTGAGGTTGTTGTGGAGCGACGATCCTTCGGTGCAAGCGCTCGTGCGTGCGGTGACGCGGGATGTCAATTTCAGCGCCGAAGCCGAGTATGCGAGCAGCGCCAAGGGGTTGGTGATGCCGGTTCGCCTCAACGGACGGCGGCTCGTCGATCCGCTCGAATCGCTTGCAGGCGCGCATCCGGACGACGACGTCGTCGTGATGTTGAGCGGCCCCGTCGAGGTGCGCGGCGACGGCGCCGTCGCGGAGCTGCACATTACGCGGCATCCCGTCCAAATCACCGGCCGCTACTATGGCTTGCTCCGATTCATCGAATCCCTCGGCGACGAGCGCTTTCGCGTGACGCACTTCAACCGCGCCTCACGCGAGTTCGACGGACCGGAAGAGAGGGTGCGGCTCCCCCAGCCGGTCGTCGATCGGGACGCGCGCGCGCCGTCGAGCACGCGCGGGCTCGAACGTTCGCCGCTCAACGCCGAGGGCTGGTACGCATACGGCGCGCCGGACGCGGGCGGCACGTTCGTCGTCCGCGCCCTCGCGCCGCGCGCGTTGCTGCGGCTCGAGCCCGACGCGGTCCGGCCGGGGGGTCCGGGCGCGTATGCGGCAGTGCGGAAATTGTCGTGGGGTGACATCGTCGCTAGAAAAGGGACGGTGCGTTCGATGCTGTTCGGCGGCCGGCCGTCGGATTGGAGCGTCGGCGATAAGGCACTCCTGGTGCACGTCTACGGTGGAATCGGCGGCGCGCAGCGCGAGAAGGAGGCCTCGTCCTTCATCTACTTCGGTCATTTCGCGTACGGGCTAGCCGAGGTCGTACTCGATCCGCTTGCCGGCGAGAGGCGTTTCGAGATCTCTTACTATCAAGTGTACACGCAGAACGGCGACGGTCTGACGGCCGGCGCCCTGCATTGGTCCCGCTACCTGGGCGACCGCCAGTTCGGCTGGTCCGGCTTGCGCCCGGTCTGCGACCTGCTCTTGGATTTGGACGCATTTGACGAAGATTTCAACATCGAGGGGACGCGTCAACCTTCGGCTCTCTCGGGCTTGATCGCGCAGCTCGAAGCGATGACGGCGCGCTACCGCATCGGCGATGGAACGGGTGGCACGTTTGTCGGGCCGGCCAACAATTGTTCGCAAGACGCCAATCACGCGCTGTTCTCGACGCTACGCCAATTGCAGACGTTCGTGGAAGGACGTCCGCGCTACGAGCAGTGGTCGACTGGGGGCGCGAGCGACGCCGAGCGCTATAGAAGCTTAGTGCGGCTCAAGGCAGACCTCACGCGTCGCTTGCAGCCGTTCGGGAGTCCGCGGCCCGACTGGAGCACCAACGAATTCAATCTTGGCACGACGTTGCAGGACGCACCGCTGCAGAGTATCCTGAACGGGCTCATGAGCTGGCGCGTGCTGCTGCCGCGGCTCGCCGGCGACACGATCCTTGGCGCGTTTCTGCGTAACGGTGCGGCGGTGTGGCTGCTCGCTATCGACCAGATCGGTGGCGAACATCCCGAGGTCGAGCCAGTCGCACCGACGACCCTCTTCTAGCCGCCCATGCGAAGCGCGGCCGCCAGTCGAGCGCCGAGCTTGGCGTTGTTTTCGATCAGCGCCACGTTGGCGGCAAGGCTCCGGCCGCCGGTGAGCGCCGCGACTCGCTCGAGCAGAAACGGCGTGACCTCCTTACCGCGAACGCCGCGCGCGCGGCCCTCCTCGATCGCAGCCTCGATGCACGGACGCAGCTCGTCGCCGGGTATCTCGCTTGCCGCGGGGATCGGATTGGCGACCAGCGTTCCCCCGACGAGACCGAGAGACTTCTTGATCGCGAGAAAGCGCGCGATCGCTTCGACGGTGTCGAAGCGCAGGGGCGCCGCCAGACCGCTCGAGCGGCTCCAAAATGCGGGAAATTCGTCGCTACGGTAACAGATGACGGGGACGCCGCGGGTCTCAAGGGCCTCGAGCGTCTTCGCTAAGTCGAGGATCGCTTTTGCGCCCGCGCAGACGACGGCGATAGGCGTGAGGGCGAGTTCCTCGAGGTCGGCCGAGATGTCGAAGGTCGCCTCGGCGCCGCGATGGACTCCGCCGATTCCGCCGGTCACGAGGACCTCGATACCGGCGAGGTGGGCGCAGAACATCGTCGCCGCTACGGTGGTCGAGCCGTCAGTAGCGGCCGCGACGGCGAACGGGAGATCGGCGCGACTCAACTTGCGGACGTCCTTTACGCCGGCGAGCCGCTGCAATTGCGCGTCGTCGAGTCCGATGTGGATGTTCCCGCCGAGGATGCCGATCGTCGCCGGCGTCGCGCCCGACCCGCGCACGATTCGCTCGACGCTACGGGCCGTCTCCAAGTTTTCCGGATACGGCATACCGTGCGTGAGAATCGTCGTCTCGAGGGCGACGATCGGCCGGTTCGCGCTTTGCGCCGCGAGGACGTCGGCGCCGAAAATGAGTTCCGGAGCGACGATTAGATGAGCCTGATGCGCATGACCATCTGGGCGTGTGAATCCAGCCCCGACGTCCCGGGTTGCGTCGCATGATCGCCGCCGTCGCTGTTGTAGACGAGGAAGATTCGGTCGGCGGCCGAGAGATGATAGGGGGTCGTGACGTAGAGGTCGGCCGTCCCCAGCGGCGTCGTGACGAACGTGTTGCTCGTCCCGGTCCCGTCGAGGGGGACCAAAGTGCCAGTCCCCGGCGTGAGGCTGAAGAGGCTATAATGCCCCGATTCTTTCAACGCGACGAAGCCGAAGTGCAGCCGGTCGCCGGTGCCCGCGGCGGCGCTGTCGACGGTCCCGGCCGCGCCGAGCCATTTCCCGAGATTAAACCCCAGCGCTCGACCGTTGGCGTTAAAGAGCGCCGACGTCCGGTCATCGCTCGCGAGATTTGCGGGACGGTAAGCGGCGGCGTGCGCGATGTTCTGCGCGTCCGGTCCGGCCGGCGCGCTCGCGTCCCGAACGAAGACTTGCGGGTCGATCGATTGCTGCGTCCGATCGGCGTAGAACGCGGCGTGCGTCATGAACAGCCAATGCTGCTCTTGCGCGCGCGGGGCGCCGGTCGTCGCGAACGTCACCACAGCGAGCGCGGCCACGAAAGCGAGAAAGGGTGTACGCATCGGGTAACCTCCGTTGAGTTTTCTCGTTCCCGCGCACGCCGAATCGCTAACCTGCGAACGGCGTCGCGGGCTTTCTTGCCCTGCTGGGAAGCGAGTCGGAGGAGGCCGGCCTAGCCTTCGTCTTTGCGAGCGTTGGCCTTGGAGGAACGGCGAGTGCGGCTAGGCTGCCCGGTAGCGGGATCGAGCCGGTCCATGATCTCCTCGACCGTCGACGCGCCTTCTTGCAGTATCTGACCGACCTGCTTTGTCGTGTGTGCGACTTGGCGCACCGTCTTCGAAGCGCGTTTCGCTCCGCGCTTCGCGCCACTAACGGCTTTTTTGGCTCCGCTAACGGCTTTTTTCGCTCCGCTCACGGCTTTGCCGGCCGTCCGCGCGCCCTTCTTGAGCGCCGCTGCGGCGACTTTGCGGGCTCCGGCTTTGCGCCCCTTGCGCTTGCCGCCCGACTTCTTTGCGGTTCTTTTCTTGCGGGTTTTCTTACGTGCCATGGATGGCTCGTTCCCCGAGAAGCGCGAATCTAACTCGATTTAGGTTCGCGCCGACGACCAGCGTTCGTGGGTCGCGTTTTCGTCTTGCTGCGGACGGCGCCCGACGCAGCCGTTCTTGGTGTCGCTGACGATGTAGCGTGAGGAATCGCTGCTGGAGCGCTGAGTCTCGCGCCATGCTGAAACGCTCGATCGGCCCGCTGCTCGCGGCGACGCTGCTGGCCTCAGCGCTCGCCGCCGCGCAAAGCCAACCCGGGACGGCGCAGCCGCGCGGCCGCGTCGCATCGCGAAGACGAGCGACGACGAGATTTGGTATTCCGATTACGGGCGCGGGTATCTCGGCCGGCTCGATCCCGCGACCGGCAAGGTCCTCGAATGGCCCTCGCCCGGCGGCCCGAAGTCGCGGCCCTACGGCCTCGCGGTCATCCACGACGTCGTCTGGTACAGCGAGTCGGGCGTCGAACCCAACACGATCGTTCGCTTCGACCCGAAGACCGAGAAATTCCAGACCTGGACGATCCCCTCAGGCGGCGGCGTCGTGCGCAACGTGAGCGCGACGCGAGATGGAAATCTCGCGATCGCATGCAGCGGCGTCAACCGCATCGGCCTCGTCGAGATTCGTTAGTTCGCGCGGTTTCCGCGATCCGACCGAGGGCCGGGCAAGGCGAGCGCTCGTTGAGGTGTCGGACTTTCGGGTAAGTGGTCCTAGAGCCCCAAAAAGGGGCTCGAAAGAGGTCGACCTTGCGCTATCTTACGTTTCCTTTCTTAACAACCGGGATCGGCGCGGCCGCGCTGCTACTGGGGATGTCTCTCCAGGCAAGCGCTCAGTCTCCCGGCCAATACAGCGTCGCCATCAACGGTACGCCGGTAAACCTGTCGCCGGCGCCGATCGAGCGTGGCGGGCGCGTTTTCGTGCCGCTTCGTGGAGTCTTCGAAAATCTTGGCGCGAGCGTGGTCTACAATGCCGGCCAGATCAATGCGACCACCAGCACTCACAGCGTTTCGTTGCGCGTCGGATCGAATCAAGCGATCGTCGACGGAGCGACCCAAGCGCTGGAGAGCGCGCCATTCATCCTCGGCTCGAGCACCTACGTACCGCTGCGTTTCATTTCGCAGGCGCTCGGCGCCGGCGTGAACTACGAAAGTTCGAACCGCCTCGTTTCGATTACTACCAACGGCTCGATGGGAGGCTCCGTCAGCACCTCGAGGACGACGCTGCCGGCCGGTACGAGTATCGTCGGAACGCTGACGCGCGATCTGAGCACCAAGACGGCCCAAGTCGGGGACACGTTCGCGGTCAACTTGACCCCGCCGTATCCGAACGACGACCCGGCGTACGCCAACGCTTACCTCCGCGGGCACGTGTTCAGCGTGACGCGCGCAAGCCAAGGCACGAAAGCGCAACTCGGGCTCGCGCTCGATCAGCTCGTTTTCGCCGACGGCCACACAATGCCGGTCTACGGTCACGTCGCCAACGTCAGCGAACAGCATAAGAGCGCCGTGCTGCAACAAGCGGCGGGCGCGCTCGGCGGGATGCTCGTCGGCAACGCGCTCGGTAAGATCCTCTTCAAGACGAACCTCGGCGGCGCCGCGGGCGCAGTCGGCGGGTTCCTGTATGCAAATAACTTGAAGACCGACTTTACGGTTCCGAATGGTTCGTCGATCACGGTTCAGACCGACCAGCCGCGCCGTCAGCCGCGGCAGCAGTAACGCGGCCGGAGCGGCTTACTCGAGGTACGTGCAGAGG
>DHWK01000155.1:0-318 GCA_002413145.1 bacterium UBP12_UBA5184
GGCCTATTTCGCCTTTCACGACCACGACGTTGCGCGGTCCCGCCGGCAGCGACGAGATCACGAAGCTCTCCGCCGGCAACGCGATCGGCGCGCCGTCGGGCGCTTTGGTTTGGCCCACCCGAATCAACTGCGGCGGCAGCGACGCCGGGAAGCGATTGACGCTGCGTTGGATGACGTAAGCGCCGGCGTCACCCTCGACCTGGACGGCCGGGCGATCCCACGTCCGGACGACTAAATTCGCTTGCGCCGGGATCTGGATCCGGACGATTGGCGCCGCGACGCCTTCCACGGTCGCCAGCTCGGCGCGCGCGGCGGCGC
>DHWK01000155.1:454-678 GCA_002413145.1 bacterium UBP12_UBA5184
CAGCTCGGCGCGCGCGGCGGCGCACGTGAGGAGCCACGCGATCGGGACAAGAGCAAACAGGCGCGGAAGGCCGCGGCGCAGGGTCGAGTGCACCGTCTAAGCCTACAGGCTGGGGTCCGTGGGGTCATGAGAGGGGGGTGAATCCCTACCACCGATGGTCGGGATGGTCACCCGGAAGAGCGTCCCTCCGCCTGAATTGGCCAACGCCTCGACCGTCCCGTCGT
>DHWK01000155.1:817-5346 GCA_002413145.1 bacterium UBP12_UBA5184
GCACGATCGCCAGGCCGAGCCCCGTCCCCGGGACCGCCCGATTGCGGGACTTGTCGGTCCGATAGAAACGATCGAAGACGCGCTCCAGCTCGTCCTGCTCGATCCCCACGCCGGTATCGGCGACTTCGACGATGGCCCGGCCGTCCGGCGCGGCGAGCCGGACGTCGATTCGCCCGGTTTCGGTAAACTTGATGGCGTTGTCGACCAGATTGCTGACCAGCTGACGGAGCAGGTTTGCATCTCCGAAAACCATCGGCTCGCCGGGCGCCGTCTCCGAACGCAGCTCGAGCGCCAAACCTTTCTCGTCGGCGCGAAGTTTGCCGAGCCGCACCGCCTCGGCGACGACGCGATCGAGTGCGACGGGTTCGCGCGGGATGCCGTCGCCGGACTCGGCCTTGGCCAGGACCAGCATCCCGTTGATCATCCGCGAGAGCGCGGCGCTTTCTTCCCGTATCGCACGCAGGCTGTCGCTGCGGATCGTCTCGTCTTTGTCGGCCCAGCGCTCGAGCATCTGCGCGTTGGCATTGATGACGGTCAGGGGCGTCTTCAATTCGTGCGAGGCGTCCGAGATGAACTGCCGCTCGCGCGCGAAGCCTTCCTCGATGCGATCGAGCATCGCATCGAACGTGCGCGCGAGTTGTCCCAGTTCGTCGGGCCGTTCGGTCCAACCAACCCGGCGGTCCAGTTGATCGGTGCGAATCTCGCGCATCGCGCCGATCAGACGATCGATCGGCTCGAGCGCGCTCGACGACAGCGCGTAGGAGCCGAGCGCGACCAGGATCGCGGAAAGGATCACGATCAGCCCCAGCAATTCGCGGATCCGTCCCAGAATTTGGTAATAGAGGTTGAGGCTCTCCCCGACCTTGACGGTCAGCGCGACGCCGGGATAGCGGATCGATTCGTCGCGGACAAACACCTCGCCGAGCGGCGTGTTCTCGACGCTATAGACGACCGCCGAACGCCTTGGATTCGGGCTCGGGCCAAGCGTCGCGCTGCCCATGTTGGTGCTCTTGGCGATCGAATACCCCTGTGGCGTGTCGATTTCGATATACGTCGAGGGTGAGGCCCAGTGCTCGAGGTTCCCGGGCGTGGTGAGTTCGGTGAGGACGGAGAACGAGTCGCCGAAAAGTGAGAGGGTGCTGTCACGCTTGGCGACGAGTGCGATGTCGGTACCGATGCTGTCGACCTTTGCCTGCGCGCCATCCAGCAGGATGCGGCGCACCTCGAAGGTTAGTACGAATGCCGCGAGCGCGATCACGACGATCAGCAGCAGCGCGTAGAAACTCGCGATCCTCCACCGGAGGGTCTTGAACCGTGTCATAGCCGCGGCGATTTTCCGCCCATCCGAGCTCTTAGTCTTTTAGCATGTAGCCGACGCCGCGTACCGTCTGTATCAGCTTATCGTCGTAGCCGTCGTCGATCTTTCCGCGCAAGTAACGGATGTAGACGTCGATCAGGTTCGAATCGCCCAAGAAATCGCTGCCCCAAACGCCGTTGAACAATTCGTCGCGGGTATGCACGTGGTTGCGGTGCAGCAGCAGGTATTCGAGGAGCGCGTATTCCTTCGCGGTGAGCTGGATCGCCGCGCCGTTGCGAGCGACCTCGTGCCGAGCGCGATCCATCGTAAGGCCCTTCGCGCTCAATACGTTCGACTGCGGATGCTTTTCGCGCAAGCGCGCGCGAACTCGCGCCAGTAATTCCTCGATCGAAAACGGTTTGGTCAGATAGTCGTCGGCGCCCGTATCGAGCCCGGCGACGCGCTCGGGGATACGGTCTTTGGCGGTCAGCATGACGATCGGAACGCGGCTCTTGGTCCGAATGCGTCGGCAGACTTCGAGGCCGTCCATCTTGGGCAGCATCAGATCGAGAATTACGAGGTCGGGCTCTTTGAGCGCTTTCTCTAGGCCGGCGAGCCCGTCGGCGGCCAGATCGACCGCGTAACCTTCATGCTCGAGCTCGAGCCGCAACACGCGCGAGATCTGTACGTCGTCCTCGACGACCAGGATCCGAAAGGTTCGCGCGGCCGCCTCGGTCACGAACGCCCCGAGCGAACCTCGACGCGCGCGGGACGGAAGGTCATGAGTGAAACCCAAGCGACCGCAGAACAGCCGGCGGTCAACGCCGCCAAGGTCGCCTGGTCGGCGAAGCCGCGGCCGAAGAGCGTGAACGCGGCGACGATCTGCGCGCCGAAGGCCGGGTTTCTGAAAACGGTCCACGCCAGCACCGCGGCCAGCGCGAGGCTGAACCCGGCAGCGATGGCTTCCCATAGTCCAGCCCTGTTCTCAGCCTCAGACGGCGCGTACACCGTTAAGGCGAGAATCGATTGGTGCAAGTCCTTCGGCGGATCTTCGAGGGGCAGCGCGAACAGCGCGCGGTCGATCTCGTCGTACTCGTGATTCACGCTCGGCCCGCCTCGCCCGCAGGCGCGTCGTCTCGGTGCGCGAGCTGACGCCGCAACTGTTCCTTCGCGCGGAAGAGGTGCGTCTTGACGGTTCCTATCGGCAGGTCGAGCACGCGGGCGATCTCCTCGTATTGGTGTCCTTGTAGATGATACAGCGTGATGACCGTTCGGTACTTCTCGGGGAGAGCGTCGATCGCCGCGCGCAGCGCCGAGGCCTCGTCGCGCCGTTCGGCGACAAGCGCCGGGCCTGGGTTGGGATCGGCCAGCTCCGGGAGCTCGGCGTCGGAGTACCGCTTGCGGCGACCCAAGCGGTCGCAGCAGGCGTGGTAGGCGATCGAGAAAATCCAGGTCGAGAATTTCGCGCCGGGCCGGAACGTCTTCAGCCCCCGAAAGGCCTTGAGGAAGGCCTCTTGTGAGGCGTCCTTGGCTTCCTCGGCGTCGCGCAGCGTTCGCAGACAGAGATTGTAGACCGCCCGCTCGTAGCGCTCGACGAGCATCCCAAAGGCTTCGCTCCGGCCGGCGAGGGTCGCCGCCACCAGGGTCGCGTCGTCGTTGACCTCGAGGGTGCCGGTGCGCGCGCTCAGACGCATACCGGGCCGGGCCATGGCTGCCACGACCGAAGATACGGCTCGGGGCCTCCCCCGGTTTCGTGCCGAAACACAACCCCGGCTGGGACGTATCTGTAGCGCACGGCCGGGACTCGAACCGGCGCCAAGGAGAGCGAGTTGAGCATCGAACGAACGCCGGCTACGTTTCGCGCCGCCGCAGAGCTGGGCCCGCGATGCAGTTAGGCCCGATCGCTTACATCAGCGACAACGACGTCGCGCTGGTCGCGATTTTCTTCATCTTCGGGATGCCGGTAGTCGCTTGGCTCGTCATGCGCGGGATGAAGCATCGCGAGCGCCAGATGGCGCACATCGAACGTCTGGAGATGATCCGGCACGGCATCGACCCCGCAAGAGCGAGCGTCCCCGAACACGATCCGAGTTTCAAGGGCCTCGATCCCTCGCCCTCGGCGCAGGCGGCCTTGCAAAAAGGTGTGCTGCTCGCGGCGATCGGTCTGGCGATCACGCTCGGCCTTTCGTTTCTCGGTTACGGGCCGTGGTTGATCGGCGGATTCATTCCGCTCTTCATCGGCCTCGCCCAAATCTGGATCGCGATGAGCGCCGGCGCGCAATTGAGCTTTGGCCCGACTCCCCCGCCGAAGGCTCCGCCGCCGCCACCCCCACCGAGCGCCGCGCCGCATCAGGCCGCGACGTACGAAGGCAGTTACACCTATCGTCCCGGCGGGACGCAAGAGCTGCGTCCGCCGACGCAACCGCCGACGGAACGATAGCCGCGCATCGAGCCGGACGAAGAAAAGAATCGAGAGGCGCCTGGGCGCATCCCGATTCTTTTGTTTTATTCGAGCGGTATTCGAAGGAGTGCGTTACTTACAGGTGACGATCGCCATCGCCCACCCCGTCGAGGTGCGCGTCCGAACGAGGTAGCCGTCGTGCGTGCGGTCGTAAATCTGGAAGCCCGCTCGGAGCGCGTCGGCTAACGATTTGAAGACCAGTAGACCTGCCATTGCTCGGACCCTCCTTTCTGCTTTTGGTGGTTATCCTATCCTATTAACGTCCAATATCCTAAAATGTTCTAGCCTGGTATGCCCTCCCTAGGTTAAATTTATGTCGCATTTTCTGGGGAATCGCTGAGAAACACGAGGAAAGGTGCCTCGAATGCATACGCTCGAGAGGTCGCCGGCGGTCCATCGGACGGTCGTTTGCGACCGGCGCGAGCCGGTTTCCGGCGTCGCGGTGATCGGGCTGCGAGCCCCCGGCTTGGCGGCCGCCGCCAGGCCCGGACATTTCGTAATGGCCGTTCCGCCGGGCGGCGAGCAGGCCGCGACCGCCATGGGAATCTATGAAGCCGCGGACGACCGAATCTCGCTGATGCTGGTCGTGGTCGGTCCGCGGACGCGCGAATTAGCCGCATTGCCCCTAGGTGCGGGGCTCGATCTGCTTGGTCCGCTGGGCAACGGATTCGACCTGGACGCCTTGGGCGACAACGTCGCATTGATCGCCGGAGGCGTCGGCATCGCGTCGTTGCTGCTGGCGGCGCAAGCGCTCGCGGCGCGCGGCCGGCC
>DHWK01000155.1:5375-12735 GCA_002413145.1 bacterium UBP12_UBA5184
CCGTTTTGTACGGGGCGCGGACCGCGGAGGCGCTCGTCGACGTCGATAAATTTTCGGCGCTCGGCGCGAAGATCGTCGTCGCCACCGACGACGGCACGCGCGGACACGCGGGCTTCGTCACCGAGCTCTTGCGGGCGCTTCCCAAACGCGCCTTTTCGGGGATCGCGGCCTGCGGTCCGTCGCCGATGTTGCGCGCCGTCGGGCGCAACGCGGCCTATCTTGAAATCCCGGCGCAACTCTCGCTCGAAGAACAATTCGCCTGCGGCGTCGGCGCCTGTTGGGGTTGTGTCGTGGCGCTCGATCGAAAGAGCGCGCAAGCGCCGGCTTTTCCGGCGAGCGCGGGCGAGATCGTACACGCCCGGATTTGTAAGGAAGGTCCGGTCTTTTGGTCACACGAGTTGCGCTGGTGAACAGGAAGAACGGCGCCCCCAAGCGCCCTGATCTTTCGGTCGCACTAGGGGCGTTGCGGCTCGGCGCGCCGACGCTCATGGGCAGCGGCTGCTACGGCTCGGGGGAAGAATACGCGCCCTTCGTCGATCTCGCCACGCTCGGCGGAATCGTCCTCAAGAGCGTCACGCGCCATCCGCGTTTGGGTAACGCTGCGCCACGGCTGGTTCCGACGCCGAGCGGGCTCCTAAACGCGATCGGCCTGCAGAATCCCGGCATCGACGCCTACCTTGAAAATGAGGTCAAGAAGTTCGCCGACCGGCCCTGCGCCGTCATCGGCAGCGTCGCGGGCTTTGCGGTCGACGATTACGCCTACGTCACCGAGCGGCTGGCGGCGCGCGACGAGATCGATGCGATCGAACTGAACATCTCGTGCCCTAACGTCGGCACCGAAGGCGAGACGTTTGCCTGCGATCCCAGCCTGGCCGAAGCGGCGACCCGAGCCGCGCGCGGCGTGACCGCAAAGCCGCTGATCGTCAAACTTTCGCCCAACGTCACCGATATCGCCGCGATCGCGCGCGTCGTCGAAGCGGCCGGCGCCGACGCGCTCGCCGTCGTCAACACGGTGCGCGGAATCTCGATCGATGTCGAGCGCTGGAAGCCCCGCTTGGGCAACGGGAGCGGCGGTCTTTCGGGGCCGGCGATCCGTCCGATCGCGGTGCTGGCCGTCTGGGAAGTCGCGCAAGCGGTGCGGATCCCGATCGTCGGTCAAGGCGGAATCGAGACGGCTCGCGACGCGCTCGAATTTATTTTGGCGGGCGCGTCGGCCGTCGGCATCGGGACGGGAAACTTTACCGACCCGCGCGCGCCGCTCAACATCGTCGCGGGCATCCGCGCATATCTCGTCGCGCGCGGGCACGCTTCGCTGCGAGAGATCGTCGGGAAAGCGAATCCGCGATTCTTGGGAGTCGCCGCGCGGGTGCGCGCCTGAGCCGGCGTAAGCCGAAACTGGTCGTCGCGCTCGACGTCGCGACGCTCGATGCGGCCGCCGCCCTCGTCGATCGCTTGCGTCCGCTCGAGCTCGTGTTCAAGATCGGCTACGAGTCGCTCTTCGGCTACGGCGACGAACTGCGCAAGCGGATCGAGCGCTCCGGCGCGACGAGCTTCATCGACGCGAAACTCCACGACATCCCGCGCACGGTCGGCGCGGCGCTGCGGGCCCTCGTGCGCCCCGGCGTCGAGATCGTCACGATCCACGCGCTCGGCGGTAACGACATGATGCTCTCCGCCGTCGAAGCCTCGGCCCGGCGCGCCGCCGAGCTCGGCATCGAACCGCCGAAGATTTTCGCGGTGACCATTTTGACGAGCATCGCGCCGGAAGAACTCAACGAGTTGGGCTTGCAGGGCGGTCCGGGTGAAAACGTCATGCGGCTGGCGGCGCTGGCGCGCGATGCCCGCTGCGACGGCGTCGTTTTGAGCGCACACGAAGTCGCCGATCTCAAGCGTTTTTTCGGCGACGACTTCCTCGCGCTCTGTGCGGGAATTCGGCCGGTGGGCGCTTCGCACGGCGATCAAAAGCGCGTGGCGACGCCGCGCGGCGCCGTCGAGGCCGGCGCGGACTACCTCGTCGTCGGACGCCCGATCGTCGAGGCCGTCGATCCGCTCGAAGCGGCCCAAACGATCCTCGATGAAATCGCAGCCGCCCTCGTTCGCTGAGCGGCTCGCCGCCGAACTGACCGCACGCGGAGCGCTGCTGGAGGGACACTTCCGGCTTTCTTCGGGGCGCCACAGCGCACGCTTCATTCAAAAGTTTCGGATGCTCGAAGACCCGCGCCTGGTCGAGGAAGTCGCGCGCGCCATCGCCGCGCGCGCGCGAACGTTCGAACCGAACGTCGTCGTCAGCGCCGCCGTCGGCGGCATCGTCCTCGGTTACGAAGTCGCGCGTCAGTTGGGGACGCTTGCCATCTTCGTCGAGAAAGAACGGGGCGTAGCGACGCTACGGCGCGGCTTTCGGCTCGGCCCGAGCGAGCGCGCGCTCGTCGTCGAGGACGTCGTCACGACCGGGCTTTCGGTTCGCGAAGTGATCGAGGTCGTGCGCGCCTCGGGCGCTTCGGTGGTCGCCGTCGCGGTCGCGGTGCGGCGCGAGCCGGTCGACTTCGGACTGCCGACGATCGCCTTGCTCGACCTCCCGGTCGAATCGTACGACGCGAGCGCGTGCCCCCTGTGTGCGCGCAACGTGCCGCTCGCCGAGCCCGGCTCGCGGCGGACTTAGCGCCGTCGCAAACGAACCCCGGCTCCATGTCCGATCTCCTGCGCAAATCGTTGCGCGCGTTCACGCCCTACAAACCCGGTACGACCGTCGACGAAGTCCGCCGTACCTACGGGATCGCGCAACCCATCAAGCTCTCGCAAAACGAGAATCCGCTCGGCACATCGCCCCGCGCGCTCCAGGCGCTGCACGGCGTCGACGCGCTCTCGGTCTATTTCGAGGACGATCATCGTGCGCTCAAGACGCGACTCGCGGAGCGCTACGGGCTTGGGCCCCAGAGCGTGATCCTCGGACATGGCAGCAACGAACTCGTCCAACTCGCGTTCACCGCTTTCGTCGATCCCGCCGACGAAGTCGTGATGGCCCAGCCCTCGTTCGGTTTGTTCAAGAAAGACGCAGCGATCTTCGCCGCCCGGGCGGTCGAAGTGCCTCTTCGGGACGGCGTCCACGATCTCGACGCGATGCTGCGCGCCGTCACGGCGCGCACGAAGCTGGTCTTCGTCTGCGATCCCAACAATCCGACCGGGACCCGAGTCGAGCCAGAAGCGTTTGAGCGATTCGCTGCGGCGCTGTCCCCCGACGTTCTGCTCGTGATCGATCAGGCGTATCGCGAATTCATGGACGCCGGTGCGACCGACGGCGTCGACATCCTCAAGCGGCGTCCGACGACCCTCGTGCTCCGCACGGCGTCGAAGATCTGGGGCCTCGCGGCAGTCCGTTTCGGATACGGGTACACTTCGCCTGAGATCGCGCGCCCGATGAACTCGGTCCGTTTGCCGTTCAACGTTGCGCGGCCGGCGGCGGTCGCAGTCTTGGCGGCCCTCGACGATGTCGATTTCATCGAGCGGAGTCTCGAGAACAACGAACGCGGAAAGCGTTATCTCTACGGCGAGTTTGCGCGCCTGGGTTTGCGCGCCTATCCGACGGCGGCAAATTTCATCGCGGTAGAAGTGGAGGTGGAGGCCGACGCGGCCTACCAAGCGCTGCTCGAGCGCGGGATCATCGTGCGCTCCGGCGACGGACTCGGGATGCCCGGCCGCCTGCGGATCTCGATCGGGACGCCCGACGAGAACGCCGCCTTCATCCGCGAGCTGGAAGCCCTCGTGGCGGGTTGGCGCGGCAGGGTGGCCGAGGTCGGTACGGTCGGCTGAGCGATCGCGTCCAGATCCGTTCGGGCGGCGCCGGCGATCAAATATGGGTGCGCGATCTCGGGCGCAGGACGGTTGCGAGCAGTCTCTCTGCGTTGCGGGACGCGTCGCCGGACACCGTCGCGACCAGCCTCGAGCGGCTGCTCGATTTCGCGTTCGGCCAGTCGCACGTGCTGTTGGTCGCCGAAGACGCATTGGAGCGCCTCGGCTACGTCCTTTTTCTGGATCGGATGCCGGATGAGGTCTCCGGTCTCGCTCAGGCCTTCATCGTCTACGTCGCGGTCGAGCCACACGCGCGGCGCCGCGGGATCGGCCGGCGATTGATCGAGGCGGCCGAGGCGGAAGCGCGCCGCCGCGATCTGCCCTACGCGTCGTTCATGGTCACCGAGGAAAACCTCTCCGCTCGCGAATTGTACGCCCAATTGGGTTATCAAACGGAACGGCGTCAGTTATGCAAGCGACTCTGAACTCTCCGCGGTGGCGTCGCCGGGCCCTCATCGGCTTGGCGGCATTGGCGTTTGCGCTGGCCGCGCTGTGGCTGATCGCACACATCCCGCGCACCCTTACGGTCTTCATCATCGCCGCCTTCATCGCGTTCGGCGTCAACCCGATCGTCGCGTGGCTGGTGAGGCGAATGCCGCGCGGCGTCGCCATCGCTACCGTTTACGCCGGACTGCTGGCCACGATCGTCATTCTGCTCGTGCTGGTCGTTCCGGCACTTTTGGCCCAGGTAACGAACCTCGCCAACAACGCCCCGACCTACATCGAGACGCTGCAAAGCTGGACCGACACTCTGCAGAGCGCATTGCGCGCCCGGCTCGGCCACACGTTCTTGCCGTCAGGCTCCGCCGATCTTCGAGACCTGCTGGCCGCAAAGACGGCCCTGGCCTTTAATACGGGCGTCGCTTCCATCACCGCGATTCTCGTCGACACGGTCACCGCGGCATTCATCGGCATCTCGGCGATCGTTCTCTCGTCGTTCTTCGTGTATCGCGGGGAGCATGTCACCGACTTCGTCGACGACATCTTGCCGCCCGAGCGGCGTGCTCCGGCTCGCGCGCTGGTCGCCGAACTGGCCAACGTCTTCGGTGCCTACGTTTCGGGACAAGTCGCGCTGTGCGCGATCACCGGTGCGCTGATCTATGCGCTCAGCGCCTTCGCGGGGCTAAACTTCGCCCTCTTGCTCGGGATTTTGAGTGGAATCGCCTACGCCGTGCCTTTCGTCGGCCAGATCTTCGCGCACGTGCTCGCGACCGTACTCGCCGCGCCCCAGGGCGGCGCGGAGGTTCTCTGGGTCAACCTGATCGTGTTCTCGGTCGCGCGCGTCTCCGACAATTTGCTGGTGCCGCGGATCATGTCGAAGAGCGTCGGCGTCTCGCCGATCGTCGTCATGTTCGCCGTCTTCGCGGGCGGAGAATTGTTCGGGCTACCCGGCCTGTTGCTCGGCATCCCCGCCGCGGCGTTCGTGAAAGTCTTGTGGCGCTTCTTGCGGTCGGGCCCACTGCAGACGCAGGCGGAGACGGTTCTCGAAGCTCCGTCGATGGCGCCCGACGCGACGGGCGCCGCCGTTATCCCGGTTCGGCCCGTTCCATAGCCTCCGGGGCCGAGACCCCAAGCAGCATCAGCGCGTTTGCGAGCACGATCTTCGCGGCACGTGAGAGCGCGAGTCGCGCCGCACTGAGTTCGGCGTCGTCGGTGAGTACGCGGCAGTTCATGTAGAACTGATGGAACTCGCCGGCGACCTCACGCGCGTAGCGCGGAAGACGTTGCGGCGCCAAGTTTTCGGCGACGGCGCGCACGATTGCCGGAAACTCCGAGAGCCGCTTCGCGAGCGCGAGCTCCGAGGGTTCGCCAAGACGTTCGAGTCCTTCGCCGCGTTCGGCACGTGCGCGTAGCACCGGGTCCGCACGGCGTTCGATCGAGGCGATGCGCGCGTGGCCGTACTGCACGTAGAAGACGGGGTTTTCGTTCGACTGTTCTTTGGCGAGCGAGAGGTCGAAGGTGAGCGGCGAGTCGGGGTTCGTCAGCACGAAGAAGAAGCGCGCAGCGTCGACGCCGATCTCGTCGAGGATTTCATCGAGCGTGACGACGTTGCCGGCACGCTTGCTCATCGCGACAATCTCACCGTCGCGCACGAGCGTTATCTGTTGCGCGATGAGGACTTCGATCGCGCCCGGCCGGCCGAAGGCGGCGGCGATCGTCCCCAACCGTTCGATGTAGCCGTGATGATCGGGACCGAGGATCAGGATCGCGCGATCGGCCCGCTGCAGCTTGTCGTAATGGTAGGCGACGTCGGCGCCGAAGTAGGTCGGCCGCCCGTCGCTGCGGACGATGACGCGATCCTTATCGTCGCCGAACTGGGTCGTGCGCACCCAGAGCGCGCCGTCCTCTTCGAAGATGAGGCCGCGCTCGCGCAGCGCTTCGATGCCGCGCTCGATCGCGCCGCTCTCATGCAGGCTGCGTTCGCTCTGCCAGCGCTCGAATGCGACGCCGAACCGCGCCGAGGTTTTCTGCTGCTCTTCGACCAGTTTGGCATACGCGAAACGGGCGCAGAAGTCGACCAGCTCCTCCGGCGGCACCTCGCGGGCGGCGCCATCCTCGCGTAGCCGTTCGGCTATTGCGATCAAGTAGTCGCCGGGGTAGCCGTCTTCGGGGAAGGGGAAACTCGGCTCGGCGAGTTGGCGGTAGCGCGCGTAGAGCGAGCGGCCCAGCGTCTCGAGCTGCGTCCCGGCATCGTTGATGATCCACTCGGTCGTCACGTCGTTACCGAAAAAACGCAGCGTCTTCGCGAGCGAATCTCCGAGGGAGAGCGTGCGGCCTTGCACGACGACGAGGGGTCCGGTAGGATTCGCGCTGCCGAATTCGAGCGAGAGACGCCGGCCGTTGGGCAGGCCCCGCCCGTAGTCGGCGCCCGCTTTGAGGATCGCGCCGACGCTCTGCTGCCAGACCGCCGGTGCGAGCCGGACGTTGATGAATCCGCCGAGGGCCGTCGCTTCGGAGAGAACGTCGCGGATCGCCGGGTCGTCGTCGAGGATGCGAGCGATCAACTCGGCCGCGAGTTGCTGCGGCGGGCGGCGCGCGAGCTTCGCCAATTGCAGCGCGACGTTGGAGGCGAAGTCGCCGAAGTCCGGATTTCGCGGCGCCTCGAAGACGACCACCGGCGGAACGTCGCCGGGGACGAGCGACGCCGCCGCTCGTTCGAGCGCGCCGGCGATCCGCCCGAGGACGACGGCCAGCGCGTCGTCTTCAGTGATGGTAGGGCTCATTTCGGGCGATCTTCGCGGCACGGTAGAGTTGTTCCAGCACGATCGCGCGTGCCCACTCGTGCAGGAACGTCAAACGCGACAACGACCAGCGAAATTGCGCGCGCTCCGCTAGCTCGCGCGAGGCGCCGAACGTTCCGGCGATCGCGAAGACGAGCCGCTTCGTCCCGCCGTCGGCGAGGAGGGTGATGCGTTCCGAAAGTTCTTCGCTCGAAAGTTCCTGGCCGGAACGCTCGAGCAGCCACACGGCGTCGGTCGGATCGAGCGCCTCGAGAACGCGCCGGCCTTCCTCG
>DHWK01000155.1:12807-25434 GCA_002413145.1 bacterium UBP12_UBA5184
GCGAAAGTCGGCGGCCGCGCCGGCGACGTAGCGCTCGCGCAGCTTGCCGACGGCGACGACCCGGATCTTCATCGGCGCGCGGTTCGCGTTCGGGTCGGGCGCGCCTCGTCAGCGGCGCGCGTAGCGTCCGTCATCGCGACGTTCGACGGCGCCCTCGATTTCGAGGCGCACCAGCGCGCCGAGCACCCCGCCCGCCGCGGCGCCGCACAGCTCCAACAACTCGTCGACGCTGCGCGGCTCGACGCGCAGGGCGTCGAGCAGAGACGCTTCGAGCGGGTCGGAAGGTGCGCGTTCGCGCGCCGCGAGCGGCGCCGTCACCGCTGCGAGCCCCATCTCGGCGAGAACGTCGCCGGCGTCACGAACCAAGGTTGCGCCGTCGCGTATGAGTGCGTTGCAGCCGGCGGCTTTGGGACGATCGACGTCGCCCGGGACGGCGAAAACGGGGATCGAGCGGGCCGCGCCCCAGCCCGCCGTGTTGAGCGATCCGCTGCGAGCCGCCGCTTCGATTACCACGACGGCGTCGGAGAGCGCGGCGATGACGCCGTTGCGCTGTAGGAAATTACCGGGCCAGGGAGGGTCGCAGGGCCGGTACGGTGAGACGACGGCACCGCCGCGCTCGAGCATCGACTCGGCCAGCGGGCGATTGCGCGGCGGGAAGAAACGGCGGTGGCCGCCCCCGAGGACGCCGATCGTCGGTCCGCCTCCCTCGAGAGCTCCGGCGTGCGCGGCGCCGTCGACGCCCAGCGCGAGGCCCGAGACGACGCAGAGCCCGGCTCGCGCCAGGGCCTCGCCGAACTGGCGCGAACGCCTGCGGCCGCCCTCCGAGGGCGCCCGCGAGCCGACCACCGCGACCGTCGGCCGCCTCAGAGCGTCCAGGGAGCCGCAGACCCAAAGACCCTTCAAGCGTAGCCCGGATCCGCCGTCGGGGCGGCTCCGGAAGACCTCGTCGCGCTCGATCCAGCGCGGCTCGCCCAGTTCCATCGCCTTCCCCTCACGCCGAGGTCTGGGGCCGGCAAGGGCGCTCGCGAGGGGAAACCGCCCTCTGCCTCAGAATGGGGGGCGCAAATTGCGACCGCTACCCCCACGGCCTTCGTCGGGGCCACCCGCGGCCGAGCACGGAGGGTAATCATGGCAGCTCCGCAGGCATACTGCGTCAAGTGCAAGACCAAGCGCGAGATCAAAGACGCCGTTCAGATCACGATGAAGAACGGCCGCCCCGCTACCCAAGGTCAGTGTCCCGTATGCGGGACGAAGATGTTCAAAATCGGCGCAAGCTAAGCTCCGCGCCGCGTGCGGCGTAAGCCTTAGAGCTGGGTGATTCGACGGGCGATTTGCCGGGTGACTCGATTGTGGCCTATACTCGGAGTAGCCCCCATATGTAGTGGGCTAATTTCTTGGAGGCACGCTCAGTCTGATCTGCCCAAGTTGCCGCAAGAGCGAGACGCGCGTCGTCGATTCCCGCGACGACGAGAGCGTCGTCCGCCGCCGGCGTGAGTGCCTTGCCTGCAAGCAGCGCTTTACCACCTACGAGCGGATGGAAGCCCCGCGGCTGTACGTCGTCAAGAAAGACGGCCGGCGCGAGCAATACAACCGCGAGAAAATCCTCGCCGGGCTGCGCCATGCATGCGAGAAGCGGCCGGTCGCCGACGCTCAACTGGAAGAAGTCGTCGCCGGCCTCGAGCGCGAGCTCTTTTCGCGCGGTGAGAATGAGGTCCCGACGACGATGGTCGGCGAGAAGTTGATGGAGGCGCTCAAGCGGCTCGACAAAGTCGCCTACATCAGATTCGCGAGCGTCTACCGCTCCTTCGACGACGTCGGTCATTTCGAAGCCGAGCTCGCGAAGCTCGGAACGCCGTAGGTGCGCGTCGCGCTCAAGCGTCTCCCCGAGGGCGAAGGTCTTCCGTTACCAGCCTACATGACCCCGGGGGCGGCCGGCGCCGACGTCTATGCCGCGGTTCTCGAGACGCTGACGCTCGCACCGGGGGCGCGCGCCCTCGTCCCGGCGGGATTCAGCTTGGCGATTCCAGCCGGCTATGAAGCACAGTTGCGGCCGCGTAGCGGTCTCGCGCTGCGCCACGGCGTCACCCTGCTCAACTCGCCCGGGACGATCGATTCGGATTATCGCGGTCCGGTCGGCGTCGTGCTGGCCAACCTCGGCAGCGAACCCGTCGCGATCGCGCGCGGCGACCGGATCGCGC
Organism: bacterium UBP12_UBA5184; assembly: GCA_002413145.1. Lineage (GTDB taxonomy): Bacteria > Vulcanimicrobiota > Vulcanimicrobiia > Vulcanimicrobiales > Vulcanimicrobiaceae > Zemelea. The sequence continues at coordinate 15,006 of DHWK01000155.1, forward strand.
AATTGGTGGTCGCTCGCATCGAGCACGCCTCCTTCGACGAGCGCGATGAACTCGAAGCGACCGAGCGCGCGGAGGGCGGGTTCGGCAGTACGGGGCATGCCCATTTGCCGACGAAGCAGCCCTCGTGAAAGTCTACATCGTTGGTGCCGGCGCCGTCGGAACCTATCTCGGCGATCGCCTGCAGAACGCGTCGACGGAGGTGATTTACGGACCGCGCCGGCTTGACGACGTCCGCAAAGTCGAAGCCGATCTCGCGATCGTAGCGGTCAAGGCCTACGACACCGACGAAGCGATCGCCTCACTGCAGCAGGCACTCGGCGGCCAGTCGACGGCGACCATCCTGTGTCCCCAAAACGGCGTCGGCAACGAAGAAAAATTGGCGGCGGCATTCGGCGCCGATGCGGTCGTCGCGTGCGCGCTCACCGTGGCGGTCGACCGGACGCGCGACGGCGACATCGTGCCGTCGAACGAAGGGGGGCTCGGCCTCGCGCCGATGGGAAAGGTCACCCACAATTGGCTCGTGGCGGCTTTCGAGCAATCGGGAATCCAAGTCAAAGTCGTCTCCGAATATCGCGCGCTCAAGTGGTCGAAGCTCGCGCTCAACATCGTCGCCAACGCGTCCTGCGCGATCCTCAGCGTGCTGCCCGAGCGGTTGCTCGCAATGGACCAGATGTTCTCGCTCGAAGTGCGCGCGCAGCGTGAAACCGCTTCGGTGATGAAGGCGCTCGGCGTCAAAGCGGTCGATCTTCCGCGCTATCCGGTGCGTGCGCTGCAAGGCCTTTCCGCGCTGCCGACGCCGGTCGCGCGGATGATTCTGGCGGGCCGCATCGCGGGCGGTCGGGGGCACAAGCCACCCTCGCTGCTGCTCGATTTGCGCGCCGCAAAAGGCCGCACCGAAGTCGACGTCCTCAACGGCGCCGTCGCCCGCGCCGGCCGCGACCTCGGCATTCCGACGCCGGTCAACACCGTCTTCGCACGCGTCCTCGACGACATCGCCCACATGCCGCAACTCTGGGCGAAATATCGCGAGCGGCCGCAGGCGCTGTGCGCGGAGGTTGAAGCCGAGCAGCAACGGATGGCCGCGATCGTGGCGCGCGCGTAAGTCGATGCGCAACCCCATCGTCCCCGAATCGCTCGACAGCTGGCACATTCTACACCGGATGTTCCGTTTCAAGCGCCGCGCGTTCGACGCGCTCCCGGCCGGCCGGCGCGACGAGATCGTTCGCGAAGCCGCCGCTCTTTTGGAGCGGTTGGCCGCCGATCCCGATGGCGACCTCTCGCTCGCGCAGATGCTGGGTCACAAGTGCGACCTGATGCTCACGCACTACGGCAAAACCTTCGACTCGCTGGGTGAGGTGCAAACGGCCTTCGACAAACTCGAGCTTGCCGACTTTCTCCTCCCGGCGACGTCGTACGTCTCGATCCTCGAACTGGGGTTGTACGAAGCCAGCGCGCGCTTTCACGAGACGTTGCGCGAGCGCGGCCTCAAGCCGCATTCGCAGGAATGGAACGATGCTTTCGATTCGCTGCTCGCCGACGAGGCGGCGCATCCGCGCAGCGCCGCGCGGCTCTGGGCCAAGGTTCCGGCGCGCCGTTACGTCTGCTTCTATCCGATGAACAAGAAGCGCGGCGAGACGGTCAACTGGTATCATCTGCCGTATCAGGAACGCGCGCGTTTGATGCTCGACCACGGCAAGATCGGACGTTCGTTCCACGGCCTCGTGACTCAGGTCATTTCGGGATCGATCGGCTTCGACGATTGGGAGTGGGGCGTCGATCTCTACGCCGACGACCCGCTGGTCTTCAAGAAGCTCGTCTACGAGATGCGGTTTGACGAAGCGAGCGCGCTCTACGCCGAGTTCGGCGAATTCTACACCGGGATGCAGTTCTCGTTTGCAGACCTAGCGGTGTTCTTGTCGGGCGAGGGCAGCCCGCGTCTCATGAAAGCGGTAGAGCCCGCGCTGCGCTAGCGACCGCCGTCACATCCCGGGTGGGGCACCGGTCACATCGCGCGCGTTTCCGTAAGCCGGGCGTTCTTGGTTCCCGAACACTTAGCAGGATGCTACGCATGGAATCTCGCGTTATGAGCGCCAACGTCCTACCGCTCGTCGAACGGCATTTTCGGTTCCTTATCGACGAGTACGGCTTCACGTTGGCCCAGAGCACCGACATCCCGACCGCTGCCTGGTACCGTTCTCCGCGCGGCGGCGTCGTCGTACGCTACGATCTGATGCGCGACGCCGCGCTCGACCTCGAGCTCGAATTCAGGGCGACCAGCGAGATCCACTCGCTTTGCGAGATTCTCGAGTTCTCAATCGCCGGAGCGGCGCGCCGGACCGACGTACGCGAGCCGGAAGCCTTTGCGGCGGAAGTCGAACGGATGAGCGGCCTGTTGCGCGCGCACGGTGAAGAGTTCTTACGCGGCGACGCGCAAGGCTTCTGCAAGCGCTTTCGCGAGGCGCTCCTCGTCAAGCGCTGCCGTCAGGCTGCCAGCGAAGAGTTTCGCCAAGGCGACCCGCGACGCGCCCTGCGGCTGTTGACGGCGCTCCGGCCGTATTGGTCGGATCACGATCGCGAGTGTCACGAACGCGCGCTGGACGGTTGCCGCGCGCGGCTTCACGGGCGCAAGCCCACCTTCGGCGGGGCGCCGGCGTTGCGTCTGTTGCGATAGACGCAGCCCCACGGCCGATCGACGACGAGTTCGAACGCAGGATGGTCGTCGAGCAGCTTGCGTTCGAGCGGCGTGTGATAGATGACGTTCAATTCGGCGTCGTGAACCGCCAAGCGCTCGAGCACGGCTGCAAAGACCGGACCTACGAACGGGTTGAATAGGTAGACGATCGCCGCGCCGCGCGGCAAGCGATAGTCTTTGGCGTCGGCGCAGACGATGCGAACGTCACGGCAACGGCGCCGAACCGGGTCGAAGCGCCGCAGATTCTCGCGCGCGACTGCGCAGAGGGCCGGCGAGAACTCGACGCCGACGACTTGCCGAAACGGGAGGCGCGCGGCGAACAGAACCACCCGCCCGAGCCCGCTGCCCAGGTCGACGAAGGTCGCCTCCTCGGGCGCGAGCGTTGCGGCTTCGATGAGTTTCTCGAAATCGCCCGGCGGCGTCGGATCGTAATGGGTCGCGTAATCGAGGCTCGGACCGAGGGCCTCGGGATCGAGTTCGCCGAGAAAGATCGTCGCCTCGGTCGTTACGCCGAATTCGGCATCGAAACGCTGACCGGCGCGCCGGCCGGCGCCGCGCGAGACGTCCTTACGCTTTTTGCGTTTGGGCAGTCGCAAAGGATCAGCCGACGGCTACGACAGCGCGGCTCCAGGCGTCGTGGTTCGTGTCCTGTTGCAGGACCGCGGCGGTATCGATCACGATACTTTGCCCGGCCCGGCGCAGAGCGAAGCGGTCCATCCCGCGATCGGGCCGACCCTCGATGAGTTCGCCGTCGGATTGAAAGTGCGCGTCATGCTTCGGGCAGCGAAATTCTCTTGAGTCCGGCAGCCACTCTAGTCGCGTCAACGACCGGTGGGGGCAACTGATCGAGAACGCATAGACCGCGTTCTTAATCCGCGCAACGATAACGCCGTTGTCGCCATCGATTAGCGCGCCGTCCTTTGCCGGAAGCGCGTATGTCAGTACTCGTCCCTGCGATTTCGTCGGCGCGATCGAATCGAGCGCTTGTGCGAAGGCTGGGTCGGCGAGTAGCCCGGCGCCCGCGATTCCGGCGAGTGCGGCCAGAGCTGTCGAGCGCAGAAAGCGCGCGCGATCGAGAGGACATTGTCCCGCGCACGGGTTGTTAGGGAGCGGCATAGGAGCGGATGACCTCCGGAAAAATAGGTTGGCTCATTTTGAGAGCGAGAGAACGACGCTGACGAAGACGATCGCCAACCACAGGAACGCGCTCACGATCGAACTTGCCCGGATTCGTCCCCAGGCTGCCGTCGCGCCGGTCCCCGAATCGACGCGGAGGTCCCGTTCGGTGGACGTCATGACCAGAGCGTTCACAAACAACATGGCGATGAGTGCCATCTTTATCCAGAACGGCACGGATACGACGTACGTTTTGACGTCCGACGCGAACAGAGCGACGCCGCTGAGCATGCAGATCGCAAGCGCGATGACGACGGTGCGATGGACCAGATGCAGTTCCGCAAGATGGTGCTCTTGGATTGCGGGATTCCAGCCGCCCGCGCGCAGGGTCCCTCGATCATGCGCGAGGGCGAGTCCGCCCGCGACCAGGGTGGAAAGCACGTGCGTCCCGACGACGGAGGTCTCGGCGGATGCTGAGTGACTATAGAGCGACCGCCACGATGCGGTCAGCCCCACCAAGTCGCGGATCAAAAGGCTGCTCTCCAGGCCCATGTCCGAACGATAGCGCCGTGTCCTTATACTGCCCTGGGGATTCGCGCTCGCTCGATCGACGCTTCGGATGGCCGCTGCTTTCAAGTCATGGAAGCCGCCGATCTCGCGACAGGTACGGGGACGACCGGCGGCGCGGTCGAATCTCTCCACGATGTGAGCGCCACCCTCCAGGTCGAGGCTTTAGTTAAGAGCCCGAAGACGCGGATGTGGCTCGCCGGCACGCTCATGCTGCTTGCGATTGCAACGCCGCGGGCGCCGGCCGCGCCGACCGCTTCGGTGGTGAATGTCGTGCGGCTCGATGGAGTGATCGGCCCGGCGATGGCCAGATACGTACTGCGCGCGCTCGACCAGACGGTAGGCGCGAACGCCCAGGCGCTCGTCATCGAGATCGACACGCCGGGTGGCTTGATGAAGTCGATGGACGACATCGCCAAGGCGCTGCTGCGAGCTCCCGTGCCGACGGTAGCGTACGTCTATCCGAGCGGTGCGCGCGCCGCGTCGGCCGGCGTCTTCGTCACGTACGCGGCTTCCATCGCCGCGATGGCGCCGACGACGCATCTCGGCGCGGCGCATCCGGTCAGCCTCGCCTCAGGCACCGGCGCCGGCGGTCTCGAGGGGACCGAGATGACCAAGCTCACCAACGACGCCGCAGCGGAAATCCGTGGATTCGCGACCCGGAACCGGCGCAACCCCGTTTGGGCGGAGCAGTCGGTTCGGCAGAGCGTCTCCATCACCGACGAGCAAGCGCTGCACCTTCACGTCATCGACTTCGTTGCAAATAGCCCGCGCGATTTACTTGCGAAGATTGACGGGCGGGAGGTTCGCACGGTTGCGGGACTACGCCGGCTAAAGACGCGCAATGCGCAGATTGCCGACATTCCGATGGATCTTACGGAGCAGTTTCTGCTGCTCCTGAGCGATCCAAACGTTGGCTTTGTCCTCATGACGCTGGCGATGTACGGGCTCATCTTCGAGCTTAGCAATCCTGGTGCGGTGTTCCCGGGCGTAATTGGCGGCCTCGCGCTCATCCTTGCGCTCGCGTCATTCGCGGCCATAGAAGTTAACGTCGCCGGCTTGTTGCTCATCGCATTTGCGATCGCTCTATTCATCGCGGATATCAAAGTGCCCAGCCATGGAGTCCTTACCACGGGCGGTTTCGTGTCGTTCGTCGTAGGCTCGCTGCTCCTGACGCAGGACCAAGCCCCATTTCTGCGCATCTCGCTGACGCTGATTCTGACGGTTGCCGTCCTGACCGTAGCGTTCTTCATATTCGCCGTCGGCGCCGGCATCCAAGCCCAAACGCGAAAGGTCCGGACCGGGCGGGAAGCGATGGTCGGCGCCATCGGCATAGCGCGCAGCGATCTCGGTTCGACGGGGACCGTTTTCTTGCAAGGGGAGCTGTGGAACGCCAGAACCCTTGACGCTCCCATCGCGACGGGCGAGCACGTGCGCGTCGTCGGAGTAACCGGACTGCGCCTGGACGTGCGCAAGGCAGACCACGCTCACCTGAACTAGAGAGGGCCGAAAAATGAATTACGTGATTTTCATCCCGATCGTAGTCATCGTTGCACTACTGGTTTTGCTCTCGGCAGCGGTGAAGATCTTGCGCGAATACGAGCGCGCCGTCGTCTTTCGGCTGGGGCGACTGCTGCGTGCCAAGGGGCCGGGTGTGGTCATCCTGATTCCGATCGTCGACCGGATGGTTAGAGTCGATCTGCGAGTCGTCACGGTCGACGTGCCGCGTCAGGAGATCATGACTCGCGACAACGTGCCGGCGAGCGTCGATGCAGTCGTGTACTTTCGGGTCGTTAACGCGGAAGATGCCGTGGTGAAAGTCGAGCATTTTGATAAAGCGACGTTCAACCTCGCCCAGACGACCCTGCGCAGCATACTCGGTCAGCATGAGTTGGACGAACTCCTCAGTCAACGCGATCGGATCAACCAACAACTCCAGCAGGTCATCGACGAGCGTACCGAACCTTGGGGCATCAAGGTAATGCTCGTCGAGGTACGTGACGTCGCTTTGCCCGAAACGATGAAACGCGCGATGGCAAGGCAGGCTGAAGTCGAACGCGAGCGGCGCGCGAAAGTCATCAACGCCGAGGGCGAGTATCAGGCCGCGGAGAAACTCGTCATGGCCGCCGAGAAAATCGCGAGCCAGCCGGTGGCGCTGCAACTGCGCTACTTGCAAACGCTGACGGAGATAGGTGCGGAGCACAACTCGACGATCGCGTTTCCGATTCCCATCGATTTGTTGACGCCATTCATCAGGAAAGCCGACGCCTCGGCATCCCCCGGATGAGGAGAGGATCGGATCGTCCTCGTTAAAACCGCGGCGAGGGTTTCCCGAGGCAAGCGCGCTGTCGGAAGGCGAAGTCAAGTTAACCAGCGCAGCGAAGATGACTCGTCCGCGGCTGTCGGCAGGGCGTTGAAGGGCGGGCTTTTGCACGTTAACATCGCCACATGAAAAAAGGCGCAATCTTGGCGGCGGCGCTTGTCGCCGTTTCTGGAATCGCGTATCTCTGGCAAACCGTCGGCGCCGCGGGGCCGCCTTTGCCCTTGCGGCCGGTCGGGGACTTTCCATTGACCGGAGGCGCGACCCGGTTCGATTACGCGAGTCTTGATTCAAAAACCGGAATCTTGTGGCTCGCGCACATGGGCGACGGATCGATCGAAGCGTTCGACGTCAAAACGAATCGCGTGACACTGACCGTTTCCATTTCCGCAACGGCGAGCGTACGCGGCATCTTGGCGGCGGGAGGCAAGGTGTACGCAGCGGCCCAGGGTCTGAGTGCGGTAGTCGTTTTCAACGAGGCTGATGGGAAGCGACTGGCCACGATACCCGGCGGCGACGTAGATGGGCTCGCTTATGACCCGATCACGCAACGCGTGTTTGTCTCGGATGAAAGCGGCGAACGCAGTGTGGTCATCAACGCGCGGAACGACAGCGCCGCCGGGAGTGTTCCGCTCGGCGGCGAAGCTGGAAATACTCAATACGATTCGGTCTTTCGTCACATCTTCGTCGGGGTTCAAAGCCGCAACGAACTCGCCGAAATCGATCCCGCGGCGCTGAAAGTCGTGCATCGCTACCCGCTGGCGGGATGCGAATTTTCGCACAGCGTTTTGATCGACGCTAGCGAACGCGCCGCCTACGTGGGTTGTCAGCACAATGCGAGACTGGTTCGGCTCGACTTGCGGAGCGGTCGCGTAACGGCTTCCGGCGGAGTCGGCATCGGGGTAGACGTCCTCGCCCTTGACCCTGGCCTCCACAGACTCTACGTGGCATCTGAATCCGGCGTTGTGAGTGCATACGATGTTGGCAACGGTAAGTTTGTTCGGATCGCGCAGTCCATTGTTGCCTTACACGCGCACGTCGTCGCGGTGGATCCCGCTACTCATCGTGTGTACTTTCCGCTTCAGAGCTTGGGAGGCAAGCCAGCCGTGCGGGTGATGCAGCCGCAGTGAAAACACCTTCGCTACTTGACCTCGTCCGCTATTTCTTGATGCTCGGCGCGACGGGCTTTGGCGGGCCCGTCGCGCTTGCGAATTACATGCGACGGGATCTTGTCGAGAAGCGGAAGTGGCTCGACGAAACGTCGTACGATCGTGGTCTTGCGATCGCAACAGCGTGCCCAGGCCCCATGGCCTACCAACTCGGCGTCTATTGCGGCTATGTGACGCACCGCATCCCGGGAGCGCTGGCGGTCGGGTTAGCTTTCGCGTTGCCGCCGTTCGCGATCGTCGTGGCTGCGGCAGCCTTGTACGAACGCTTTGCCGGCGCCGGCGTCACGCGCGGCTTGTTCTACGGCATCGGTCCGGTCGTGGTTGCGCTCATCTTGCGCGCGAGTTGGACGCTCGGACGCAAGACGCTCAAGCGCGATGTCCCGGCGTGGGCCGTGGCAATCATCGCCTGTGCCGTTACGATCGCGCTCCAGCAAGAGTTGATTTGGTTGTTCTTGGCGGCCGGTGCCCTCGGCATCGTTGTCTTTGCGCCGCGCGGGAAGGCACCGCCGCAGACTGCCGCTGCGTCAGCGCCGGTGACCACGAGGGTTCGCACTGTCGGTCTGCCGGTGCTGCTTGCGTTTGCGGCGCCACCAACGGGTCTCACGGGGTCGCTGTTTTTCTTTTTCTTGAAAACCAGTTTCCTGGTTTTCGGGAGTGGCCTCGTGATCGTTTCGTTCGTGAAAACCTATATCGTCGACCAGTATCATTGGCTCGACAACCAGACGTTCGTGGACGCGGTCGCGATCGGTATGATTTCCCCCGGGCCCGTGGTCATCACGGCCACGTTTGTCGGGTATGCGGTGGACGGCCTCGCCGGCGCGGTCGCATCGACAATCGGGATCTTTCTGCCATCAATCCTGCTCACGATCGTCGCAACGCCGCTACTTTTGCGCTACGGTTCGCATCCGCGCGTCGCGGGTTTCGTACGCGGCGTGACCGTCGCGGTGGTCGGGGTGCTCGCCGGCACGACATACCTGATCGGACGTCCGGTGATTGTTGACGTGGTCGGCGCTTTGATCCTCATCGTGGTGCTCGCCGTGCCGATGTTTACAAAGCGCGTCCCGGATCAAGTGTACGTCGCGCTCGGCGCTATCATCGGCGTCGCTCTTCATCACTGAATTGACTGCACGACGAACTTCGCTCTAGGCGGCCAGCCCTTTGCGTTCCAACGTCCGATACCCGATCGCTTCGGCCAGGTGCGCCGCTTCGAGCGATTCGCATCCGGCCAGGTCGGCGATCGTGCGCGCGACGCGCGTGATGCGGTCGAGCCCGCGCGCCGAGAGATGGCCCCGCAGCGCCGCGTTGCGCAGCAACAGCGTCGCCTCGCGGCCGAGGGTACAGAAACGGCTCAGCTCCGGGGCGCCGATGGCGGCGTTGGTCCGTTCGCCGAACTCGGCGTAGCGCTCGTGCTGCACGGCGCGGGCTCGCTCGACGCGCGCGCGAATCGCCGCCGAGGACTCGCCCGGCGTCCGCGCGACGATCTCGTCGAAGGGGACGCGCGCGACCTCGACGTGCAGGTCGATGCGATCGAGCAGCGGCCCCGAGAGTTTGGCGACGTACTTCGCGACGCTCGCATCGTCGCAGCGGCAATCGCTCGTGCGCGTCCCGCGGAAACCGCAGGGACAGGGATTCATCGATGCAACCAGCGCGAAGCGCGCCGGGAAGCAGACGCTGCCGGCGGCACGGCCGACCGAGATCGTTCCGTCTTCCAACGGCTGGCGCATCACTTCGAGCGCCGCGCGGCTGAACTCCGGCAGTTCGTCGAGGAAGAGTACGCCGTGTTGCGCGAGTGAGATCTCACCCGGACGCGGCGACGCGCCTCCTCCGCAGAGTGCGATCTGGCTGATGGTGTGATGGGGTGAGCGGAACGGGCGCGAAGCGATCATCCCGCGACGCTCGCCGAGCAGTCCGGCGACGCTGTAGATCTTCGTCGCTTCGAGCGCTTCGTCGTTCGACATCGCCGGCAGAATCGAGGGGAGGCGCCGTGCGAGCATCGTCTTGCCGCAGCCCGGCGGCCCGACGAAGAGGAGATTGTGTCCGCCGGCGGCGGCAATCTCCAGCGCGCGTTTGGCGTGCTGCTGTCCGCGCACGTCGGCAAAATCGCCGAGCGCCTCCGGCGCCGCCGCGAACGCCGGCGGCGCTTCGGCGAACCGAAACTTCGCGCCGTGACCTTGCACGACGGCGACCGCGTCGAGCAGCGAGTCGAGGGCGTACAGATCGAGGCCGTTCACCAAAGACGCTTCGGCGGCGTTGGCCCGGGGGACGAGCAGTTTCGTGTAGCCGCCGCTGCGCGCGCCGATGACCATCGGCAAGATCCCGCGTACGCCGCGCAGCGTCCCGTCCAGGGCGAGTTCGCCGAGTGCGAGATAGCCTTGCAGCGCTAGCCGGTCGACTTGCTCGTCGATCGCTAAGAGCGCGAGGGCGAGCGCCAGATCGAAGCCCGGGCCTTCCTTGCGGATGTGCGCCGGCGCCAGATTGACCAGCAATTTCCCGGCCGGGTAGGCGAGGCCGGAGTTGAAGATTGCGGTCCGGACCCGCTCACGCGCTTCGCCGAGGGCGCGGTCG
>DHWK01000155.1:25576-25834 GCA_002413145.1 bacterium UBP12_UBA5184
GCGCTTCGCCGAGGGCGCGGTCGGGAAGACCGATGATCGTGAACGCCGGCGTCCCCGGCGCCGAATCGGCTTCGACTCGGACGATGTAGCCGTCGACGCCGTGCATCGCGGCCGAATGAGCGAGAGCAAGCACGGGGACCTCCCCGGCCCCATCGCGACCGCCGAACCGGGCGCCAAGAGGGAACTCGCGAATCCACACGTTGCACAGGCTGCGTCGGCCGAGTGTGGATAAACCTTGAAGGAGCCCGCGTGAGCGAT
>DHWK01000147.1:0-12450 GCA_002413145.1 bacterium UBP12_UBA5184
CGTCCCGGTGACGTACCCGGCGGCGCTCGTCGGCGACGACTGACCTTTGGTGAGGCCGTACGTCTGATTGTCCATCACGATGTACGTGACGTCCGGATTGCGACGCACGGCGTGCAAGAAATGTCCCGCGCCGATCGCGTAGCCGTCGCCGTCGCCGCCGGCTGCAATCACCGTGAGCTCACGGTTTGCGAGCTTCAAGCCCAGCGCCGCCGGCATCGTGCGGCCGTGGGTCACGTGAATGTTGTAGCTGTTGACGTAGTTGCCTATCTTGCCGGAGCAACCGATGCCGGCCACAATGGCGACGTCTTCGGGCGCCACCTGGAGCTCCAGCAGCGCCTTTTGCAGCGCGGCCAGCACGCCGAAGTCGCCGCAGCCGGGGCACCACCACGACGGCGTCGCGGTGGCAAAGTCTTTGGGGGTGAGCTGTATCGCCATGGTGTCTACGCCCTTACCAGCGGCCGAACGTCGGCATGTTTTTCGATCGCGTCGACGATCTCGGTCGGACGGAACGGGCGCCCGTTGTACTTGAGGACGCGATGCATCCGGTCGAGCGGCCCGACGACGTAGCGAATCAGCCGTTCCAGCTGCCCCGAGAAATTGTTTTCGACGACGAAGATGTGCTTCGCGTCGGCGATGAAGTCGCGCACCTCGTCTTCGGGGAACGGCCAGAGCGTCCGTAATTCGAGGAAGCGCGTCGCGACGCCGCTACGCGCCATGCGCTCCTGCGCTTCGACGATCGGTCCGCGATTCGAACCGTACCCGAGGATGCCGATCTCGGCTCTTGGAGCGCCGTGCAAAAGCGGCCGCGGCAGCTCGTCCTTCGCAGTTTCGAGTTTACGGAAACGCTTGTCCATCATGCGCGTGCGGTTCGCGGCGTTCTCGGTGATGACGCCGGCGTCGTTGTGCTCGGAGCCGGCGGCGAGATGCATCCCGCCCTCGACGCCGGGGATGACGCGCGGCGAGACGCCGTCGTCGGTAAACGCGAAGCGCTTGTACTCGCCGAACACGACCGGATCGAGGACGAGTTTGCCACGCTCGATCTCGACGCTCGAGAGGTCGAGCCGCGGGAGCGTCGCTTTACTCTGGCACAGCGCCTGTTCGCTCAAGACGAAGACCGGGCACTGATACTTCTCGGCGAGGTTGAAGGCTGCAACCGTCAGATAGAACGCGTCTTCGACGGTGCCCGGGGCGAGCACGATGCGCGGAATCTCGCCGTGACCGGAAAAGATGAGATGGTTGAGGTTCGACTGCTCGGTCTTGGTCGGCATCCCGGTCGAGGGCCCGGCGCGAGCACATTCGATAACGACGATCGGGATCTCGAGCACCCCGGCCAGGCCGATCGCTTCGGTCATGAGCGCCTGCCCCGGCCCCGAGGTTGCCGTCATCGAACGCACGCCGGTGAAGGCCGCGCCGATCACCATGTTGATCGCCGCCAATTCGTCCTCGGCTTGCACCGCGACGCCGCCGAACTTTGGCGCATACTTCGCCATCCACTCCAAAACGTCGGTCGCCGGCGTGATCGGATAGCCGGCCATGAAGCGGCAGCCCGCGACCAGCGCGCCGTAGCCGATCGCGTCGTTGCCCATCATGATCAGCCGCTCGCCGTCATCTTTGGCTTTGAGTCCGTAACCGCTCGGCCGCTCGGCGAAATGTTCCCTCACGTAGTTCTCGCCGGCTTCGATGGCGCGGAGGTTGAGGTCGACGACTTTTTCGCCCTTGCGCTTGTAGACGCCGGCGACGTCGGCGCGCATGATCTCGGAGTCCATGCCGACGAGCGCGCCGAGGACGCCGAGCGAGATCGTGTTGCGCACGAGTTCGAGTCCGAGATCTTCCTTGGCGATCTTTGCAAGTGGGATCTCGTACCACGTGATGTCGGTCCGTTTGACGGCGTCGCTCAATTGATCGGAGGTATTGTCGAAGATCACAAACCCGCCCGAACGGAGCTCCTCGATGTGCGCCTCGACCGCCTCGAGATCGAAGGCAACCAAGCCGTCGACGAAATCGGCCATTCCGTAATTGGGGCGTTCGCCGGCGCGGATGACGTAGTTGGTGTGCCCGCCGCGGATGCGCGACGGGAAGTCTTTATACGTATAGACGTCGAGCCCCATCCGCTTGAGGACGCCGGCGATCAAATCGCCGGTCGTCAGACTGCCGTCGCCGGCTTGGCCGCCGAACATAATTTCGAGGTCGTTGACGATCAACTAAGTCTCCGTGCGCGGATTGACGAGGAGACTTATCTTTCCATTAACGTCGCGCTCCGCCCCGCAGCCCTCGAAGAATTCGCGCGCCGCGCCACGCGCAGGCCAACCGTCATCTTATGACTTTTGTCGCAGTTGGCCGGCTCTGCGGCCCGGGTCACTGGCCGGCGACCGGATTTCAACCTCAGGGACGCGCGAAAGCGACGATCTCGTGCTGTTCCCGGTGATTGGTCCAGAAGCGTTCACCGTCGAAGGCGAGGGCGCGCGCCTGAAAGCCGATGCGCGCGACGTCCTCGATCTTGGGTTCGCCGTTGCGCGCGTCGACGCGCGTCAGCCAGTAATCGTCAGTGTTCTCATCGTCGGTCGTGTTGAGATAGAAGCAGCCGTCGACGATCACCATTCCACAGATCTGGTGCGGCACGTCGATCACGGTACCGACCTGGCCGCGCTCGTCGAGCGAGAGAATCTTCTTGTTGTACCACTGGCTCAGGTAGAGCCGGTCGCCGTCGAAGGCGAGATGCGAGCCGGTGTCTTGCGGGCACGGGATGCCGTAGTGCGATGGAAACCCATGCCCTGGGATGAAACGGCGGATGATGCGGTGGTCTTCTTCGGTCTCGCCGGAGACGACGCGAAACTCATCCCCGACCGACGTCATCCCCCAGGCCATTCCGGGCGCCTCGCTGACTTCGTCGCGCAAGGTCCAACGCTTCGGGTCGAGTGCATAGAGCCGCCGCGTTTCTCGCGAGCTGAACCATAACGATTCACCGTCGAAAGCCAGCGCCTGCGGACGCGGCGCCGGGGAGGGCAAGCGTAAAAGCTCTTCGACGTTCTTCATACCGGCGCGTTCCCCGTCGCGGCGGCGATTTCCGTCGTCGCATCGAAAGTCCAACCGTCGACCGCGGCCAGGACGCGCAAGCCCAATTCCTCTTCGAGTTCGCGCGCCAACCGGTCGGGCCGTCGCTCGAGCATCCGGGTCCCGAAATGCGTTAACACCGCGACCTTCGGTCGCACGCCGGCGATGACGGCGCGCGCTTGGTCGAACGTCAGGTGGTCGACGTCCATTTCGTCGCGATAGCGCAACACGTTGAGGATGAGCGCGTCCGGCGCATGCGCGCGATAATCGTCGATCAACGCGTCGAAGAACCGGCCGCAGGGCAGATACGAGATCGTTTGGCCCGCGTGGCGGAAATGCAATCCGTACGTCTCGACGCCGTGCAAGTGTCGGATCGATGTGAAGACCTCGATATCGTTGATGGTGTAAGGTCCGCTCTTGGCCGTCAAATAGTGGCGCGTTGGAACGAAGTCCGCCGCATATGGAAAGATGACCGCCTCGCCTTCGAACGCGTCGCGCGGTGCGAGCAACGCGCCGCGCCGGCGCCAACCGCCCTGCGTCATCGCCTCGATCATCGCGTTGACGTCGCCTGCGTGATCGAGGTGTTTGTGCGAGAGTGCGATCGCGTCGAGTTCGAGCGGCTCGCACGGCGGCACCGCTGAAAGCGCGCGGACCAGCGCGCCCGGGCCGGGGTCGACGTGAATCTGCGTGACCGGCGCCTGCGCCGCGCCGTCGAACCGGAACCACATCCCGCCCGACGCGCGAATCTGCCGCGCGACGACGAACCGCGCCCCACCCGTTCCCAGGAACCGAACCGCAATCATGGCACGACCGAATCAGCGAAAGGCGCTTACCAGCCCATGTAGACGCCGCCGTTGATGTTCAACGACTGGCCGGTCATATAGTCGCCCTCGACGGCGAGGAAGCGCACGCCGCGCGCGATCTCCTGGGCCTTCGCAACGCGATGCATCGGGATGCGCTCGAGGATCTTCTCTTGGATGTTGGGGGGCACCGATTGCCACATCTCGGTCTCGACGAATCCCGGGCAGATCGCATTGACGGTGATGTTGTAGCGCGCGAGTTCGATCGCGAGCGTCTTGGTGAAGCCGAGGATGCCGGCTTTTGCGGCCGAGTAATTCGCCTGACCGAAGTTGCCCATCTGTCCGACGAACGACGAGATGTTGATAATCCGTCCCCAGCCGTTCTCGAGCAGCATCGGAACGGCGGCGTGACAGGTATTCATCACGCTGCCCAGATTGGTCGAGATGACTTCATTCCAGTCGCCGATCGTCATCTTCTTGAACGTTCGGTCGCGCAAGATGCCGGCGTTGTTGATCACGATGTCCAGCCGCTGATGACGTTCTTTGACGCGCGCAAACATCGCTCCGACCTGGCCGAAGTCCGAGACGTCACCGGCTTCAGCTTGCGCCGTTCCGCCCGCAGCTTCGATCTGCGCCACCACGCCGGCCGCCGCGTCGGCGCCCCGCACGTAATTGACGATCACCATTGCGCCCGATGCGGCCAGCTCGCGCGCGATCGCGGCGCCGATGCCGCGCGAGCCGCCCGTCACGACGGCGACCCGGCCGAGGAGCGGCTGCGGGTGGGTCGGATCGGGGCCGACGGCGGTGACGGAGCGCTCTTTCGTTTCCATCTCGGCTGTTTCGAAAGGACGCAAAACCTCCCCCTGAGGGCGATTCGCAGTTACTGCAGAGCGAAAAGAGCCGGCATCGCTGCCGGCCCCTTTATCTCGCGGCGGTTGAGAAAGCTAGTTGCTGCTCGCTGAGGTCGTAGCGCGGGCCTGCATCTCGTCGAGGCGCTTGGTCAGATCCTCGAATTGCTGGGCCGTCGATTCCTTGACGAAGTTGACGTTGGAGATCCCGGTCGTCATGAGACCGCGAAAGGCGGTCGCGACGGTGTCCTGGACCTTGGCGTTGTGCGCGCTGACCTTCTCGACGAGCTCGGCACTCTTGGCGCCGTTCGTCTGCAGCTCGCCGATCGTCAGCGTGACGACCTGGTTAGCGCGGTCGAAGTTCTCACGAACGGTCGTCTCGAGCGCGCTCGAGGCGTAGGGGCGCGCAGCGATCTCCCAGACGTTTTTCAGATAGCCGAGGGCGCGCTGGTTGGCCGACGCGTAGGCGTCGACCCAAAGGCTGTACGCTTGGCTGCTTAATTCGACGTAGCTCGTCGTCGACTCGATGTCCTTGCGGCTCATGGTTGGTTTAATCCTCACGGTCTTTGGACGGGGGCGTTTTGGCCCACGTCCCGGTGTAGAGGCTGAAGAACGTGTCGAGGTTCGTACGGTACTGCTCAAGCGCGGAGCTCCACATTTTCAGGGCGTCGGAGCCGGCGTCGGTCAGCGTGTAAACGCGCCGGGCCGGACCTTGTTCCTTGGAATCCCACCACGAGCTGACGTATCCATCGCGTTCCAGTTGGCGAAGGGCGCGATAGACGGTCCCGGGGTCGGAGACGACGGCGAAGTTGTCCTTGAGCGTTCGCATGATCTCGTAACCATGGAGGTTGAGGTCTTTGAGCACCACTAGGAGCCACGCCATCAGGTAGTTTTTGGGCGTACCACGCGGGGGGAACCCCGCCTCGGCTTTATCGTTCGGAGCGTTCTTCATGCCGATAGGTGCATTTTACACCTATATGCAGCGTGTGTCAAACGCCTACTCACCCGGCGGCCGCCCCTGAGGCCACAGACGACCGGGCGGCCAAAACGTCGCGGACCAAGCAGACGGCCTCTCCGGCCAGGACCTTCTCGCCCCGCTGGTTCTGGATCGCCGTCTCAAGGGTCAGGAGCGCCTTCTCGGGCCGGTAGCCGGTCACGGTGACCGAGACCTCGAGGGTATCCCCCAGGTAGACGGGCTTGAGAAAACTGAGGCTCTGGTTCACGTAGATCGTTCCCGGGCCGGGAAACTCCGTTCCCATGAGCGCCGAGATGTAGGAGGCGCACAACATCCCGTGGGCGATGCGGTGGCCAAAGCGGGTCCCGGCGGCGTAGGCCTCATCCAGGTGGACGGGGTTGGTGTCGCCGGTGACCCGAGCGAACGCCTCGACCTGCGCGGCGGTCACCTGACGGCTGACCGCGGCACGCTGCCCAACGAAAAACGCAGTTTCTCCCATATCTGCTAATCTTCTCTATGTATTCCGCCACCTCCGTCGCGGAAGAAGCGGAATCGTCAGTCGTCGTCCGGCGGACCGCTCGAGCGGCGCAGTTCCTGGGGACTGACGTTGACCGAAACCGGGACGTACGCGCGCGGGCTTTGCGTGAAATCGAAGGCGTCGAGCAAGTCGTCGGCGCGCGCGTCGCTTGCGGCGAGCGCCGCGACGCCGAAATCTTCTTCGGTGAAGCGTAAGATGCTGCCGAACTCGTGCTGGACGTGCGAGACGTAGCCTTGCTTAGCGTACGGCGAAATCACAACCAGGGGGACGCGGAAGCCCAATCCCATCCCGTCGAGCTGCGGCGGGGAGACGTGATCGAACCAGCCACCCCAGTCGTCCCAGGTAACGAAGATCGCGGTTGAATTCCAAAACTGACTTTGGCCGACGCCGTTGACGACCGACGCGACCCAAGCCGGCCCGTTCTGCGAACCGCAGCAGTGGTCCGAGTTTCCGCCGCTCGGCACGACCCACGTCACCGCTGCGAGCGTGCCGCTTGGGACGTCGGTCAGAATCTGCGTTTCGGGAGAGATGACGTCAGTCGTCCAGTCGGCGCCCGAGCGAATGTGCGAGATCGCATCGAACGCCGACCAAATCGAGCCGCCCGTTCCAAACACCGACGGCGCATAGTAACGCCATGAGATTCGTTTCGCGTCGAATTCGTCCGCGAGCGTCGGGTAATCAAAGCACGGATAGGGGCCCGGAAGGCTCGTCCCGTTGGGTCCGAGCTGCTGCACGGTGACGCCGGCCGGATCGTCGCAGCCCCAGATGCCGCCGTGGTTCGGGTTTTCGTCGGCAAAGTGACCGGCGGCGTATTCCGACGAACCGGCGATCAAATACTGGTGCGCGACGAAGCTTGGGCCCGTGTTCGATTGGAACATTCTGTCCGCAAGGACGTAGCGTTGGGCCAGCGTCCAATAGGGCACCGTTTCGGATTGCGGCGTGTAGGCATACGGGTAGGTCGCGGGCTGGCTGCCGGGCGTACCAAGATCGAAGTAGAGATTCCCGCCGGCGTACTGTCTCCACCAGTTAACGTGCGAATGACTGATGTCGGCGGGCGCGATCCAGTCCTGCGAATGCAGCTGCACCGTTTGGCCGGTGCTCATCTTCCCGCTCTGCGCGGTGTCGGCGCCCGGATACCCGTTGAAGAGGTTATCGAACGTACGATTCTCTTGGATGATGATGACGACGTGCTTGATCGCCCCGATCCCCGGCGCGGGGCTCGGCGAATTCGAGGGCAGCGGCGTCGCGACGGGTCCCGGCGTACCGCCGCCGCCGCTACATCCGGCTGTGAGAGCGCCGAGCGTCAGCAGCGCCGTCGCCGAAACGACCATCGGGAGCCGGCGCATCGCGCAACCTTACGCGAGGAGCGGCATCGTCGGGAACGTTCCGGCGATGATCCCCTGACTTGGCCGAGCGAACCACTTCTCGACGAGGGTCGCGTAGACGCTGCGAAAGTCGACGGTGAACTTGATGTCGCCGTTGTCGAGATCGTCGAGCGACGGATGTTCGCCGTAAAGGCCGCCTTTGACGCCCCCTCCGACCAGGAACATCGGGCCGGCTTCGCCGTGATCGGTGCCGCGGCTGCCGTTTTCTGCGACGCGGCGGCCGAATTCAGAGAAGGTCATCGTCAGCGTCCGCTTATCGTTGCCGTGTTGCGCGAGGTCGTCGTAGAAGGCTTTGATCCCATCGGAGAGTTCGCGCAGTAACCGGTCTTGGGTCGTTTTCTGCGCGGCGTGCGTGTCGAAGGATCCGTGCTGGACGTAGATCACCCGCGTCTGCGTTTTGCTACCGATGATCTGCGCGGCGAGCGCGAGGCTGCGGCCGATTGGGGTCGCCGGATAGGAGGCCTCGCTCTTATAGCCGGCGATCAATTTCGGCAACTCTTCGGAGCCGCGCTGCGCGTGGTCTTCGATCTCGGCGACGGCCGAGAGATAGGGTGACTGAAAGGGCGCGCGCGAATCGCGGATGATCGATGAGAACGCCGTGCGCTGACCGGCGGCCTTGTCGCTCGCGAGCCCGTAGCCTTGCAGCGCGGGGATCGCCGGGACGTCGACTTTGCGCGCGAGCAGCGCTTCGGGCAAGACTTGGGCGATCGCGACGGCATTGAAAAGGTTGGCGCTCGGGAGATTGGCCGAGTCGAGATACCGGCCAAGCCAACCCGTGCTGCCGTACGTGTCGGGTTCGGCCGTCTGCCAAATCTCGGTCGAACGGAAGTGCGAGTGGTCGGGTTTGGGGTAGCCGGCGCCTTGGACGATCGCGACGCTGCCCGCATCGTACATCGCCTTGAGCGATTTCATCTCCGGATTGAGTCCGACTTGGGCGTTGAGGCTCAACACGTCGTGCGGGGTGACGCCGAGCGACGGCCGGTAGCGGTAATACTGCTGCATGCCGTAGGGCACGACCGTGTTGAGGCCGTCGTTGCCGCCCTGCATGTTGACCACGACCAGCACGCGGTCGTCGCCGTTGCCTGGCAGACCCGGAAGCGACGGCGCGGCGAGCGCTTTCGCGAAGAACGAATCTGCATTGGCAGCGACCGTCAGCCCCGATACCGCACCTAAGAGAAATCTGTTGCGCTTCATAATTCGAAACTCCTTAGTTCAACTGATAGGCGGGCATCGCCATCGAGAGGTAAGCCGCTCCCCGCATCCGCTCTTCGAAATTCTCGCCGGAGAGCTGGCCGAGCGCCGAACTGTCGTCGCCCTCGAGGTAGGCTTGTAACTTGGCTAGCGACGCCGGTGAGGCGTCGCCTTGTAAGATCGCATCGACCATCTTGAGGGTCGTGTCTTTCGCACTCGCGGTCGGCGTCATCGGCATCCAGGCCGCGCCTTGCATCGTCGCGACGCTCTTCATCTGCTGCGTCGCGGCGGTGACGGTCGCGTTGAGGAAGTTCTCGCGCGCCAGCATCGTCTGGCTGTTGAGCCAGCTCGCGCCGCCGTCCCAGCCCTTGACGTTGGGCGGGTGAAAGGGCACCTGACCCATCCGGTTGAGCGAGCCGATCACTTGCGGCGTACTCTGTTTCAAATCGAACAGTTTGAAAGCGCCGACGACGAACTCGACCGGGCTCTTCACGAGTGCGCGATAAGCGCGATCTGAGTAAAAAACGTTGGAGCGCAAGAGCGTCGCCATGACCGGCGTCATCTGGAAGTCGTTCTTCTGGATCTCCGCCGCGACGAGATCGATCAGCGGCGGCTCGGGGTCGTTGTACACGAAGAAGTTCAGGAGTTTTTGCGCAAACCAGCGCGGCGCGGCCGCTTGTTTAAAGATCACGTCGACAACTTGATCGCCGTCCAGCGGTCCGCGAGCGTCGAGAAACTGCTTGTTTCCGTCGTCATGAATGCGAGCGTTGAAGTAGAACGCGCCGCCGCGAAGCGGTCCGTACACCGTGTAGCCCGTGAAGGCGCGCGCGGCTTCACGAATGTCGGTCTCGGTGTAGTTGCCGATGCCGAGGGTGAAGAGCTCCATCAGCTCGCGCGCGTAGTTCTCGTTCGGATGCTCTTTGTTGCTCGCCCGATTGTCGAGGTACTTGAGCATCGCCGGGTCGCGCGAAACTGCGTGGGTCAACTCGCGGACGTTGCCCAGAGCGTTACTGCGAAATAGCCAATTCTGATCGACCATCTCCTTCGGCGTGATCCCTTTTTGGAACATCGCCGAGGTAAAATTGCCGTGCCAGAACAGCGTCATCTTCTCTTGCAAGGGAGCCGGCGAATTGATCATTCGGTCGAGCCACCAAGACACCGTCGAGATGTTCGCCTTCTGGCGCGACTGCGCGATTTGCATGCGCTGCGCTTGGAGCGTCGCGTCGTCGGCGCCGCGGTTGCGCGCCTGAAACGCCAGGGCGATCTCTTGGGCGTATTGAGGATCCATCTCGCCGGGCTGACCGGGTAAGCCGCTGTCCTTGGGGTAGTGGATGAGCGCGTCGACCGCCGCGTTCATCGAGCCGCCGGCGATGCGTGCGATCTCGTCGGGGGAACCTCCGAATCCGGCGCGACGCAAAAGGTGGGCAGCCAGCCTGCTGTTCCAGGGTCCCCGATAGGGCTGGAGCGCGGTCGCGAGGGACAGCGTTCCGGCTGGACGGTATGGACTGTTGGTGCTCCCGGTCATCGTTAGGGTCTCTCCATCGAAGCGTCTATGCCGGGATTGTAACGCGAAAGCCGCCCAAAACCATCGCCTCCCGGTGCTAATCTAACCACGCCTTAAGCGCGGCCTCGCGAACGGAGCCGCTTCGGGGAGCCGCGAAGGCGCGCGTGATGAAACTACTCGAGACGCGTATCGATCGAGATGGCGCCGAATTTCGTGCGAACGCGGATCGGATGCATGCTGCGGTCGGCGATTTACGGACGCGCCTGGCGCGCGTGCGCGAGGGCGGCGGCTCCGAAGCAACAGAGCGACACCGCAAACGCGGGAAGATGACGGCGCGCGAACGCATCGACCGCCTCTCCGATCCGATGCAGCCGTTCCTGGAACTTTCGCCGCTCGCCGCCGACGGCGTTTACGAAGACGAGACGCCTGCGGCGGGGATCGTGACCGGGATCGCGACCGTCGAAGGGCGCCGCTGCGTGGTGATCGCGAACGACGCGACCGTCAAAGGCGGGACGTACTACCCGCTGACCGTCAAAAAACATCTTCGCGCCCAAGAAATCGCGCAAGAGAATCACCTTCCGTGCATCTATCTGGTCGATTCGGGCGGCGCGTTCTTACCGAAACAAGATGAGGTTTTTCCCGATCGCGAGCACTTCGGTCGCATCTTTTACAACCAGGCGCGAATGTCGAGCGAGCGCATCCCGCAGATTGCCGCGGTGATGGGCTCGTGCACTGCGGGCGGCGCATACGTTCCGGCGATGTCGGATGAGACCGTGATCGTCGCGAAATATGGGACGATTTTCCTGGCGGGACCGCCGCTCGTGCAGGCAGCCACAGGTGAAGTGGTAACGCCGGAAGAGCTCGGCGGCGCCGACGTCCACACGCGGATCTCGGGCGTCGCCGACCATTACGCGGAGAACGACGAGCACGCGCTAGCGCTCGTTCGCTCGATCGTTGCGAACCTCGCGCCGCCTCCGGAACGCCGGCGCGACGACGTCCAACCGGCGCCGCCGGCCCACGATCCCTCCGAACTCTACGGCGTAGTGCCAAGCGATCCGCGAGTCGGTTACGACGTGCGTGAGGTGATCGCGCGCATCGTCGACGGCTCGCTTTTCCACGAATTCAAACCCCTGTACGGCGCGACGCTCGTCTGCGGCTTCGCGCGAATCGAGGGGCACCAGATTGGTCTCCTGGCGAATAACGGAATCTTGTTTTCGGAGAGCTCTCTAAAAGGAACGCACTTCATCGAGCTCTGCGCGCAACGTGGGACGCCGTTGCTGTTCCTTCAGAATATCACCGGCTTCATGGTAGGCAAGGAATACGAGAATCGTGGCATTGCGAAAGACGGCGCGAAATTAGTGATGGCCGTCGCGTGCGCCGAGATGCCGAAGTTCACGGTCGTGATCGGCGGAAGTTTCGGCGCCGGCAATTACGGAATGGCCGGTCGCGCCTACTCGCCAAGGCAACTTTGGATGTGGCCGAATGCGCGCATTTCGGTCATGGGCGGCCAACAGGCGGCTTCGACGCTGCTGACCGTCCGGATGGAGGCGGAACGTGCTCGCGGCCGCACGTTATCGTCGGAAGAGCAGCAGCGCTTCATGGACCCGATTTTAGAGAAGTACGAACGCGAAGGCAGTCCTTATCACTCGAGTGCGCGACTGTGGGATGACGGCGTGATCGATCCCCTGGATACGCGCCACGTGATCGCGCTCGGGCTCGAATGCGCCGCCTACGCGCCTCCGCGCGAGACGCGCTTCGGCGTCTTTCGAATGTAGCGATCGGCAAAACGTGATGCACCTCAGTGACGCCGGCGTGTGACCCGCGTCATGTGATGGGGCGCATGTGAGCGCGCTCACTACTTGCCGCTAAGTGTAGACTGTGACCGGCCCGACATGAAAAGATAGGTTCGCTCCCATCCACGGAGGGAGGGGGCGAGCCCTCGCTCCGAGCGTTTCAGGCGCCGGACGGATGCTCGGTAGACGTCCTAGCGTTAGTACGCTGGGACTACCCGATTTGTCAGGGAGGACCCCCCGTATGAAGCGGATCTCAAATTACGTTGGCCTCGCGGTTCTAACAGCCGTACTGGCCGCATGTACCGGAAACACCTCCGGTTCTGCCAATTTCGTTCCCCAAGCCCAGGCCCGCCACGCGACCGACGCGGGCGGCGGCGTCGGCCCG
>DHWK01000147.1:12632-13008 GCA_002413145.1 bacterium UBP12_UBA5184
GGCAACTAGTAGAAGCCTCGGAATAGTCCTCTAGGAGGAGTCAGTACGTCGCCGGACCAAGCGTCGGCGAGATGCTCAACCGCAGCTCTGCGCCCGAACGAGCCCCGGCGGGATTAGAAGCCGCTCGGCTGGTGCTCTACGCTGGGCGCCATTTGGCGTGTCTTGAAGCGTGTCGCGAAATCGTTGCCGCGGCCGGGCCCGAGCGCGAGGGCGCCCTGGTTCTTCAGGCCCGCGCCCTCCTGCGACTCGCTCAACCCGCGAAAGTCGTCGAAGCGCTGATCACCGAGCTTCACGAGTTCCAGGACGTTAGCCATCGTCTTGAGGCGGAATCTCAGCTCGCCATTGCCTACGCAACGCAGAACGACTTCTTAAGTGC
>DHWK01000147.1:13141-13454 GCA_002413145.1 bacterium UBP12_UBA5184
AACGCCGTCATTTCCGGCTTCAAAGCACCCGAAGTTTCGAACCTCCCAACTACGGTCCGCGATGAATTACTATATGCTGAAGGCGTTGTGGCGTGGATGGAGGGCGAGCTCGGCGCGTGCGAAGCGACACTCAAACAGAGCTCCAACAGCACGCAATTGATTCGCGGACGAAACATCATTCTCGAGTCGTGGATCGCGAGCAGAAGAGAGCAGTACTCCGAGCACGTTCGCCTCATGCTCGAGGGCACGGAAATCGTTCGAACAGCCGATCCTGTAGACGTTGGCACGCTCGCGAACTCGGCTCCCGCCCCTT
>DHWK01000147.1:13624-14115 GCA_002413145.1 bacterium UBP12_UBA5184
CTTTGCAACATGGCTCGCGAGATTTACGTTCCCAGTCTTCTGGGGAAGGCCGAGAGTCTTTACAACAGCATTCCTTGGACGGCTGAGCTCTCCGTGGAGCAATTTAATGCGGCGCGAACCCTTGGATGGGCCATGGCGCTGCAAGGCATGGATCGATATTTCGAATCGTTGCGCCTTCTCCACCAGGCTTCTTCGATAGCGCCGACCGCTGCTTGGAAAGTCTGGTCGTTACTCGATCGCGCAGCCATGAAGCGTTACGCGGGCGAGCTTGGAGCGGCGGGCGCCGATCTTTTCGAGGCCCTGGACTTGGCGAAGTCCGTAAACTGGGGCGAAACGACAGACGTTGAGCGTACCGGCCTGCTCTATGCAGCCGAACTCCTTGCGCCCGTCGATTCAAGCGGTGCCGCGACTTTGCTATTGCAGTTCAATCGGATTCGTGAGTCGTTCAGTTCGCGCGTCACGCTTCGTGGCGACCGTATGTTGGACGCCGC
>DHWK01000147.1:14194-18506 GCA_002413145.1 bacterium UBP12_UBA5184
GCGTACAGCACCGGCGTAGTACAAAGTGCGCTGAAGGATACGCAAAAAGCGCGACATTTTCTCGAATCAGCATACTTCGTGTACGACGAAATCGGGTACAAGTGGAGAGCTGCGCGTACCGCGCTACTCTTGCATGCCGTCACGCAAGAACACTCTTGGCATGAGGCAGCCAAGCGGCAAATTCGAGACTTCCCGAACAGCTGGATCGCCGCAGACATTCGAGAAGCCTCGACCGGTATCGGCGATGATGGTTGGAATCGTCTAACACCTAGGCAGCGCGAGGTCTTTAATGCGCTTTGCGAGGGATTGACGGCGAAACGCATCGGCGAGCGGCTAAAATGTAGTCCAAATACGGTGCGTAACCACATCCATTGGGTCTATCAGGCGTTTCGCGTACAGTCGCAGCCTGAATTGATCACCGAAGCCCGGAAGCGCAAACTGATCTCGTAAGACGACTTCTCCACAAGGGAGAGCACCGGCGGAGCCGAACGCCCGGCGCGTCCGCCGCGCAAACCTTTGAAGGGAGCACCAAATGGGTAGGCGCCTTCTCGTCTTAGTAGTCCTGGCTTTCGTTTGCGGGCCGCTTGCTGCATGCACTGGAAAGCTTGGTTCGGCGAATCTAATTCCGCAATCCCGACAAGCACCTAACATTGGCCGGTCTGGCCAGCCTGCGACCGTCCACCAAACCCAAGATGCGGGTGGCGGGCCAGTAAACTAAGTCAACGGTGGGCGGCGGCTCTTGCGCACGCCGGCGCTCAAGTGGTCCCGACCGGGTCGACCAGACGATCGCCGCGAAGGATCGACACTATGGTCGGCTGGCGTTCTTGATTCTTGTCGGAAGAATACACGCTTTGCCGGTCGGAGGTTTGTTGAAGTGACGGCCGACGAAGATCGAGCCGCGGCCCTTATCGCCGTTGCGGAGCAATTGGTCTCGTGTCGCACGGCGGAAGGGCTTGATTTCGACGATGTTGCCGATGAGGCGGAGATCGACCCCGAGCGTTTGGCTGCCGCCGAAGCCGGCGAACTCGCTCTCAACGAAGACGAACTCGAGCGGCTCGCGGAGACTTACGGCGTCGCTATCACAGCTTTTTTCGGCGGCCGCATCACGCCGATGAGTTATTTGTTCGGCGTCTGACCGAGTCGAGGCGCTCGATTCCGGCAACCGTTCGGCGACTTTGCGTGTTTAAGAACTGCTATGTTCCCCACCGTACGTACGCCTTGGGCCGTCATCGCTGCGTACGCGGCGACGGTTTTGATTTGGGGAACCACCTGGCTTGGCATCAAGTTCTCGCTGGCGTCGATCCCTCCGATCGCCGGGGCGGGTTTCCGCTTTATACTCGCCGGCCTCGCCTTGTACGCGGCCGGCTTCGCGTTGCGCGTCGACCTCCGTAAGCAAGCACCGCCGTGGCACCTCATCATCGTCCTGGCCCTGACGATGTTCGGGCTAAACTATGCCCTAACGTACCTCGCTGAGACGCGGCTCGCATCGGGGCTCGTCGCCGTCCTCTTCGGAACGATGCCGTTCTTCATCTTCGCCTTCGCCCATCTCATGGTCGGAGAGCGCGCTACGCGCGAAACGCTCGCTGGCGCCCTGCTCGCTCTCGCCGGCGTCGCGACGATTTCGCTCGTCGGCGACGTCCGGGGCGGCATCCTTTTCATCGGCGAGGCGTTGCTCGCATCCGCATCCTCTGCCTTCGCGAACGTCTACCTCAAGCGCTTCGCTCAAGCCGATCCCCTCGCGACGCTTCCCCCCGCCATGCTTATCGCGGGCCTCGGCCTGGCCGCAAGCGGGCTCGCCTTCGAGCATATCGATCGCGCCGCGGCACTCTCGCTTCCCTCGCTGTTCGCGCTCGCGTATCTCGCGTTTGGAGGCAGCGCGCTCGCGTTCTATCTGAACCACTGGCTTCTGCAACGCATCCCATCCGGCGTCATGGGTCTTTCCGCGCTCATGATCCCCGTCATCGCCGTCGCGGTCGGCATCTTGGTCGGCGGCGAACGCTTTGGAATGCGCGACGTCCTGGGCGCTCTGCTCGTCGTCGCGGGCGTGTGGCTATCGCTCGGACGACCGCTCCCCGTCATCCGCCCGGCGGTGGCGGTTTCAGAACGCACTCTGCCGGCGGGTGCGCCGGGGGGTTAGCCGATCAGCGCGATCGCTCGGTCGACCGCGTCGGTCAAGCGGTTGAGCGCCGCCTTCTCTTTTGCGTCCCTGTTATCGGTTTCGTAGGCCGCGAAGTTCAACTCCGGAAAGGCACTGGTGTAACGATCGATCGTATGCCAATACTTATTGTACGAGTAGCCGTCGGGCGTCCAAAAGACGTCGCGTGCCTCGGCGGCTTTTGCCTCCAGCGCGTCGAGCCGAGAGGCGTCTCCCGAACGCTCCGCTTCCTGTAACTTCGCATCGAACGCCAAAGCGGCGGTGCGATACGCGCGAAGCCGAGCCTGGAGCGCGCCGAAGTCGACGCCCGCATATTGGGGTGCCTTCTTCGCGGATTCCAAATCGCTCAAGAGCAGCGACGTCACCTCGGTCAAACGCAACGGCATCCGCGCGGCGCCCGCCGCCCGCATCGCCTGAACGCCGGTGTACTGCGTCATCGAGATCGCTTCCAAGAAACCCGGATTGTACGTCTTGATGCCGTCCAAGTTGTCTTCGGCAGAATGATGCGCACCGAAGTGTCCGTAGTAGCCGGCCGACGAAGCCGGGACCCCGAGCCAATAGATGAAGGTCATATGGTCCGAGCCGCCGCCGGGAGACCGGAATGCCGGATCCCTCGGATTCTCGCCGGCGATGATCGGCTTGCCGTCGAGTCCCTTGACGTACGACGCGACCTCGCGGCCGAACGCCCAAAGTTCCGGACTCATCCCCGCGCGGAACGGCAAACCATTGGTGAGCTGGTCGGTATTGATGTATTGGACGACCTGTTTGCGCAGCGACGGCCCGTCTTTGTACGCCTCCGAGATCGAGCCCTACAATCCGAGTTCGTGTCCGTCCCACGATTTGATTTGTATCGTCCGGTCGGGGCGCCAACCGGCGTCGGTGAGTTTCTTGAAACCGTCGGCGATCTGCAGCATCACGGTCGAACCGCTGCCGGGATCGATCGCACCGAAGGTCATCGCGTCGCGATGGCTACCGATGGTGACGATCTCGTCGGGCTTGGTCGTGCCGCGCAACGTCCCGATGACGTTCCAGATCGTGACGACCTTGCGTTCCATCCTCACGACCATGTGCGCGCTCGCGCCGCCACCGCCGACGTGCTCGACCATTTCGAAACCGTCGTGCCAGGTTTCCGGGACGGCCGGCCCGTCCAGGCTCGCCAGTAACTGACGTGCGACGCTTTGCGTCACGATCATCTCCGGAAACGGCACCGGCACGGCGGTCTGCCAGTCGAGATGCTTCTTACCCGGCAGAGGTGCTTCGCCCGGAAGAGTCGGGTCGCCGGGAGGCTTGATCGCGCCGAAGCCCGGCGCGGGTCCGCCGGTGCGCTCGGCCATGTACTCGTTCTTATAAGGACCTTTCGGCCAGACTTCGCCCTTCACGAAGCCATCGCCACGCGGATCGTAGTAGCGTATCACGCCGCCGACGTGATGTTTGACGAGCTCCTCCCAATCGCGCGAACCGGCGCGCGGATCGCGCGAGAACCCACCGGCCCCAAGGCGTTCGATCACAATCGAGCCCGAGGGCATCGTCACGTGCATCTCATCGAAGGCTTTCCAGTCTTCGACGCTGCCTCCATTGATATAAAAGAGCTGCGCCGTGATGTCGCCGTCACCGGAATTCTGTTGGAACGCCGGGCCCGCCATCTTCTCGTACTCGGTATGGTTACCGGGTGCGCCTTCGAGCAGATCGAGGGCCTGGGCTCGCGGCGAGACGAGCTCGAGACGTTGATCGACCGGCCCGGTGACGGTCACTTCGAAGGTTTCGAAACGCGCGTCGAAGCCGTCGGCCTTCAGCCGGTCGCTGAAAAAGACCGCAGTCGCATAGTCGGCGGCCGAACCGGCGCGATGGAGGACCGACGAAAGATGCTTCTCGATATCGAGCGCGTTGCCGGCGGACGGATAGGTGACGAATCGATCTTCCCATCTCCGCTCGGTGCGAACGCGATTACCGGACGGCCAGCCGACGAGCGAATCGACGTTCGAACGTGCGTCGGGCGTCCAGGTCGGCAGCGGCGGACCCGAGGGAACCACGTAGGGTTGCTCGCTCGAAGCATCGTGAGCGACACTGGGAATACCGAGCGCGACGAGTGCAGCACAAGCGACAAGAGCGGCCGACGCGATGTAGCGCAGCATGGCACTCGGTTCACCCAAGTCGAGG
>DHWK01000147.1:18764-23818 GCA_002413145.1 bacterium UBP12_UBA5184
TCGTTGAGAGCGAGCGCGAGCACCGTTTGTGGATGCGCCGCCTGCGTCAAATCGAGGCTCTCGTAGTACGCGTCGCCTTCGGGCGAACGATCGAAACAATGGAAGACGACGTAGCGCGCCTTCGGCGTCGGTCGCGCGAGCGCGAGGACCTGCGACAATTGGACGCCCGACCACTTTCCGATCGCGCTCCAGCCCTCGACGCAGTCGTGGCGCGTCGCCTCGCCATAGGATTGCAGCGCGCGCAGCTCGCGCACGCTCAACGATTGCGGGCGCTCTACAGCGCCGTTAACGCTCAACGTGTACGACGCAAAGTTGTTCCGCAAGAGGTCGCGGTAGCGCGAATCCGCCGGCGTATCGAAGCCGTTGACTCGGAAATCGCGATCGACGTCGGCATCGCGATAGGTTTTCGCGCGACCGTGCGTTCCGATGAGGATATGATTGAGCGGCTCGGCCGCGCCGAGCAGGTTATGAACGGCGGTGTTTTCGGTAAGACCGTTGGTGATACTCGAGCAACCGCCAAGCGCCGCCGCACCTGCCGCGATGAAGATCGCCCGTCTCAAATTCCTCCCCCCTCGTCCTTACCAAGACGGTACCAGCCGCTGAGCATCGAGCGCATATTATTGACGACGCCGGTGCTTAAGACCAGCATCACGTGCGTCAGGGCGAAGCCGATCAGGGCCAACATGAGCAAGAAATGCCAGAGGCGCGCAAACTGCCGCCCTCCGAGCAGCGCGGTCAGCGGGCTCGCAAGCGCGTCGATCCCGGGCGAAAGGGCCAAGCCTGTGATGACGATCAATGGCGTGAAGACGAACAGCACCGTCGTATACGCCGCCTTTTGCAGGGGATTATATTTCCCGTACGGCGGCGGTTCTTTGCGCAACTTCAGATAGTAGAGTTGCATCGGCAGCAGCTTCGGGATGTCGTCGCGCCGTAGGACGAGCAGCTGCAGATCCTTACGGCGAAATCCCGCTACCATGTACGCGATTCCGGCGACGACCATCAGCCATCCGAAAAAGAGATGCCAGCGGCGTCCGTCGGCGAGGGCCTGATAGCCCGGCCACGTGATCCAACCGGGGAAGGCGCGGAACGTCTCGCCGCCCATCCCGTCATCGGTGTAGCCGAGCAGATGCGTCGCGCGAATCCGCCAACCAAAAAACTGCACGACCCCAATGGGCTTGCCCGATGCGTCGTTCGCACCCACGATCGACAGCACGCGACGACCCGGATCGCTCTTGTCGGAGGCGTCGAGCTCCGGTGAGGCGTTGAAAATCTGCAATCCGCTCATCACCAAGACGACGAAGGTCAGCACCGTAAGCCAGTGCGTGATCCGGGTGGTCACGGAGTGACGGTAGATCAGCGGCTCGCTCTCGCTCTGCTCGACGGCGTGGGGCAGCGGCGCGGTCGCGTCCATCCGCGTTATCGTAGCACAAGCCGGAACGCCTTCCTGTAAGGGAGCAGACACTCGTCCTCGAAGGCGGCGGCATGGAGCCCGCTTTGGTCGTCGTCCGTCGCGAGGGACCGGTCGCGCACGTCGCACTCGACCGCCCCGAGGTCCGCAACGCTTTCAATGCGGCCCTGATCGGCGAAGTCCGCGAGACGTTCTTGGCGCTCGNNCGTAGCACAAGCCGGAACGCCTTCCTGTAAGGGAGCAGACACTCGTCCTCGAAGGCGGCGGCATGGAGCCCGCTTTGGTCGTCGTCCGTCGCGAGGGATCGGTCGCGCACGTCGCACTCGATCGCCCCGAGGTCCGCAACGCTTTCAATGCGGCCCTGATCGGCGAAGTCCGCGAGACGTTCTTGGCGCTCGCCGAGGATGCGAGCGTTCGCGTTATCGTCCTTTCCGGCAACGGCAAGATGTTTTGCGGCGGCGCCGACGTGACTTGGATGGGCGGCGCACTCGCCTTGTCGCGAGACGAAAACGTCGCAGACGCACGCGGCCTATCTCGCATGTATCGCGCAATCGACCGCGTCCCCAAGCCGGTGATCGCGCGCGTTCAGGGAGCCGCGCTCGGCGGCGGCGCCGGGCTCCTTGCGGTCTGCGATATCGCGATCGCGGCACAAGACGCGTTCTTCGGATTCACCGAAACCAAACTCGGCATCCTGCCCGCGGTCATTTCCCCGTTCGTCGTCGCCAAGCTCGGTCTCTCGCACGCGCGCGCGCTTTGCCTCACCGGCGAGCGCTTCTCCGCGCAGCGCGCGCTCGCAATCGGTCTCGTCCACGAGGTCGTCGCAGCCGAGGCACTCGACGCCGCCGTCGCGCGCGTCGTCAAAGAGCTGCTTGGCGCCGGTCCGAGTGCGATCGGCGCCTTCAAGAAGCTCTTGGCGCGCGTCGCGCAAGCGGACTACGACGAGACGCTCGAGATCACGGCGCAAGCGATCGCGCAACAGCGCACCAGCGAGGAAGGCCAAGAAGGCCTCAAGGCGTTCCTTGAAAAGCGCCGGGCCACATGGCGCGAAGACTGATGCCGGCGAAACCGATCCGCCGTTTGCTCGTCGCGAATCGGGGCGAGATCGCGGTGCGCGTCGCTCGCGCGGCGCGCGAATCCGGAATCGTTCCGCTGGGCGTCTTCTCCGACGCCGACGCGCACGCATACCATCTCGAGTTCATGCAGGATGCGGCGCGTCTGGGCCCCGCCCCGGCGCGCGAATCGTATCTCGATATCGGCCGCGTCATCGACGCCGCGCGTAGCCTCGGCGCCGATGCGATCCATCCCGGGTATGGTTTTCTCTCGGAGCGCGCCCCCTTCGCGCAAGCGGTCGCGGACGCCGGGCTGATTTTCGTCGGCCCGCCGCCGGCGGCGATCGCGGCGATGGGCGACAAGATCGAGTCGAAGAAGGCCGCCGCCGCCGCCAAGGTGTCGACCGTGCCCGGCCATCTCGGCGTGATCGCGGACGAAAAACACGCGGTGAAGATCGCCGACGAAATCGGCTATCCCGTGATGATCAAGGCCTCCGCCGGCGGCGGCGGCAAGGGGATGCGGCCAGTCGACGACCGGGCCGAGCTCGAGGACGCGTTCCAGACCGCATCGGGAGAGGCGCTCGCCGCCTTCGGTGACGGGAGCCTCTACGTCGAGAAAGTGCTCGTCCCCGCCCGCCATGTCGAGGTCCAGGTGCTCGCCGACGGCGACGGGAACGTGGTCCACCTCGGCGAGCGCGACTGCTCGGTCCAGCGGCGCCACCAGAAGCTGATCGAGGAGGCCCCGTCCACGCACCTGACGCCGGAGATGCGCAAGGACATCGGCGAGAAGGCGGTCGCCGGCGCGACGTCGATCGGGTACACGGGCGCCGGGACGATGGAGTTCCTGCTCGACCACGACGGCAACCTCGCCTTCATCGAGATGAACCCGCGGATCCAGGTCGAGCACACGGTCACGGAGCTGGCGACGGGCCTCGACCTCGTCCGCGAGCAGGTGCTGATCGCGGCCGGAGAGCCGCTATGGCTGCGCCAGGAGGACGTCCGGCTGAACGGGCACGCGATCGAGTGCCGGATCAACGCGGAGGACCCATCCACCGGCTTCCTGCCCACGCCCGGGCGGATCTCTGGCTACCGAGAGCCGGGTGGGCCGGGGGTAAGGGTCGACTCGGGCGTGGAGGACGGCTCTGAGATCTCTCCGCTCTACGACCCGATGATCGCGAAGCTGATCGTCCACGACGACACGCGTGTGGCGGCGATCGCCCGTGCGATCCGCGCGCTCCGCGAGTTCGAGATCGAGACAACGGCGCTTCAACAGACTGACGGAGCCGTGGCCCGTGCCACCTGGGACCTTTCCGACCCTGGCGCGTTTCTCTGCCGCACCGCCGACATCCGTGACCTGCGCATGACCTTCATCGAGATCCTCAAAGGACGCGACGTGGTGATCTCGCGCAGCGACTTCATTCATCGCTGGGTCTCGCTGCGGGGGGACGCGCGTCGCGACCTGCTCGATCGCATCGCCACCGACGCCAAATCCGTCCTCGAATTCGGTTGCGGCGAAGCACCCCTCGGCGCCGCGCTCAAAGAGCGACAGCAGTGCCGCGTCGTCGGCATCGAGCTCGATCCGAAAGCCGCCGCGGTCGCTCGCAAGCGGATCGATGATGTCTACTGCGGCGACGCCCGCGAGATTGTCTCCGTCCTCAAGGAGAAGTTCGACTGGATCATCGGCGGCGACATCGTTGAGCATCTCGACGAGCCGTGGACCTTCCTCTCCGAGCTGCGGCACGTGTCGGCGCCGGGAGGTCATCTGCTGCTCAGCATTCCGAACATCGCCAACGCCGCGGTGATCTCCGATCTGCTGCATGGCCGCTTCGACTACGTCTATATGGGATTGACATGTGTCGGACACCTGCGCTTCTTCACACGGCAATCGATCGAAGAGATGATCGCGATCGCCGGCTGGACGATTGTGGAGATCACGCCGCAGGAGACGATTCGCACCCGCGGCGTTGAGGAGCTGCTGTCCGCGTTGGGCCGCGACTTTTCCAGAGAGGATCTGCTTCCCGCCGGCTACTACGTCGTCGCGCAAAACCGCTGAATGCGCATTGCCTACCTTCTCGAAGACACTGCGCTCTCCGGCGGAATCCGGGTGCAGCTCGCGCAGGCGGACGCGCTCATCGCGCGCGGCCACAGCGTCCGTCTGGTCACGAAGGGTCTCCCGCTCACATGGCGCACCTCGCGCGGCGAGTGGATCTACATCGAGGACTTCAATCACTACGATGCGGGCGACGACGACTTCGTGATCGGAACGTTCTGGCTCACGCTGCAGCCGGCCTGGAACATCGCTCGCCAGCGGGCCATCCATCTCTGTCAGGGATATGAGGGCGCCTTCACCGCGTATCAACCGATCCGCGGGGAGATCGATGCGGCCTATCGTCTGCCGCTGCCGAAGCTGGTCGTCTCGCGGCATCTGATTCCCATCTGCAAGCAATTCACCGAGGACGTGACGTATGTCGGACAGATCGTCGACGAAGAGTTCTTCCGGGCGCGCACCGCGCGAGAAAACGAGCCGCTGCGCGTTCTCCTCTGCGGTCAGTCGCAAGCCGACTTGAAAGGCATCGACGAAGGTTACGGTGCGGCGG
>DHWK01000147.1:23895-24125 GCA_002413145.1 bacterium UBP12_UBA5184
GACGAAGGTTACGGTGCGGCGGCGCACGCTCGCTGGTTCCATCAGAAGTTCGACCTCGTGCGCGTGTCGCCGTGGGTGCCCTCACGCGAGGAGCCGCTCGATTCCGTGCAGGAGTTTCACGTCGCCCTCTCGACGCGCGAGATGACGCGGCTGATGCATTCGTGCGACGTACTGATCGCTCCGAATCACCGCGAAGAAGGATTCGGATTGCCTGGCGCTGAGGCGCTGGG
>DHWK01000147.1:24274-24551 GCA_002413145.1 bacterium UBP12_UBA5184
GACTACGCGCTGTTCGCGCCGGAAGAGAACGGCGTCGAGCTCGGCGAAAAACTCATTGAGCTCCTCGCCGACTCCGGCCTTCGTGAGAAGCTTCGTGTCCGCGGGCGCGAGGTCGCCGAGCAGTGGCATGCCGAGCACGTCGCCGACCGGCTGGAGAAATTCTTTCAGGAACGCCAATGATGACTCGCCGCGAAATGCTGGCTCTCGGGGCGCTCGCGTTCGCGCGATGCGAGTCTGCAGGGTCAGGCATTGACGCCGGACGTCTCAACGTTCGGCC
>DHWK01000147.1:24738-26147 GCA_002413145.1 bacterium UBP12_UBA5184
ATCATCGAGGCCGCTTCTCTCTTCTTCTGCACGGCGCGACCGGAGATCCGGAACGAATTCTCGCGAGATTTCGCCCGCTGGCGGACGAATTCGCAGTGGCGCTGCTCGTTCCGAAGTCGCTCGATGCGACGTGGGACGCGATTCACGGACGCTTCGATCTCGATCTGCCGTTTCTCGGCGCGGCGCTCGCTGCGGCATTCCGGCGATGCGCGGTCGATCGCGCCCACCTCGCAGTGACGGGCTTCTCCGATGGCGCAACGATGGCGATCGCGCTCGGCGTCGCCAACGGCGATCTCTTCACTCACGTTCTCGCTTTTTCGCCCGGATTCCTGATTCCGCTGCGGCGTGTGGGTGCGGCCCACTACTTCTTGTCCCATGGGGCGGCCGACGACATTCTGCCGATCGATCACAGCCGCACGATTGTGCGCGATCTGCGTCGCGCGCATCTCGACGTCCACCTGCGCGAGTTCGACGGAGGGCACACCGTTCCGCCGAACGTCGCGCAGGAGGCGTTTCAATGGTTCGTGAGATAGTTCCTACTTGCCTCCACTACTCTTGCCAGCGGCTACCACGCGCACCGATGCGGTCGATCCCGGAATGCGATCGCCGGGCAGCGGTTCGGCGCGGCCGCCGAGGCATTGAGCGAGGAAGTTCTCGGCGCGGGCGTTGAAATCGATCCGATTCTCCGGCCGCGCGAATCCGTGTCCTTCGTCGCTGTAGATGACGTAGGTGACCGATCCGCCGTTCTTCTGGATGGCGTCGACAATCTGCTCCGACTCCGCTTTATTCACGCGCGGGTCGTTCGCGCCCTGTCCGATCAGAAGCGGCTTCTTGATCTGATTCGCCTTGAACAGCGGCGACGCGTTGCGGATCAGCTCCGCATCTTTCGGATCGTCGACGTTGCCCATGCGCGCATCGAACATCGCCCGCATCGGCTTCCAGTACGGCGGAATCGATCCGATCAGCGTCTTCAGATTCGATGGGCCGACGATGTCGACGCCGCAGGAGAAGACGTCCGGTGTGAATGTCATTCCGGCGAGCGTGGCGTAGCCCCCGTACGATCCACCCATGATCGCCACGCGATTGCGATCGACGTAGCCCTGCTTGACCGCCCAGTTCACGGCATCGATCAGGTCGTCGTGCATCTTCAGACCCCACTGCTTGTCACCGGCGTGGAGGAACTTTTTCCCGTATCCGGTTGAGCCGCGGAAGTTCGGCTGCAGCACGACGTAGCCGCGATTCGAATGCCATTGCGCGTAGCTGCTGTATCCCCACGTATCGCGCCCCCACGGACCGCCATGGACGAAGAGGACCATCGGCAGATTCTTCGGGGGCAGGCCGGCGGGAAGCGTCAGATAGGCATTCATCTTCAGGCCATCGCGGGTGGGAATCACCACCGGCTTCATCTC
>DHWK01000147.1:26384-28501 GCA_002413145.1 bacterium UBP12_UBA5184
GCGTCGCGATCCCAGGCGTAGTACTTCA
The DNA here is from genome assembly GCA_002413145.1 of bacterium UBP12_UBA5184. Classification (GTDB taxonomy): domain Bacteria; phylum Vulcanimicrobiota; class Vulcanimicrobiia; order Vulcanimicrobiales; family Vulcanimicrobiaceae; genus Zemelea. The sequence goes on from DHWK01000147.1 coordinate 26,413, forward strand.
CCGGTCCGCGATCGGATGTGAAGCCCACGAGCCAGGTGCGATCGGCCTCATCGCGATTGGTCACAACGAAATCGCCGGAATCGAGCTTCGCGATCCCATCGAAATCCGCTTTCACCGACGGATCGATGACTTTCCAGGTCCGTCGTCCCGGCTCGAACGACACGGCTTCGACGGTGTGGGTTTTCGGATTCACCATGACCACGCCGGCGTCGACGTCCGGAGATGAGGCAATGACCGTCTCGTTCCCAGTCGCGAAGTCCTTCAGCACAACGTGCGCAGTGTCGCTGCCGATCGAGGTCTCGACGATCGCCGCTTTCCCATCCGCCGAGATGTCATCGATGCCGACGTTCTCCTCGGGACCTGCTTTCATCCACGTGCGCCACGCGCTTTGAGGATTGTCGCGGATGCGGATCTCCGTGCCGCCGTCCGCAGGGATGACCTGTGCGGCGCGGATGTTGAGATTCTTGTCGGCGACCCAACCGGCGACGTCGCCCGGGTTCTGCGTATCCAGGACAAGCGCGCCGGTCGACAACGTCACGCGGTAGATGTCGAACACGTGCTTGTCGCGCCCATTGATCGAGACGAGCATCTGATCAGGAATGCCGGGCTCCAACGCTTCGATCCCTGCCCGTGATCCCTGAATCGGCGTGTAGTCGCGGACGATTCCGCTCGCCAGATCGACGCCGTAGATGTGGAAATTCTCGTCACCATCGTTGTCCTGAAGGTAGAGCAGTGTCTTGTTGTCGCTTGCCCAGTTGTACTGGCGGATGCCGCGCTTCTTGTCGGCAGTGACCATCTTGTCGTCGCTCTGGCCGATCGTGCGGACCCAGACCTGCAAGACGTTTTTCGGGTCGGGCGCGAGCCACGCCAGACGCTTTCCATCAGGCGAAATCCGCGGATTGGCTCGCTCCGGGTTGCCGAACAGGACGTCGCGCGGAATCAGCGGGCCGAGGTCCGCGAGTGCCTGCATCGCGATGGCGATGAAGAGCAGCGCGAAAATGAAACGAAGTTTTTTCATAGTTTCCCCTTCTTAGTTCGCGCGAATTCTACGGCCGATCATTGCGATTGTTTTTCCCGCTTGTGAAATCTTTCTCAAAGCCGTACGATTCGATCCCTTGCCCTGCAGCGTGTGACATCATTCGCCGCCGCAAACGTTTATGCCCGCGCAACGATTCGACAATCCTGAATCGATCATCGCCCGCAAGGAGGGAATCGCTCCCGGCGAAGACGCCGAGAAGGGGCTGATCACTCTCCCCGGCGAGGCCGACCGCGACCTCGGCGACCTCGGCGGCGGTTCCTACCTGACCACCAAGGTCGACACGATGGTCAACTGGGCGCGCGGCAACTCTCTCTGGCCCCTGCCATTCGGCACCGCTTGTTGCGCGATCGAGTTCATGTCCATGGTGTCGTCGCACTACGACATCGCGCGATTCGGCGCGGAGGTCGTTCGTTTCTCGCCCAGGCAGGCCGATCTGATGATTGTGGCCGGCACGATCGTGGACAAGATGGCGCCCGTCATGAAAAAGATTTACGAGCAGATGCCCGAGCCGAGGTACGTGATCGCCATGGGCGCTTGTGCGACGTCGGGCGGTTTCTATCGCATGTACCACGTTGTCCAAGGGATCGACGAGGTCATTCCGGTCGACATCTGGGTGCCTGGATGTCCGCCGACGCCAGAGGGTTTGATGTACGGGATTCTGAAGTTGAAGGAAAAGATCGAGCGCGGAGAGATCAAGCGGTGAAACGGGCCAAGTTTATCCTGAGCGCGGGCGGCGGAAGGCGGGAGCGAAGGATCTCTGGCGGCACAGCGATACTCTCCACCACGCCCGGCACACGTCGGATGCGCAGCGCGGTGCCACCGGAGATCCTTCGCCGCTCCGCGGCTCAGGATAAAGCCTTGGAATGAGCACGCTCACCCGCTACAGCGCGATCCCCTACACCGGTCCGGCGCCGACGAATCGCGAGCCCTATGTTCCAACCGATGCTCCGCGCATGGACGCTCGCGGCGCGGAGATCGCGTCGCGCGTCGGAGTGGCGCAGGAGAGCGGCCAGGATCTACCGACATTGGTCGTGCCGCGTGAGCGCATCG
>DHWK01000082.1:0-4727 GCA_002413145.1 bacterium UBP12_UBA5184
AGCGTCGTCTTACCGTGATCGACGTGTCCGACCGTACCGATATTGACGTGCGGTTTGTTCCGCTCGAATTTTGCCTTAGCCATTCTGTATCGTTACTTCCTTAGGTTCTTTGCGGGTTTGGGGGGGTTTTAGGCGGCAGGTTTCTTGCCTTGAGCTTTGGCGACGATCTCTTCCTGCACGGACTTCGGCGCCTTCTGGTAGTGGCTGAACTCCATCGTGTAGGTGGCGCGGCCTTGCGTCGCCGAACGCATATCGGTCGCATAGCCGAACATCTCTGAGAGGGGGACGTTCGCGGTGATGGTCAGCGCGCCGCCGGCGACTTCTTCGGAATGCTGAATCTCGCCGCGCCGGCGGTTGAGGTCGCCGCTGATCGCTCCGAAGAAGTCCTTGGGAGTGGTCACTTCGACCTTCATAATCGGTTCTTTGAGGATCGGGCCGGCCGCCCGGTTGGCGTCCTTGAATGCCATCGACGCCGCGATCTCGTACGCGATATCCGAAGAATCGACGTCGTGGTAGTCGCCGTCCAGGATGGTCGCCTTGAAATCGAGCACCGGATAGCCTGCGAGGCAGCCGCTCTCCGAGGCCTTGCGAATCCCGCCCTGAATCGACTTGGAAAACTCTTTGGGGATGCGTCCCCCGACGACTTTCCATTCGTAGATGAAGCCGGAGTTCGGCTCGCCCGGTTCGATGCGCAACTCGACGACGCCGTATTGCCCCTTGCCGCCGGTCTGGCGAACGAAGCGCCCGGTCTGCTCGGCCTGTCGTGTGATCGCTTCTTTGTAGGCAACCTGCGGTTTACCGACGTTCGCTTCCACCTTGAACTCGCGGCGCAGCCGGTCCAGGATGATCTCGAGATGGAGTTCGCCCATCCCGGCGATGATCGTCTGCTGCGTCTCCTCGTCGGTCCGCATTCTAAAGGTCGGATCCTCTTGAGCGAGACGCGTCAGCGCGATCCCGAGTTTGTCTTGATCGGCCTTCGTCTTCGGCTCGATCGCTTGCGAAATGACGGGATCGGGGAAGGTGATGTTCTCGAGGACGATCGCGTGCTTCTCGTCGCACAGCGTGTCACCGGTGCGCGTGTCGGTCAAGCCCACGGCGGCCGCGATGTCGCCGGCGCCGATGATATCGATGTCTTCGCGATGGTTGGCGTGCATGCGCAGGATGCGGCCGATGCGTTCTTTGCGGCCCGAGCGCGCGTTGTAAAGATAGGTGCCCTTCTCGAGCGTCCCGGAATAGACCCGGAAGTAGGTGAGGTTGCCGTATGGATCGGTCGCGATCTTGAAGGCCAGGGCCGCGAATGGTTCGTTGTCGGCAGGTTTGCCTTCGATCGTCTTGGACGAATCTTTCGGATCCAGACCGATGATCGGTTTGGCCTCGAGCGGCGACGGCAAGAAATCGACGACCGCGTCGAGCAGCGGTTGTACACCCTTGTTCTTGAAGGCCGAGCCGCACAGCATCGGCAGAACCGAGCCCGCAATCGTCGCTTTTCGCAGGGCCGTCTTCAATCGGTCGAGCGGCAGCTCTTCGCCCGCGAAGAACATCTCGAGCAGATGATCGTCCTGCTCGGCGATCGCTTCGATCAGGGCCTGGCGCCACTGCATCGCCGTATCGAAGAGTTCGCCCGGCTCGACGGGCTCCTCATCCATCGTGTTACCGAGGTCGTCGGTGTAGACGACCTTGCGCATCGTGAAGAGGTCGACCACGCCCTTGAATTGATCTTCGGCGCCGATCGGAACCTGAATCGGGACGGCGTTCGCGCCGAGGCGTTCGCGAATCTTCGCGACACAATTGAAAAAGTCGGCGCCCGTGCGATCCATCTTGTTGACGAAGATGATCCGCGGGACCATATATTTGTTGGCTTGACGCCAGACCGTCTCAGACTGCGGCTGCACCGCCGCTACGGAGTCGAACAGCGCGACCAGACCGTCGAGGACGCGCAGCGAGCGCTCGACTTCGACGGTGAAGTCCACGTGGCCAGGCGTATCGATGATGTTGATGCGCGTGTCGCGCCAGGTGCAGGCGGTCGCGGCCGAGGTGATCGTGATGCCGCGTTCCTGTTCCTGGATCATCCAATCCATCGTCGCCGCGCCATCGTGCACCTCGCCGAGTTTGTGCGTGCGGCCGGTGTAATACAGAATACGCTCGGTCGCCGTCGTCTTGCCGGCGTCGATATGGGCTGCGATTCCAATATTGCGAGTCCGCTCGAGCGGATAATCGCGTGCGAGAGCTGCCATGGCGATTACCAGCGATAGTGCGCGAAGGCTTTGTTGGCTTCCGCCATCTTATGCGTGTCTTCGCGCTTCTTGACCGTTGCGCCGACGTTATTCGAGGCATCCATCAGCTCGGCGGCCAGCTTCTCTTGCATCGAGCGACCGTCGCCGCGATTGCGGGCGTACTGAATCAGCCAACGCATCGCCATCGCCTGACGACGGTCGGGACGGACTTCCATCGGCACCTGATAGGTCGCGCCACCGACGCGCCGCGGGCGCACTTCGACCATCGGCATCGCATTGCCGAGCGCCTGATTGAAAACGTCCATCGGATCTTTGCCGGTCTTCTCTTGCACGATGTCGAGCGCGTTATAGAGGATTCGCTCCGCCAACGAACGCTTGCCGGCGAGCATGATCTTATTGATGAAGCGCGCCAGAATCTTCGAATTGAAGCGCGGATCGGGCAGAATCTGCCGCTTGGGGACGGCTCCCTTGCGAGGCACTGAGCTATCCTATTTCTTGGCCGCGCGCTTGGCGCCGTATTTCGAGCGCCCTTGCCGGCGGTTCGCGACGCCTGACGTATCGAGCGTCCCGCGGATGATGTGGTAGCGGATCCCGGGCAGATCCTTGACGCGGCCGCCGCGGATCAGCACGACGGAGTGCTCTTGGAGATTGTGCCCGATCCCCGGGATGTAGGCGGTCACTTCCTCGCCGTTGGTGAGGCGGACGCGCGCGACTTTGCGGAGTGCCGAGTTCGGCTTCTTGGGGGTGATCGTCTTGACTTGGGTGCACACGCCGCGACGGAACGGGTTGCCGCGGACCGCGAAGATGCGCAGAGGCAAGTCCGGATGACCCGGCTTCGGCCCCGTCTGCGCCACACGCAAAGCCGGAGCTTTTACCTTTTTTTCGAGCTTCTGACGTCCCTTACGGACGAGCTGACTGATGGTCGGCAACCGATCTCCCAAGGACACGCGCAAATTCCGCCCCACCCGCAGGTGGGCCGGAACCACCGGATTGTACCAGGTGCCCCTTCGAGCGTCAAATGCTGTTGTCACGCATCCCGGCGCCGGCACCGGTGCATTTTCGGCGCCGGCGGGCGGCCGCTAGGGTACGGCGGGGGGCCAGCAGGGACCGAATCCCCGAAAGGGACGACCGCGGCGCTCTGAGACGGCCGCTTCTCCGAGGGCCGTCAGGCTGCAGCGGATTTCGGCGGCTTCGTCTTCGGCGAGGTCGGCCTCGTCGACGAGATTCGCAGTCTCGTGTTCGTCCATCTTGTCCTCTGCCGCCCGGGGGCGGCGCTGGGCTGCTGCTTTTCGAGTATCGTATGGGTCCATTGTGCCAACTGGGTGGCACAGCGCGAGCCGTCCAAGGGGAATTTGCCGCGCCCACCAACGGGTCGGGCGTGCGGAGCGAGCGGATTTTGGCGACGATGCTGGCGGCCGCGATCCTCGCGGGTTGCACGCGGGTCGGGGGCGCATCGGGCGAGGGCGCGAGCCGACACCCCTGGACGGTACCCGGCACGCTACGAATAGCGGTTGCCTCCAGTCCGAAGTCGCTCAACCCGATCCTCTCGACGACCACGACCGAGGGGATCGCCGAAAGCTTCATGCTGGACCCGCTGATCGCGACCGATCCGGAGGGCCGCGATCATCCCGTGCTCGCGGCCGCCGTCCCGACGCTCGCGAACGGGGGAATCTCCCGAGACGGGCTCACGATCGTTTATCATCTGCGGCGCGGCGTGCGCTGGCATGACGGTGCACCGTTCACGAGCCACGACGTCGCCTTTACGGTCGCCGCGATCATGAATCCCAATACCGCGGTTTCGACCCGGCATGGCTACGACGACATCGCGCGCGTCGAAACCCCCGACGGTTACACCGTCGTCTTGCACCTGACCAAACCGTTCGCCCCGGCCATCCATACGTTCTTCGCGCACAGCGATTCGCCGTTCGAGATCCTGCCGGCCCATCTGCTGCAACGTTACAAGAGCCTCGACCGCATCCCGTTCGACGGTGCGCCGATCGGCACTGGGCCCTTCAAGTTCGTGCGCTGGCAACGCGGCGACTATATCGAATTTGCCGCAAACGACGACTACTTTTTGGGCAAGCCAAAATTACGGCATATCGTCCTGCACGTCGTCCCGGACGAAAACACGATCGTGAACCAGCTGCGCACCCACGAGATCGACTGGTTCATCGAACCGACGCCGAGGGTCTATCCGCAACTGAAAGGCATCGCGGGCGTTTCAGTGCGCTTGGTGGATTTCAACGGTTACGACGCGATTCAATTCAATACGCAGACGCCCCCGGTCGACGACGCACGCGTGCGCCGCGCCTTCGGCCTCGCGCTCGACAAGCCGCGTCTCGTCCGCGACCTCACCTTCGGCACGACGCTTCCGGCAACCGAAGACTTGCCGTCCTTCATGTGGGCGTTCGATCCGCGCGCGGGAACGAAAAGCCGGGACCTTCCCAAAGCTCGGACCTGTCTCTTATACACATCTCCGAGCCCACGAGACGG
>DHWK01000082.1:4750-5337 GCA_002413145.1 bacterium UBP12_UBA5184
GGCGTCCGCCGGCGCGGCGCGCAGCGCCTCACGATCGGCTTCGCCTTTCGGCCGGACTCCTACACCGATCGCATTCGGGTGGCCCCGATCGCGGCGATGGAGCGCGACGCAGGGATCGAGCTCGAGCCGAAAGGCTACAATACGAGCCTCCTGTATGCGACCCAAGCCCAAGGTGGGATTCTCGCGAGCGGGCGCTTTCAAGCGACCGTCGGGCCTTGGTATGCCGGCATCGATCCCGACGATTCCACGCAGTTGCTGTGCGATCAATTTCCGCCCAAGGGGTGGAATTGGTCGCGCTATTGCAACCCAAAGATGGATGCGGCGCAGCGGATGGCTCTTGGGCACTACGATCTCNNCGACGCGGCGACGCGCCTACGCCGAGATCGAGGAATTCTTGGCCGAGGACGCGCCCTTCGTCTATCTGTGGTGGCCACGGCAGATCGAAGCGATCAACGACGACCTCAAGAACTTTCGACCAAACGGCATCATCGAGAACTGGAACGCCTACGAATGGTCGATTTAAGCCTCGTCATCGATGCGGACGCGATCGTTATCGGCGCCGGTGCGGCGGGGTTTGGCGCCGCGCG
>DHWK01000082.1:5353-15377 GCA_002413145.1 bacterium UBP12_UBA5184
CGGCGGGTTTAGCCGCCGCGCGAAGCCTAGCGGACCGATCGCTGCGCATAATCGTACTCGAGGCGCGTGACCGAACGGGGGGCCGCGTCTGGTCGGTCCCCTCGGCGCCGGCCGCGCCGGCGGCCGAACTCGGCGCGGAGTTCATTCACGGCCCGGCCCCCGAGACGATGGCCTTACTCCGCGAGGTCGGGAGCGTGGCAATCGACACCGGCGGCGAGTCATGGGCGTGCGGCGAGGATGGCGAACTGCGACGTAACGACGACGACTTCATCGCCGCCGCGGGCATATTCGAGCGGGCTCGCGAGCTCGCCGCCGATGAGAGTGTCGATCGATTTCTGCGGCGCTTCGAGGGCGACGACGCACTGCGAAAAACGGCACAGGCGGCGTGCTTATTCGTCGAGGGATTCGAGGCCGCCGATCCCGCGATCGCGAGTGCGCGGGCGATCGCCGACGAGTGGCGTTCAGGTGTCGATTTTTCAAGCGCGCGACCGCTTGCCGGTTACGGGCCGCTGTTCGAACGCTTGAGCAACGCCTGCCACGCCGCGGGCGTAGAGACACGCCTGTCGACGGTCGTGCGCCGAATTTCGTGGCGCCGTGGCGCCGTCGCCGTCGATGCGCAAAGCGGTCTGGGCGAATTGCGGACGATTCGCGCGCGAGCCGCCATCGTGACGCTTCCGGTAGGGGTCTTGCGGCACGGCGGCGACGAGAATGAGGTGGTGTTCGATCCGGGCCTACCCGCAATCAAGCGCGACGCCCTTGCGAGCATTGAGATGGGCCACGCGGTTAGGGTGGCACTCTGGTTTCGGACGGCCTTCTGGGAGCAGGTTCGCGACGGGCGTTACCGTGACGGCGGGTTCTTCCGCTGCGTAGGGCAGCCGTTCGCGGCGTATTGGACGCAGTTTCCGGTGCGCAGCGAGCTGATTGTGGCCTGGGCCGGCGGTCCGAAGGCGACCGCGTTGGGCGGCGCCTCGCAGGCAGAACGCGTCGCGCGCGCGCTCGATGGCTTTGGCGCGTTGTTCGGGGAGCCCGCCCGCGCGCGTCGGGAGTTCGAAAGCGGTCTCACGCACGATTGGGGCAACGACCCGTTCGCGCGCGGCGCGTACAGTTACGTCGCCACCGGAGGCGGGGATGCGCGCGCGACGCTCGCAGCACCGGTTGACGACACGCTGTTCTTCGCGGGCGAGGCAACTTCGATTGACGGCCAAGGCGGCACGGTGAACGGGGCGCTCGAAACCGGTCAGCGCGCCGCGCGGGAAACCGCGATGTCGCTTGGCATCACGGTCTGAGAGATGGATCCTCGGCGGCGCGATCGCGTTTCCCACCATCCCGGTCAAAGCACTGTTCGCAATCGCAGCCGGCGCCGTGTTACTGATCTTCATCGGCATTCGCAACGCCTGGGACATCGTGACCTTCATCGCGATCAAAGGAATCGGCAAGCCGCCGAGCTAGCCCGGGGCCTTCCATTCGCGGAGATACTCGAGCGTCTGGCGGTCGATCGTGCCGTCGGCGCGGACGCGTTCTTCCAAGTTTTCGACGTGCATGAAACGGACCAGCGCTTCGTGCGCCGCCTCGTCGAAGTGCTTTTCCGCCGGCGGAAGTGCACCGGCCCGTTGTAAGAGCGCGACCAATTCGGCGCCGAGCGCAGCGTCGATCGCCAGTACGTCGTGTGGTTCGGCCGGGAAAAAATAGAGCGCGTGAAGTTTGAGCAGCCGTGCGAGTTCTTCGATGGGTTCGCGCGCGTCGTCGACGCGCAGGTCGACGTAGCGGTCGGTGTAGCCGCCGTAGCCGCCCTTCGGCTTGACGACCAGCAGGGCGGCGCTCTGCTGACCGCGTTTGTCACCCCCGGCTGCCTGCGCCGCCGCAAGCGCGGCGATGAGTCGATCCGCCAAACGAGCGCGCGACGCCGAGAACGTCGCGGCGAGGGCGTCGAGGACGCCCGGGCCCGCGAGGCAATTGCCTTGCGCGGCGAAGGCGTCTCCCGCGATGCCGCCGGCCCACGGAATGCACGCCGTCCCGGTGTGCGATGCGGACTGGCCCGCAGCATCGACGATTCCGACCTGACGATGTTCGCGGCCGTCGTCGGTCGCGAGCAACCTCTCGAGCGCTCCGGTCGCGCTTCTTCCCTCGCGCAACGATGCGAGTCCGAGCGAACCGAACCCGGTGTTCGCCCAGGCTTGCGTCGCGATCGCGCCGGCGCCGGCCTCGAGCCACGGAACCAATGCGCCGACGCTCAAAAACTTCGACGCGACCGCGATGCCGAGTTCGCCGGCTTCGCGATCGAGCGCGACGATCGAGAACGTCGACGGTCTCATTACGTCGCTCGACTACGGGCCGGTCGGCGGCAGTCCTCCCGCGCCTTTACCGTCCAGATACCGAGCCGTCGGTGGCGCACTCGCTCCCGAAAACATCGAGTGTTGCATCCAGGCCGCGATCTGGCCGAACATCTGCTGCACGAATGCCGTGAATGCCGCCATAACGCTCGCCGGGCCTCCGTTCGCAGCCCCTGACGAACCGAATGACGACGGCGCAAGGCGCGAGATACCCGACGGGACGACGCGCGAAAGCGTATCGGACGAGGGCCCGCAGGTCGTCACCGGGACGGTGTTTCCGCTTGCTGCATCGTGCAACGACGGCTGGTATGATGGGCTGCCGGTGGCTCGCCCCGGGTCCCAAGCGTTGAGAGAATACATTGTTTCATAACCTCCTGCGAATTCATCGCTCGTCCGACGATCACGCCTTCGCGCTCGAGCGGCTAGAGGGGTCGCGCAGGCCAAACCAGGCGAGGGCCGCTCCTCCCAGCGCCAATGCCGCCGCCGCGAACATCAACGCATCGAAGCCACGCTGATACGCCCTCCCAACCGCCTCGGCTACCAACGCGCGCTGCCGCCCGTCGACGATGTCGTGCGGCACGCTCCCCGCCGCGACTTGGGCGCGCTCGCGCTCGACGACCGCGCGCGTCGCCGGCGCGATCCCGAGCCGATCGAGCTGAACGTTCAGGTTAGCGTCCAGGACGGCGGCCAAAACGATCCCCAGCGCCGCGACGGCGATCAGCGAGGCGACGCGCGAGACGGCATTGTTCACGCCGGAGGCGACGCCGCCGTGTTCTTCGCCCGCGTCCATGACGGTCGTCGTCAAGGGTGCGACCAGGGACGCGAAGCCCGCTCCAAGGATCAGGCCCGGGAGGAAGAACGCGCTCCAGTACGGCCGTCCGATCCCCGCTGCGGCGAACAACCCGAACCCGGCCGCCGCGAGTACCGCTCCGCCCGTCAGCATCCGCCGCGCCCCCAAGCGCGGCAATGAAGCGCCGGCGTAGCGCGAGAACAGCGCGACCAGAAGGACGAACGGCAACAGGGCCGCTCCCGCGGCGGCGGGCGAGTAACCCTGGACGTTGATGAGATCGAACGGCAAGAAATACAAACTCCCGCCGAGCGCGCCATATAAGAGGAACGTGTAGACGTTCGCGACGCTAAAGGCGCGAGACCGGAAGAGCGCCGGCGGGACCATCGGCAGTGCGCACGTCCGCTCGCGCACGACGAACCAACCGAGCAACGCGATGCCGGCGACGATCGCGGCGCCCGCGAACGGAGCCGGCGTCCCCGGTTGAATACCGATCAAGCCATAGACGAGACCGCCGAGGCCGCCGGTAGCAAGCGCGGCGCCCGCAAGATCGAGTTCGGCCGGCGCCGAGTCGTCGCGCGATTCGGCGACGGCGACGAGTGCGATCAAGACCAATGCCGCGAGCGGGACGTTGATGAAAAACACCAGCCGCCACGAAAACGTCTGGGTGAGCCAGCCGCCCAGCAACGGTCCGAGCGCCGCCGTCATCGCCGACGCCGCCGACCACGTCCCGATCGCGCGACCGCGTTCCGCTCCCACAAATGCGGCCGTGATCAGCGAAAGGCTCCCCGGTGTCGCAAGGGCGCCGCCGACGCCCTGAACGCAGCGCGCCACGATCAGCATCGTGGCGTTCGCCGCGAGGCCGCAGGCAATCGACGCCGCGGCGAAGAGCAGGATCCCCACTGCGAAGATAAGGCGTCTCCCGAACCGGTCGCCGAGTGCGCCGCCTAGCAAGAGGAGCGCCGACAAGAAGAGCGCGTAACCTTCGACCACCCATTGCAGCGCGTCGGCGCCCGCCGCGAAGTCGCGCTGCAAAACCGGCAGGGCGACGTTGACCGCCGTCCCGTCGATGAAGATCATGCTCGAACCGACGACCGACGCCGCGAGCGTCCAGCCAGCTCGCCTCAGATCTCCCACTCGTAGGGGTTCCAGAAGCTTGTAACCGCATGCGCCGGGCGATAGTTCTTGAGGTCGGTGTTGGCGACCGCGAGCCGGCTGTTGTACCAGGTGATGATCGTCGGCACCTGATCGGCCAGAATCTCTTGGATCTTGTCGTAGGCCGCTTTCCGTTCCGCCCGGTCGTTGCTTGAGACCGCGATGCGCTCCGCCGCGTCGAGCGCCTTGTCGCAGAAATGATATACGTTCTGGCCGTGGGGGGGAAACTGGTCGCACATCCACAGCGTCGAGTCGTCGGGGTCGGTACCATTGAGCCAAGAATAGAACCCGACGTCGAACTTGCCGGTCTGCAGAATGCCGTGCGCGCCGTAGGACGCGAAGAAAAGCGACGTCGGATAGGTCTTCACGCCCATATCGATGCCGACATCGTGCCAGGCACGCTGCGCGACGACGGCTACTGCGGTTCCGGTCGCGGAGCCCGAACTTGTCGCGAAGGTGACGTGCAATTTCACGCCATTCTTGACACGGATTCCGTCGGGGCCGAGTTTCCAACCCGCCGCGTCGAGCAACGACTTGGCTTTGGCCGGATCGAACGGATAATGCGTGGCATTTGGATTGTAGGCCCATAAGAACTCGGGCTGATCGGTATAGCCGGGCACGTTGATGTCATGCGTAATCTTGCCGATCAATTCACGCGTATCGAGCGCGTACCAAAGTGCTTTTCGGACGCTGACGTCGGCGAGAATGCCGGACTCGTTCGCGAGGTTCAAACCCAGCTGGCCGTACTGCGTGAACGGGGTCTTGACCACGACCGTTCCCGGGATCTTCGAATACGATGGATAGTTGGTGGTGCTGGCGTTGTATTCCAGATCGATGTCGTGCGACTGTAACTGCGCGATGATCGTGTTCTCGTTCGGGACCGGGTTGTATTCGACGCGTTGCAATTTCGGCGGCCCGCGCCAGTACTTCGGGTTCGCGACGAAGGTGATCTTCGAACCCCGCGCCCAGCGCTCCATTTTGAACGGACCCGTCCCGATCGGCTGACTGTTGAAGTCGACGCGGTTGATGTTGGGATACCGCGCCAGCAGGTGAGCCGGCAGAATGGGATACGGGTTTCCCGACTGGTTGAAGAATGAAGCGACGAAGGGCGCGTAGGCGTTCTTGAGATGGACCCGGATCGTATACGGATCCAACTTGTCGATCGAGGTGACCAGTTCGTACCCGACCGTGCTGGGCACGTTATTGTTCTTGTTCATGACCGCGTGGAACGTGAAGATCACGTCGTCGGCGGTGAACGGCTGGTCGTCGTGCCAAAGGACACCCTTGCGCAGATGGTAGACGATCGTCTTGCCGTCTTGCGAGATGCCCTTGTTGGCCAAGGTCGGCACCTCGGTAGCGAGTTCGGGGACGTACTCGTTCTGATCGCTCCAATTGAAGAAATAGCCGCCCCAAAGTTGGGCCAGATCGGAGTCGATCTGCTGATTCCCGACGATCGGATTGAGCGTGTCGGGTTCGGAGAGGTTCGCCATGCGCAAGACGCCGTGATGCGTCCAGGGATTACCGCCGCCGCCCCCCGCCGATTGCGTGCCGACCTTGGTACACGCCGAGAACAAAAGCGACGCCGCCACAGCGCACGCGAGCGATCGCACGATCGGTGCCTTCATACCGGACGGACTTACGTGGCGACCCGTGAGAAGCCTCGCACGCCGCTAAGACTCCAGCGCCTCGATCAAGCGCGGATAGACCAGGTCGGTGCGCTGATACGGATTGACCGGATCGATGATGTCGTGGATCCCGGGGAGGTTGCGCAGCGTGATCGCTTCCGCGCCGGCGCTCGACCAGCGGTTCCCAATCTCGAGCGCCATCGCATTATTGACGGCGGGATCGCGCTCGTTGAGAATGAGCGTGACGAGCGAATGCGGCATCTCGCGCGAACGCTCGTACACGTCCAGCCCGACGCGCAAACATTGCGCTAAGCCGTGCGTCGCAAAGCGAGGATAGGCGTGATCGGGAATTTGACGCCCGTCTCCGAACGGATCCCACCGGATAAGACCGTCGGGCAGCGTCAGCAACGCCGGTACGAGCGCTTCCTGCAGCGGCGGGGGCAGGCGCAGAATTCCGAACATCGGGGCGATGCCGACCGCGTGTGCGACCGCTCGGCGCCCCAGCGCGAACCAAGCCGCGAGCGAGCCGCCGGCCGAGATCCCGGCGATCGCGACGCGTTCGCCCAGGCCGCTCGCGATATCGACGGACTCTTCCAGGCTCGCAAGCCACGTTTCGACGCGAGCGCCGGCGGCGAGGCGCCGCCCGATGCGATCGACGGCGCCGTGCCCGGGCAAGCGCGGTACGATCACGTTGTGCCCGCGCCCGGACAGGGTTTCGGCGAGCGGCACGAATTGTTGCGGCGAGTTCGTGAAACCGTGGACGAAGACGACCGCAAGCCGCGTCTTGCGTTGCTGGAGAAACGCGCGCGAGCGTCCCCATACCGCGATCAGCGGGTTTTCGTCGAGCCGGCAGAGCGCCGCGAAGCGCGCTTCGGCTTCTTCGAAATCGCGTGCCGGGCGCGGCACGGTCACCTCAAGAATCGGCAAGGTCGATCAACTCGGGGTAGATGCGCGCCACGATCTTCGGAGCGCGCAGGGGTTCGATCACGTCGTGCGACGGCGGCAAGCCGCGTAGTCGGTGGATCGCGATGCGCGCCGTTTGGTGCGCCTCCCACGAAACCGCCAGCCGGCGCGTGCTCCGATTGCGCACCGCCATCTCGCTGTCGTTGACCACCAGCACGATATCGTTCGTCGCCGGCGGCGTCGTCCGCGCGTCCCCGATCAACTCGCGCGCCAAATGGTAAGACTGCGCGACCGCGTGCGTCGGATAACGGGGATAACCGTGAGCCGGCATTTGGCGTTCGCGTTCGAAGGGATTCCACCAGAGCCATTTGTTGGGAAGACGCAAGGTGAGGGCCGCCGCGAGCGGACCGAGCGCGTCGGGTAACCAGCGAATGCCGAGAAAGGGCGCGATCGCGACGACGCGCTCGACGCTTTCGTGCTGGCCGATCCACAGCGCGAGCAAGCCGCCGAGCGAGAAGCCGATCACGGTAACGCGCTCGCCGTGTTGACGCGCTTCGTCCAAGGCGCGGCGCGAGAACTCGACCAGCTCGTCGCGATTGAGGCCTTCGAGGACGTTCGAAAGCCGATCGGCGTGCCCGTGACGCGGCAGCGCGGGGATGAGGACGTTCGCGCCGCGTTCGTAGAGCAGGCGTCCGAACTCGGCGAACTGCGGCGGACTCGCGGTGAGGCCGTGCAGCAGCAGACAGACCCTCGCCGTCCTTCCGCCGTGCCGCAAAAGGATCGTGCGCCCGGTCTCGCCGACTTCGTCGCTCCGCGCTACGAGCTTGGAGGTTTCCCTCATTGCGTGGAACGGTTCGCCGCCGCACTCGCTGGAGCCGTTCCGCAGCACCGCGGCCGCGGGCGGAGAAATCCGGCGGGTTCGCCGAACACGAACCCCGATGGCGGTCCCGGAACCGATCGAACCCCAGCGACTCGGCGACTATCTGGCCGTGATGTCGCGCGCGGTGTTCCAGGCCGGTCTATCGTGGAAAACGATCGAGACGCGTTGGAACGACTATTTGCGATTGTTCGAAGGTTTCGATCCGCACGTCGTCGCTTCGTTCGACAGCAGCGACGTCGAACGGATCTTGGACGACGGCGGCGTCGTCCGAACGTACAGGAAAGTCGTCGCGACGGTGGACAATGCGAAGGCGATGCTCGAGCTGGATCGCGAGCACGGAGGCTTTCGCAATTACCTGCGCTCGTTCGACTCCTACGCGTCGCTGGCTGCGGACTTGCGCAAACGCTTCAAGTTTCTCGGCGAGTTGTCGGCCTACTACTTCCTCTTCCGCGTCGGCGAACCGGTCCCGCGCTTCGAAAATTGGGAGAAAGGTATTCCGGGCGATCATCCGCGCATGCGCGAGATGGTCGCGCTCGCACGCGAAAAGGGGACCTCGCCCGAACGGCCGAGCGCGTAGACGACGTCAGGCGGAAAACAACTCCGTTATCTCGCCGAACGGCACGCCGCCCAGCGCCGCGTTCATTTCGCCGGCGCGGAGCGCCGTAGCGGCCTCGACCAGCGCCGACATAGCGCGACGGTAGAGCGCGCCGCCGACGCTCACGCGACGGACGCCGGCTGCGGAGAGTTCCGCCAGCGAGAGCGGGCCGCTTGCGGGACCGATCAGGACGTTCACCGGCTTCGGTGCAACCGCGCGGACGACGGCACGAATTGCGTCCAGGTCGGGTAGCGCGGGCGCGTAGAGTACGTCGGCGCCGGCTTCCGCGAAGGCAACGAGCCGCCGAATCGTATCGTCGAGATCGGGATTTCCGAGCAGAAAATTATCGCTGCGGCCGGTGAGCAGGATACGGCCCCGCGCGGCCACGGCGGCGGCGCGGATCCGCGCGACGGCCGGCTCGAAGTCGTGTAAGGGATGCGCGGGATCGGCCGTCGTGTCTTCGAGGCCGAGCCCGGCCAGGCCGGCGTCGATCGCAGCGCGCACCGTCGCCGCGCAATCTTCCGGCTCGGGACCGAAGCCGTCCTCGAGATCGCCGTTGACGGGCAGCCCGGTGACGCCTCCGAGCAGGACGGCGTTGGCGATCGCCTCCTCACGCGAGACCGCATGACACCCATCCCTGCGACCGAGCGCGAACGCGATGCCGGCCGAAGTGCTGCCCAACGCCTCGAATCCCGCGCGCTTCAGAATCGCGGCGGACGTGCCGTCCCACGCATTCGGCATGACGAATGCTTCGCGCCGCTCGTGCAGCGCAAGGAACGTCTCGTAGGCGAAGCTCACCTAATTCGCCGCGCGCACGCCGCGCGCGATCGCCTCCGCGACCGCTTCGGCGGCGAGGATGCCGACGAGATCGAGTGGCGCCTCGACCTCGCCCGTCGCGCAGGCAAAGATCGTGTCGCCGTCGCGCGTGAGATGGACGGGCTTGATCGCGCGCGCCAGCCCGTCGTGCGCCATCTGCGCGACCTTCGTGCAGTCGACTTTACGCAACCGCGCGTTCGTCGCTACGACCGCGAGGGTCGTGTTTGCTCCCGCGGCTGGGATCAAACTCGAGTTCTGCAGCAGCGCCTCGAGCAGCGGGCCCTCGTCGAGCAGCGATCCGTCGTCGGCGCGCGGACCGGCGATGCGTTCGTGCGTCTCGGGATCGTAGATCCAGCCGATCGCATTAGCGACGGCGAGCGCGCCGACGACGACCTCGCCCACCCTGCGCGAGGCCGTCCCGAGACCGCTGCGCATCGCTCGTTCGAGGCCTGCCATCTTTCCGGCAGTCGCTCCGCAGCCGACGCCGACCGAGCCTTCAGGAAACGCTTCCGCGCGCGCTGCCGTCGCCGCGCTGCGGCCCATCGCTGCGTCGGGCCGAACGCTGCCGTCGCCGACGCCGAGGTCGAAGATCACGGCCGCCGGGACGATCGGAACGCGCCAGGGCCCGACTTCGTAGCCGACGCCGCGCCCCTCGAGGTAGTGCATGACGCCCGAGGCGGCATCGAGACCGAACGCGCTGCCGCCGCTCAAAACGATGGCGTGCACGACCTCAACGTGGGCCGTCGGTGCGAGCAGATCGGTCTCGCGCGTCCCCGGCGCCGAGCCTCGAACGTCGACGCCGCAGACCGCGCCACGATCGGGGACGAGTACGACCGTGCAACCGGTCCGCGAGCGCACGTCGTGCGCGTGCCCGACGCGAATCCCGGTGACCTCGACGATCGAACCGCCCATCCGCGCTCCTTACCCGACGCA
>DHWK01000082.1:15423-15755 GCA_002413145.1 bacterium UBP12_UBA5184
CTCCTTACCCGACGCGTCGAGGGCGGCCCTGGCACCTTACGCGGCGGCGGGACGGCAGAGTTTGCAGGGACGATAGCCGGCCGCGCGCGCCTCACGCTCGGTGCGGAAAGGCCGCACGTTCCGTTCCTTGGCGCGGCGCCCCGCAGCGCACGTCGGCCAGCAAAATATCTTCGTCGACGCGACGCCCTTGAAGCGCATCCCTTCGCGAGCGTAATCGCCCAGCGTCTCCACGTCGACGCCCTCCGCTTCGAGGATCTGGGTCTTCTTCTGCGGACCGCCCAAACCGTAGTTCCCGATCTTGCCGTCGCCGCGCACCACGCGGTGGCAGGGGA
>DHWK01000082.1:15909-16420 GCA_002413145.1 bacterium UBP12_UBA5184
CGCGCGGGATCTCGAGCGCCTTGCGCAGGACGGCCGCCTCGAACAGCGTGCTCGAACGCAGGTCGTATGTCAAGCGGCGAGCCTCGGCGGCGTTGCCCGACTCCATCGCGCGCCGCAAGGCCGGCGGAATCTCGCGCGAGCGCGCGGCGCTCCGTCCGTTGAGTGCCTCGAACTCGCGCTGAAAGGCCGCATCGCCCGAGGCCCGCATCACCGCAGAGATGCCGTGCGGACTCCAAGCGACGTAGACCCGGCCGAGCGGACTCTCGAGGGAGGCGAACCGATCCCCCAAACCGACCGCCGACAACACGCGCGCGGTAAAGCCGGCGGGCGCGCGCAGCTCACCCAAGCGCTGAAGATCTTTGAGCATGACCTCTCCTTTGTAAGTCCGCGCGCAAGAGCGCCAGACCGCGATGAACGTCGGATTTGACGGTACCGATGGGTTGGCCCAGAATCGCCGCGATCTCGGCATAAGCGCGGCCCTCGACGTGTCGCAGCACGACGGCGCCGCGAT
>DHWK01000047.1:0-4546 GCA_002413145.1 bacterium UBP12_UBA5184
GAGCACGGGATCTGGGACTGCACGCGTTGCTACTTCTGCACCGAGCGCTGCCCGAAGGGCGTCGACCCGCGTGACGCGATCGCCAAGCTCGGCGCCGACCTCGTGCAAGGCAACTTCGTCACCGCGCCGCTACCCTCGGGCGAGATCGACGTCTGGTTGCAAAGCGCGCCCGCCCGCTTCGCCGTCGCGCTCAGCGAAGCAACGACGGCGTAACGCCGAGCGGTGCGGTGCCGACCTTCGAAGCGTCGACCCCATTGCGCGTCAGCAGGACGCCGCTGACGCGGTCGAGCTCGACGAGCGCCTTTGCGACGTCGGTCTGCGCCTGAAGTTCGCGGCCGCGCTGGTTCGCCAAGTCGATCTGCCGCTGCAGGACCAGAAACGTCGTCGACCCTCCGGCCTTGAATTTGCGTAACTCGCTCGCGGCGACTTGCTCGGCGGCTTGCCGCGCTGCCGCTGCGGCGATCGCCCGAGAGCGGGCGCTGCGGTAGGTTTGCAGCGCGTTGCGCGCTTCGGTTTGAATACGTCCGATCAACGCGACTTCTTGAATCGTCAGCTGCGTGCGTTGCTCGAGCGCCGCGCGGTAGTTTCCCTCCGCCGTTCGGTTGCGCAGCGGAAAGGCGATCGTCGCCGAGATCTGGAGCTGGGGATAGCGTCCCGCGAACATGCTCGCGTAGGCTTGGCCGAGGCCGCCCGTCGTATACGCAGGGACGCCCCCGAGCGGAATCACGAGCGGTTGAAGCGGCGCCTGGCCCGGCGGAGCGTTGGCGTTGACTCGCGCAATCAGTTGATTGATCGCCGCGACCTGCGCGTTGCTGGAGGCAAGAAACGGGTTCGAGACCGGGTTGGTGGGTTGACCGGCAAAGCCGTTTTCGCCGAGGCTGAGGTTGAGATCGACCTGCGGTTTGGTCTGCTCGAGCGCGTAGCGCAGGTTGACGTCGGCGCCGCGCATTTGCTCGCGCAGTCGTCCGACTTCCGGTCGCACGCGCAATGCCGCCACCACGAGATCGTCGAGATTCGGTTCTGCGGGTGCGTCCAGAACCGCGTTGACCGGAACGAGATTCGCCGTCCAAATCGGATCGCTCGGATCGTTGAGGATCAGTCCCTTGAGCCGGTTTTGCAGCGTGCCGACGTTTTGAATCGCCGAGTAGACGTTGTCCTGAAACGTATTGACCTGCGTGTCGGACTCGATGACGTCCACCGCGGCCGCCGCGCCGGCTTTGACCAGCCGCGCGTTGCTCTCGCTCTGTGCCCTGACCTGCAGCAGCGCTTCCTCTTGAATCGCGACGTTTTTCCAGGCCGAAATCAGATCGTAGTACGCATCGAGCACGTTCGTCAGCGTGTTGGACGCTTGCAGGAGCGCGGCATCGCTCGAGAGGTCGGAGTTGATCCTGGCCAACTGCAGTTGGCGGCGCGCATCGTCGATGCCGGCGCCGCGTGCCAGCGGCTGCGTGTACATGAGGGAGAGCGCGGTTTGATAATATGGCTCGTAGCCGTTGATGGTGTTGTTGTTGTCGATGCGCTGCGCGCTTGTCGAGATGCCGAAGTGCCCGCCGCTCGACGTCAGCCCCTCGGCCTGGCCGTTCAGGCCGGCCGTCGTCTGCTGGGCCGGGCCCCCGCCCGGCCCGCTCTGGAAGGGGCTCAGCGACGGCATCTTTTCGTAGCCCAGGCTCGGCGCGATCATCAACCGCAAATCATAGGCGCCCTGGGCCGCGACGATCTGCCAGCCGGCGATGCGCCGATTGGATTGCGCGACGCCGAGATCGGTGTTGCGCGCGAGCGCCATGGCGATCGCATCGCCGGCGGAGAGACCGACGAAGGGGCCCGAGGTTCCGACGAGATCGCCCGAGGGCAACGCGTTCTCGGGGATGCGGACGAGCGGCGACATCGCGGGAGCCGGCGGCAGGATCAGTCCCCTCGTCGATGTGGGCGTCGCGCCGACCGCCGGCATCGCGGTCGCGACCGGTAGCGGCGCCGGCATCGGCGCGGCGGCGAAGGCGAGGGTCAAGATCAACGAACCGAGCAAGAAATTCTCCTCTTCTTATTCCGCGGCAACGACGGCCCCGGCCTTGGGCCGTCGCAAGATGAACGCGAGCGGCGCGAGTAAAAGCGAAACGACTCCGACCGCACGCGCCGTGTCGGCGAAGGAAAGGACGGCGGCCTGCGCCGTCACGAGTGCGTTGAATTGCTGGGCGACGCCGGGCGAAACGACGCCGCCCTTGCGCCAGACGTAGTCCGCGATCGGTGGCGAGCTCAAGGTCACGCGCGATGCGAGTTCGGTGTGATGGATCGCGTTCGAACGAGCTAGAATCGTCACCAAGACGGCGATCGCGATGCTGCCGCCGATCTGCCGCGAGAGATTGAAGAACGCCGCCGCACCCGGCACCTCGCTCATCGGCACCGACGCGAGCACGCTGACCGTCAGCGGCACGAAAATCTGCGACAGCCCGAGCCCGCTGAGCGCGAGCGGCCAGAAGAACGTCCAGAAGTCGGAACCCGTCGTCGTAACGCCGGCCAGCATGAAGTTCGAGATCCCCAGGAAGATGAAACCGGACGCGATCAGTAGGCGCTGGTCGACAAGATTGCGGCCCGAGAGGTACGCCATCAGCGGCGTAAAGAGCATGACGGCGCCGGCGCGAAAGACGAGGAGCTCGCCTGAGAGCGTCGCCGTAAAACCGAGCGAGCTTTGGACGTATTGCGGCAAGATCAAGACGCTCCCGTAGAGGCTGATGCCTAAGACCATCCCCAGCAGGCTGCCCGCCGCCACGGTGCGATGCCGCAAAACGCCGAGATCGACGAGCGGCCGGCGCCGATAGAGTTCCCAAGCGACGAACGCGATCAAGCCGCACGCCGCCGCGACGGTGCACGCGACGATCGATTCGTCGCCGAACCAATCCTTTTGCTGGCCCTGATCGAGGACGTACTGCAGCGAGCCGATTCCGACCGCCAGCAAGCCAAGCCCGACGAAATCCAGCGGCATCTTCGTCGGCCGTTCCGGATTTCGTAAGAGCGCCAGCACGAGCCCGAGCGCGAGCAACCCCGGCAAGACGTTGATGAAGAACGCCCAGCGCCACGAGAGCTGATCGGTAATGAGACCGCCGAGCACCGGGCCGAGCGTCGGCCCGACGATGACCCCCATCGCGAAAATGCCGGCCGCCATCCCTTGCTTGTCCGCGGGATAGGTCTCGCGCAAGATCGCCTGAGAGGTCGAGATCAGGCCGCCGCCGCCGACGCCTTGTAGGATGCGCCAGAAGATCAGCGCGTCCAGCGAGCCCGCCAAACCGCACATGACCGAGGCGAACAGAAAGAGCGCGATCGAGACCGCATAGTATTGGCGCCGTCCGAAGCGCCGCTGCAGCCAAGGCGTCATCGGAATGACGATGACGTTGGCGATGATATAACCGGTGCCGATCCAGGCCGCTTGCTCGATGCTCGCGCCGAAGTTGCCCTCGATGTTGGGGAGCGCGACGTTGACGATCGTCACGTCGACGATCTCGAGCAACGTCGCCGTTACGATCGCGAGCGTGATCAGCCCGCGCCGCCAGCCGAACTCGACGACGTTCCGCAGCGGCGCTGTGAGGACGTGTCCGTTGGTCGGGAGGCTGCGCGGGAGCGTCGGGTTCGCGGTCACGAGCCGGTCCCGCTCACTTCACCTTCACGGAAGCTTCAACCGACATCCCGGGCCGGAGCGGATACTTCGGATCGGGATTGTCGAACAGGATGCGGACCGGCACGCGCTGCGTGACCTTGACGAAGTTACCGGTGGCGTTCTGCGCCGGGACGAGGCTGAACTTGTTCTGCGCAGCCGGGGCGATGGTCTGGACGTGCCCGTGGAACTTGACGCCCTTGTAGGCGTCGACCTTGACGTCGACCGGCTGACCCGGCCGCATGTTCCCGAGCTGGGTCTCCTTGTAGTTCGCGGTGATATAGACGCCCGTCGACGGGATGATCGTCATCAGCGATTCGCCCGGCTGAACCGTCCGGCCGACTTCGACGTTCTTCGCACCGACGTAACCGTCGATCGGCGAACGGATCTTCGTGTACGAGAGCTGATCCTGCGCCGTCTTCAGTTGTGCGGCGTAGATGCCGCTCTGCGCCGCAACGGCGTTCGCTTGCGCCTGTTGCGCGCCGATACGACTCGGCGTCGACGACTCGGCCAGCTTCCCTTGCGCGGTGACGAGCGAACCCTGTTGCACGCCGACTTGGGCGGTGCTGCTGTTGAACGTGCTCTGCTGCGCGACTAATTTTTGCTGCGCTTGTCCCACGTCGGCCGCGGAGGCGCTTGCGTTGGCTTGCGCCTGCCGGTACGCCGAAGCCGCCGCCTGATAGTTCGCGCGCGCCGCGTCGAGCTGCGCTTGCGCGAGATCGCCGGTCGCGACCAGCGACTGCGTGCGGCGCAGATCCGCCTGCGTCTTGAGCATCGTCTGATAGGCCCCGGGGACGGCCGCCTGCGCGGCGCGCAGTTGCGCGCGCGCCGCGTCGAGGGCCGCTCGATCGGCCGCGATTTGATCCCGTTGAGACTGGGCCGAAGCGCCGGCGCTGTTGATTG
>DHWK01000047.1:4611-19639 GCA_002413145.1 bacterium UBP12_UBA5184
CTGTTGATGCCCGCCTGCGCTTGCGCGATCTGGCCCGTGCTCTCGAGATCCTGCGCGCGCTGGGTCTCACGCGTGAGGGTCACGTTCGCCTCGGCGGCCTGCGCTTGAGCCGCGGCGACCCGGACGTTCGCCTGCGCTTGGGCCAAGCGTTCCTGCTCGTCGCGATCGTCGAGTTGAATCAAGAGTTGAGCGCGGCGCACCGGCTGATTGGTATCGACCAGAATCCCACTCACGCGCTCGGCAATCTTGCTGGTTACGTCGACTTGGTCGGCGTCGATCTGTGCGTCGTCGGTCGTCTGATGCGTGTTCGCGTACGCCAGGTAGCGGATCACGAAGAAGAGGACGATCAACGCCACGACCACGCCCGCGACGATGAACAAGTTACGGCGCTGCGGCGAGACCGGGTGCTCGACGGCCGCGTCGCGGCCGTCGGGCGCGACCAGCGGTGGTGTGATCGGGGGACGCGTGGTAGCCATGTTAGTTGACTCGCGCTCCGTTTAAGAAAAGTTCGACGATCGTCCGCGCTGCGCGCTCGACCGGCATCTCCGAGTCGGCCCAAAGTTTACGCGCCATAACGTACGCAAAAAAGAGTGAGAGAAAGAGCCGCGCCAGCGTGTCGGCGTCACCCCGCAACACGCCTGCCTCGATCTTCGCTCGCAAGTAATCGGCGAGCCTAAGCCGGGCGGCGAGCGGCGTGCGCCAAGCGCAGGTCGAGCCTGCCGGATTGCTGACCTCTTCGGCCATCGTTACCTTGATCAAGTCTTCGCGCTCGCGCATCGCAGCGACGACCGTCAGTCCGATGCGTAGCAGCTGCTCGTCGATGGTGGGCAACGTCCTAACTTCCTCGAGCAACGCGGGCAGCACCGCCTCACCGCTGTAGTGCTCGAGCATCGCGAGCAAGAGCTGCCCTTTGGTCCCGAAGTGACGAAAGACCGTCGCCTCGTTGACGCCGGCGCGGTCGGCGACTTCGCGCGTCGTCGTCCCGCGCGTCCCCTTCTCGGCGTAGAGTTCGCGGGCGGCTGCGAGGATGCGCAGGCGCGTCTGATCGACGCCCGGCTTCGCGCTCGCTTCGTCGGTCCTGAGCACCCCTACGCTCCCGTCGAGCGGCACGCGGCGTGCGGCGCCGATTCGTCGAAAGCATCCCCTGCAAAGGGAAAGTTCGGCAACCGCACGCTCATACCGGCATCGATCCCATCAGCGCGAACATCTTGTCGAGGCCGGTCACGCGCAAGGTCTGCAGAACGGTCTTCCGCCCTCCAGCCAAACTCACGCTTCCACCGAGCTCTCGGACGCTGCGGAGCACCCGGATCAATGCTTTGATGACCGCCGGATCGAGCGTCCCGAGTTGGGCAAGATCGATACGGACGTCGCGCGCGCCGTCGCCGGCTGCGGCGGAGACGTCGGCTTCGAGGGCGGCGAGGCGCTCGGCGTCGACGGCCGGTCCCAGCGAAAACGAGGCGGAGAGCTCCGAATGACCCACGAGATTCTCCATGTAGGTGTGTGCTTGCATGCCTATCGTAGCATCACGCAAGTTAGAATGCAAGTACCCACATGCTTAACGAAACTAACGTGAAGCCCGACGCAGCCGGCCTCGCCGCCTCAGCGGCCCGACTCGGCCTATCGACGGCATCGATCGTCCTGCGCCGTCTCGCCGGCCCGGGCCCGGGCTACGAAGTCGTAGTGGATCCGACGGCCGCCTTCCCCGCCGCCTCGATGATCAAGGTGCCGATCGCCGCCGCCCTCACTCGCCTGTGGCAAGAGGGGCTCTTCAGCCCGGAAGAGCGCATCCCAATCGCTCCTTCCAGCATGACGCCCAACGACGGCGCCTCGCCCCTGATCCCCGGCTACCGGGCGCGCCTCGAAGAACTCGGCTGGCTCATGCTGACCCGCTCCGACAACGTCGCGACCAACACGCTCATCGACGTCATCGGGCGGGACCGAGCGACGGCGTTCGCGCGCGGCTGGGGCCTCAAGAACACGGCGATCCGCCGCAAGCTCTCCGGCGCTTTACCGCTGATCGACGATCCCGAAGCGCAGGGCCGCAACACGCACCCGGCCGGCGATGCGGCGCTTCTCTTCGCCCGGATCGCCGAGGGCGCAATCCCCGGTTCCGACTGGCTGCGCGACGCGCTCGCAGCCCAAGAGTGGAACACAAAGTTAAACGGCGGGCTCGATGCGGGCGACCGCTTCGCCCACAAAACCGGCGACACCGACGAGGTCTCGCACGACGGCGGCATCCTCGAACTCCCGAGCGGTGCGCGCTTCATCATCGTCGTCTACACGGCGCTCCCCTCATCCCCCGAAAACGACGCTCGCTTCGGGCGGTTCATGCGCGCTTTACGACCGCAGCTCTACTAGGCTGCCGCGCGGGATATGCGCCTCCACGGCGGGCTCTTTTTTCCCAACAAGTTCCTTTTTCCCGAACGTCGAACGCGCGTTGGAGGAGGTTATCATGCGACTTTTGCGTTTTGTGGCGGTGCTGTGTGCCCTGGCGATCGGCGGTAGCATCGGATCGGCGACGGCTGCGCCCACGCCGGTACCCGGCGGCGCGAACCAGGTGGCCGGCGTCAGCGGCAACCTCTCGCAGGTGTTGTTCAACGGTACGCTGCGCATCCGCGGAATGTCATTCAAGAACGCCGTCACAAGCGACAACATGCATCCGAATGCCGCCGGCGAGCGGGCTCTCGTCTTGCGGATGATCGTGAGCAATGGTGCGCATCACGAGGACCACGGCTACTTCGATGCGACGCTCGCCGACGCTAACGGGATCACCGTAACGGGCCGCCCGCTGGACGACGGCTGGAGCCTCCAGCCGGGGTCGGCGGGACGTGCCTCGATCGGTTTTTCCATCCCCGCCGACTTCGTTCCGAAGCGCATGGTCTTGATCGAAGCAGCGCACCTCAGGGCGCGCGCCTTCCGAATCTCGTTACGACCGAGCGATCTGCCCGCTGTCACGGCGGCCCCGTAGCGAGGGGGCACTAAACTTGCGCTCGCTGCGGGACCGTTTGTCGCCGCGAACATGACGCTTCGAACGATCGGTGCACCGCGCCGACGCCATTGAATTCAGTAGTACGTGACCTCGAGTACCGGAGCGGAATACTGCGTTAGGCAAGATCGCGCAGGCTCGATATCCTCCGGCGCCAGTTAGATTGCAAGGGAAACCCCCCCTCGCCCGAGCGCCCGGCGAGGGTTTTTTTAGGAACGCGGGCGCCGGAGCGCGCGCCCATGCCGCTCCAACGGCCGGTGTCTTGCCGGAAGCTGGACGGCCCTCGAGCACATCCCCCGCGGCAGCCTAGGCAGGCTTGTGGAGGGGCGCTCTTAGAACCACCCAAGCTCGCTAGAGAGAGTAATCTGGAGACTTTTTTGGAGGTTGTAGCGTGCGTTTGAAGTCGGTGTTGTGTGCCGTTCTGCTTTTGAGTTTCGGCTCGAGCGTCGCGCGGGGTGCGGGCAGGCCGATGGCCGGAAAGACCGTCAAGGTCGGCGTCGTCGCCGACGTGACGGGTTCAGCTGGTGCGTACGGGACGTCCCAGAAGAACGCGTATGAGTTGGCCGCCGACGATCTGCGGGCCGGGCACATCGATGCGGGCGGCGCGACGCTGACCTTCGAGGTTCAAGATGCGGCGTCCGATGCGGCGCAGGTCGTCAATTTGGTCCAGAAGTTCACGACCGACGGGTCGGCGATGATGATCGGGCCGACGCTCTCGAGCGAAGCGAAGAAAGCCGACCCGATTGCGGTCAAAGCCAACCTGACGGTTTTGGCGACGTCGAACACGGCGAACGGGATCACCGAGATGGGCTCGTGCGTTTACCGCAACTCGCTCTCCGAAGGCCAAGTCGTGCCCCAGATGCTCGTCAAGATGGAGAAGGCGTGGAAGGTCAAGACCGCCGCGATCATCTATGGCGACGACGACCAGTTCACGAAGACCGACTATGAGATCTTCAACGCTTCGCTCCAAAGAAGACAAGATCGAGGTTCTGAACACCGAGACGTTCCATAAGGGCGACGCCGACTTCAAGGCGCAGCTGACCAAGATCATGGAGAAAAAGCCCGACCTGCTGGTGATCGGCGCGCTCGTCGAAGAAGGCGTCAAGATCGCGACGCAGGCGAAGCAACTCGGTTACAAGGGTCACCTCACCGGCGGCAACGGCCTCAACTCGCCGAAGTTCATCGAGCTCGCCGGCCCGGCCGGTGACGGCGTCATCGTCGGCGCGGCGTATTACCTCCACGACACGCGGGGCGGCAATCCGGCTTTCGTCGAGCGCTACAAGAAGAAGTTCGGAAAAGAGCCCGACCAATTCGCAGCGCAAGCGTACGCCGCCGCCCAGATTATTGCCGCCGCGATCAAGGGCGGCGCGACGACTTCGGCGCACTTCTGCAGTTTTTTCGGGAACATGAAACCGCTCATGACCGTGCTTGGTCCGGTCTCGTTCGCAACGTCGCGCGACGTGAGAGCCGGCAGCGCCATCCTCGAAGTCTCCAAGGGCGCCTTCGTCCCGTTTAAGTAGTTGCTCGTCCAGCAACTCGCGAACGGCCTCTTCCTGGGAGCCGTTTACGCGCTGTTCGCGATCGGCTACACGCTGATTTTCGGCGTCCTCGACATCCTCAACTTGGCCCACGCGGCTATCTTTATGCTGGCCGCGTTCGTCGCGCTCTCGCTGGTCGGATTCGGCTTCCCGCTGGTGCTCGCGGTCGCGCTCGCGCTCGTCTTCGCCGGACTGCTGGGCGTCTTACTCGATCGGATCGCCTTTGCGCCGCTGCGCCGGCGGAACGCGGGGACGCTCGTCCCGCTGATCTCGAGCATCGGGGCCGCGATCGTCATGCAGGGGATCGCACGCGGCGTCTGGGGTCCCGACGAGCACCGTTTCCCATCGAACGGGCTCTCGACGGCCGAGTTCCACCTCGGTTCGCTGAGCGTCGGCGCGCTCGACCTCATAATCCTCGCCGTCGCGCTCGCGCTGATGGGCATCCTCTCGTACGTGATGCGCTCGACGGCGCTGGGACGCAGCATTCGCGCCGTCGCCGAGGACCGCGTCGCCGCGGCGCTGCTGGGGATCGATATCGAGCGCACGATCGCGCTGACGTTCTTCATCGCTTCGGCGCTCGGCGGCGCCGCCGGCATCTTGATCGGCCTGCAATATAATAGCGTCAGCCTCGAGATGGGTGCGCGCATCGAACTCAAAGGCCTGGCGATCATCATCCTGGGCGGGATGGGCAGCGTCACCGGCGCGGTGATCGGGGCCTTCATCCTCGGCGCCGTCGAGACGCTCTCGGTCGCTTACGTTTCGTCGAGCTACCGTGACGCGATCGCCTTCGGCGTGATGTTTCTGATCCTGGTCTTGCGGCCGGCGGGGCTGCTCGGCAAACGCGCGCTGCGCGCAGCCTAGCCGGCGCGAGCGATGCTCGAGTTTTTGGCGCACCACTCGAAGCTCATCGATCAAATCGGGATCAACGCACTGCTGGCGCTCTCGCTCTCGATCTCGCTGCGGGCCGGCAGCCTCGCCCTCGCACAGGCGGCCTTCATGGGGATCGCCGCCTACGTGAGTTCGATCGGCGCGGTGCGGCTCGGCTGGAATCTTCCGCTGGCCGGGCTCGCCGGCGCGCTCGCTGCGGCGCTGGTCGCGGCGCTACTCGCACTTCCGATCGGGCGGTTGCGCGGCGTCTTCCTCGCGATCGCGACGATCGGCTTCGGCGAAATCGCCCGCATTATCGAGATCAACTGGCCGATCACCGGCGGGGCTGAAGGCTTCTCCGGGATCCCGAACGACGCGAACACGCTCTGGATCTACGGGACGCTCGCGCTGGCCGGCGCGGCCCTGGCACTCTTCGGCCGGACGAAACTTGCGCTCGCGGTCGCGGCGACGCGCGAAGATGAGAACGCGGCGCGCGGCGTCGGTATCGACGTCGCGGCGGTTCGGATGGGGACGCTGGTCGCCGGCGCCGTCCTCGCCGGCTTTGCCGGCACGCTCTACGCGCACGCAAACTTCTTCATCACGCCCGGCGACTTCGGTTTCAGCCGGATGGAACAGGTGCTCGTCATGTGCGTCATCGGCGGCGTCACCAGTTCCCTCGGCGCCGTCGTCGGCGCCGTCCTGATGACCGCCCTACCCGAGCTCGTTCGATTTCTGCAGGATTACCGCGAGGTCTCAAGCGGCGCCATTTTGCTCGGCATCATCCTCTTCGCACCGTCGGGGATCGCCGGTTTATGGCGGCGGTTCTCGTGAACGGCGCCGGGGACGGGCTCGTGCTCGATCGCGTGACGGTCAACTACGGCGGCGTCCGCGCACTCGACGCCGTCAGCCTAGAGATTCGGCCCGCGACCGTCGTCGGCTTGATCGGTCCCAACGGCGCCGGCAAAACCACTTTGATCAACGCCGTGACCGGCATCCTGCGGCCCGCCTCGGGTACCATCTCACTCGGGAAGACGCGCCTCGACCGGCTCTCACAGCATCGCGTCGCTCGCGCCGGCGTCGCGCGCACCTATCAGAACATCCGTCTTTTCGGCACGCTTAGCGTCGCCGACAACGTGCGCGCCGGCGCGTACCGACGCCGCGGGACGCTCGCCGACGACGCCGTACGCGAGTTGTTGACCCGCGCGACGGTCCAGGTCGCCGACCTGCGAGGCCAAGCGGGGACGCTTCCCTACGGCGAACAGCGGCGGCTCGAGATCGCGCGCGCGCTCGCCTCAGATCCCAAGGTATTGCTGCTCGACGAGCCCGCAGCCGGGATGAACCCCCGCGAGACCGGTGGTCTGCGCGCGCTCATTCGCGACGTCGCACGATCGGGAACCGGTGTCTTGCTCGTCGAGCACGACATGTCGCTCGTCGCGGCCGTCTGCGATCACGTCGTCGTCCTCAATTTCGGCGAGACCATCGCCCGAGGGACGCCGACCCAGGTCGCCCGCGACCCCGGCGTCATCGAAGCCTACCTGGGAACGAACGCGGCGGCGGATATGCGCTGATGGCGATCCTCGAAGTCGAGGGCCTGGTGGCAGGCTACGGCCGCATCGAAGTCTTGCACGGGGTCTCGCTGCGGCTGCAAGAGCATTCGCTCTGCGCGATCATCGGAGCGAACGGCGCCGGGAAGACGACGCTCCTCGCCGCACTCTCGCGCCTGATCCCGATCCGCGAAGGCCGCGCCATCTTCGACGGCCGCGAGATCACGCATGCGTCATCGCATGCCGTCGCGCGGGCCGGCCTCGTCCAAGTCCCCGAAGGCCGGCGCATGCTGGCCGGGATGAGCGTCGAGGAGAACCTGCTGGTTGCGGGTGAAGGTGCGGGAGGACGGACGGTGGGCGCCGACGTCGCGGCGATGTTCGAACGCTTCCCGACCCTTGCGCCCCGGCGCGCGCTGCCCGCCGGTTCGCTCTCGGGCGGCGAGCAGCAGATGCTCGCCTTCGCCCGCGCGCTGATGGCGCACCCCAAGGCGCTGCTGCTCGACGAACCCTCGATGGGGCTCGCGCCGAGGCTCGTCGAGACGGTCTTCGACCTGATCGCCGAAGAGCGCGCCCGCGGAACGTCGATTCTGCTCGTCGAGCAAAACGCGCGCAAGGCGCTCGCCCTCGCCGACCACGCCTACGTCCTCGAACGCGGCTCGATTTCGCTCGAAGGGAAGGGCGCCGACTTACTCGGCCGCGAGGAAATTACCGCGGCGTACTTGGGCGAGGCGACTCCTTAGCAGCCCTCGGGACGCGCGCACGCAGCCTCGGGTAGGCCCGTCGCCTATAGACCGTTCCAGGCGGTGAACGGCGCCGGTTTCTTGTACGGCGGGCCGGCTTCGAGCACGATGTCGGCGTGCTCGGTCAATTCGATCTTGCGCGGATCGCCGGTGTACGGGCGGCCCCCGAGGTACGCGCGCAGCGCCCCCTTGCGAAACTTCACCGGTCCCAGGTGGGTCGCGTCGAGCCGCTCGCCCCAGAGATCGAAGAATTCGCCGAGCCGGAACGTGCGGACGGTCGGCGACTCGATGTGGATGATGCCGTCGGGTGTGTGGGTGTGCAGCCAATAGAGACATCCGCCCAAAAGCGGACGTCCGACGTCGGCCGGAATCGGGACCGGCTTCCCGCGATCGTAGATCGCCAGGTGCTGATGGATGTGAAAGACGCCGCTCTCCGTACGCTCGCAACGGATGCCACCGACGGTCTGACCGGCGGCAGGCGCGCCGGAGGCCGCCCCCGAGCAGGCTAGAACCGGCGCGAGCACGAGGGCGGCTGCAAGGCGATGCGATCGAAACATCGGGTTTTTGTGACTCCGTAGGCGCGGGTTCTGTGAATAGCCGGTGGATTTCTGCGAATAAATGCAGTTTCTTGTGGAATCGTTGTGAACAGCGCGTTTGGCCTCTTGAATCCGGTTTTTGGCGTTGGTATAGTCAACTCACTTCAGCAATGAAGTGTGGTGAACGTGACATCGCGGTCGATTTTTGAAGGGAACACCGCTTCGCGGCGGACATCCAGTCGAGCGACCGAAACGCACGACGGTCGAGATGCGGGCCGAGCAATCGGAGTACGCGCGGACGGAATGCCAGAAACACGTCGACGGGGTCCCGCGAGCAATCGTGGGGCCTCGTTAGCTTTCGTACCGCGCGAGGATGGCGCGGGCCAGCGCGGCCGCGTTCGCTCGCGCATTCGCAGGGCTCAAGATCTCCGCCTCCGCTCCCCACTTCATCGTCCAGCGGACGAACTCGTCGGCGTCGCCGACCGTGTAGTCGATTTCGACCGAGCCGTCGGGCCGCTCTTCGATCGAACGCTCGCGTACGACCCGGTCAGCCGTCGCGGCCCGCGCGATGACCGGCGAATACCGGACCTTTACGCGCAGCGCCGCCCCGCCGTGCATGATCCCGCTGACCGAACGCGCCGCAAACGCCGCGATATCGAAATCGGCCGGCATCGTGAACCGCTGGGGCGAGATCCGAGCGTCGGCGACGGCATCGAGCGCGAAGACGCGCTTCGCACCCCGTCCGCGGTCGTGCGCGACGACATAGACGCGTCCGCCGGAGACGACGAAACCGTAGGGGTCGACGTGACGCTTCGAGCTGCGGCGGCGCTTGTCGACGTACGAAAAGTGAACGCTTTGCCGGTCGAGCTGGGCGCGCTGCAGCGTTCGGAATATCGCCTCGCGCTCGGGATCGAGCTGGGGGTCGGCGATTTGGACGCGCACGGTCGGCTGATCGGCCTTCGCCGAGCTGCTGCCGGCGACGCGGGTAAGGCGCTTTGCGATCCCCTCGATCGAGGCGCCGATGTTCCCGCCGAGCGAACCGGCGATCCCCTTGAGGGCCAGCAAGCCGAAGAGTTCGTCGTTCGTGAGTTCGAGCTTGCGCAGCGAGTAGCCGTATTCGAAACGATAGACCCCGGCCTCGCGATCGTAGAACCACGGGAAACCTGCCGCCGTGAGTTCCGAGAGGTAACGCCGGAGCGTCCGCGCCGCCGGCGGATGGTCGGCGTCGAGGCGCGCGCGGAGCGCCTCGAAGCCGAAGCGGCCTTCGTCGACCGCCGCCAACAGCTTGAGGAGCAGCGCGATCTTCGAAGCTTTCAGCGCCGGCTCGCCCATGCGCCGCGCTTACGGTAGTCAGGCCTGAAGCACCCCCAGGCAGCCCAGTATCCCGCCCTGAGAGAGGTTCCCGGCTGACGGAGGAAGTTTTCGCCGGTAGTGTTATCAGACATTAACCTCGTCGAGATACCACGACTGTTTTTTTCTATAGGAGCAAGCACCAGATGAAGGATGAAACTGCCACGTCCGAGGTTTCACGCTCGGAATTCTTGCGCCGCTCGGGCGCGCTTGGCGTCGCAGGCGCGACATATCTCGGCTTCCCGCTGCTCGAGTCGCGCCCGCTCGGCGCGATGCCCCTGCCCCCGCCCAAGGACGTGATCGCCGCCGGCGGCGGTGCGACCGTGAAGATCGGTCACGTCGACAGTTTCTCGGGCGTCTACGCAGCGGCCGGCGAGTCGCAGCACACCGGCCTCGAAGCCGCCATCGCCGAGTGGGCGAAGAAAAACAACCGCATCAAGTTCGACCTCATCCGCGGCGACGACACCGTCTCGCCGGCGATCGGCTCGAACGAGACGAAACGGCTCATCTCGCAGGTCAAGGTCGACGTCGTCACGGGCGGCCTTTCGTCCGCGGTCGGGCTCGCCGTCTCGGCGACCTGCCAAGAGAACAACACCTTCTTCCTCGCGATCGGGACCCACGACACGAACATCACCGGCGCGAGGGTGCATCGCGTGACGTTCCGCCAGACGTGCACCAACTCGATGCTCGCAAACGCGGTCGGGCCCGCCTTGCTCAAAAAGGGCAAACGCTGGTATTTCCTAGTCGCCGATTACGCCTTCGGGACCGACGGCTACGCGCGGCTCTCGAAGATACTCCGGTCCAATGGCGGCACCGAGGTCGGCGCCGACAAGCACCCGCTCGGCGCGACCGACTACTCAGCCTATCTCACCAAAGCGCGGAACACGAACGCCGACGTCTTGGTGTTCTCGAATTACGGTCCCGACACGCAAAACTCATCGAAGCAAGCCGTCGGCCTGGGCCTCCATAAGAAGATGACCTTCGGCGGCATCCTCTGCGGCAACGAGGTCGCCGTCGGGATGCCCGTCGACGACATCGTCGGTTCGCTCTGGGGCTATATCTGGGGACCCGAAGCCGGCGGCACGCGCACGGGGCGGATCTACGGCCTGCTCAAGGCGCGCGCCAAAGCCTTCCCGACGAACTGGCGGCAGTATCTCGGTTTCATGGCCGGCGAAAACTTGATCGAGCGCATCAACGCGGCCGGCACGACCGACACCGAAACCCTCGTCAAGGCCTTCGAGGGCCACCAGTACGATGCGGGCAAGTCGAAGCCGGCCTACTTCCGCAAGTGCGACCACGAGGCCGTGCAGCAGACCTACGCCGGCGAGATCGTCGCAAAGAGCAAGCGTCGTAGCGAACAAGAGTATTTCAAGATCGCCTCGACGGTCGGCGGAGATTTCGCGGCCGGCCCTTGCGACAATCCCGATAGCGCGGCGGCCGAGAAAATCATCACCTCGGAGAAAATCGGCGCCCGCGCCGATTACACGCCCGTCAAGACCAAGTAAGATGAAGACCAGCATACGTCATCTCGCCGCCGCCTTTAGCGCGGCGGCGTTCGCCCTGTGTGCCCTGGCGGTGCCGTTCCGGCTTACCGCCGCCGACAACGGCCCCGACCAGATTGTCGTCGGCGCGGCGCTGCCGCTCACCGGCGAAGAGAGCCGCATCGGCGGCTTCTACAAAGCCGCCTACGAACTCGCGGTCAAAGAGATCAACGACCTTGGGGGGCTGGAACTCCGCAAGTTCCACCGCAAAGTTCCGGTGAAGTTGATCATCTACGACGACAAGACCGACCCCGCGACGTCGCGCAACCTCTACGAGCGCCTCGCCGTCCAGGACCACGTCGATGCCTTTCTGGGGGGCTACTCGACCGAACTGGTTCAGGCGCAGACCGTCGTCCCACAGCAGCACCAAATTCCCTACGTCAACGGCGGCGGCGCCGCAACCGAGATCTATCACCGCGGCTTCAAGACGGTCTTCGGCGTACTGAGTTCGATCGAAAACCTGGCCTACACCGAATGCGATTTCATCGAGCAAATGCAGGCTCAGGGCAAACTCCCCAAACCTCTCAAGATGGCGGTCGTTTGGGAGAACACGTCGCACGGTAAGGATTTCGTCGCGGGCCTTTCTGCACGCGCGAAGCAGAAGCCGCAGAACTTCAAGATCGTTCTCAACGAAGGGTTCGACCTGCACGGCAAAGACTTCACCCCGCTGATGCAAAAGGTGAAGGCCGCCGACGCGAACGCCTTTATGGCCGACGCTCACCTCGACGACTACATCACCATGCAGCGACAGTATCGTCAGGCCGGGCTGCATCATGCCTACGTCACCTACGGTGCTCGCGGCCCCGAGAAGGCGGCACGCGACGCGCTCGGCGACGGCGTCAACTATATCTTCGCAGCGACCTGGTGGAATTCGCAAATCCCGAATGCCGCGGTGCGCGCCTTCGACGAGAAGTGGTCGAAGGCGTATCCGAAAATCCCTCAGGAGTGGTACGCGGCGCTCCCTTACGAGACGGCACGGACGCTCTTCATCGCGATGACCGAGGCCGGGTCGGTCGACAAAACGCGCGTGACCGAGGCGCTGCGTCACATCGACATTCGCGACACGATCATCCCCGGCGGCCACATTCGCTTCGAGGCTGACGGTCAGATGACGGCGCCGTTCGTCGTGACGGAGAACTTGCCGGGCGGAAAGGTCGTCATCGTCTACCCGAAGAGCGAATCGACGGGGAGCGCCACCCTTCCGGTCCCGAACACGTAGTCCGGCTCCTCAGCCTCCGAGCCTTTCGGCGAGCTCGAACAGATCGCGCGCCGCAACGTCAATTCCATCCTCCGCCGTGAGATCGGAGACTTGGCGCGGCCCCCACTCGCACCGCGCCAAGAACGCCGTGCGCAGTCCGCAAGCGGCGGCGGCGCGCAAATCGGCGTTATGAGCCGCCACGAGCATCAACTCTTCGGCCCCGATGCCGAGCAATTCGGCGGCGCCGCGATAGGTTTCGGGATCGGGTTTGTAATGTCGAAAGATCTCCGCCGAGAAAAGCGCGTCGAAGCGGATGTCGGCGTGGCGCGCGAGGTCGACGAGCAAGGCGACGTTGCCGTTGGAGAGCGTCGCGACGGTGAAGCGTTCGCGCAGCCGCGCCATTCCGGCCCTGACGTCGGGCCACGGTTCTAGGCGATGCCAAAACTGCACGCACTCGGCCCGCGCGCTTTCTTCCAAACCGGCCAGACCGAAGCGCGGCGCGAGCTCGTCGAGCGAAGCGCGGTGCAACGCGTCGAGGTTCGTCCAGGGCAGCCGGCCGTGGCGGACCAAATCCATCGATGGCGCGTACGCCGCGCGCCAAGCCTCGACGAGCGCGGGCCAATCGGCCGCGAGACCGCGCTCGTGTTCGAAAGCCTCGAAGGAATCGATGAGACTCCCGCGCCAGTCGAACAGGGTTCCGAATACGTCGAAGACGAGCGCCTTGATCACGCCCGTACCTTCGCGCTCGAGCGCCGATGTTTTCCTTTCCGCCGGGAGGGTTCGTGCAGGACACGCTAGCGACGCTGATCTCCGCTTTGCTCGCGGCCGGACTCTACGCGACGATGTCCTACGGTCTCGCTCTCATCTACGGCGTCATGAAGATCATCAACCTCGCCAACGCCGGCGTCCTCATGCTCGGCGCCTACGTGACGTGGTGGATGTGGGACGCCTACCAGGTCAATCCGCTGCTCGCGCCCCTGGTCATCTTGCCGCTCTTCTTCTTGCTCGGCGTCGCGCTCGAACGCGTCGCCGTCCGGAGGGTCATGGAGCAAGAGCCGATCATCTCGCTGCTGTTGCTCTTCGGGGTGTGGCTCATCTTGCAGAACGTGGCGTACGCGCTTTGGACCGGTGACACGCGCTCGATCGAGACGCCCTTCGTCGAGGCGACGTTCAAACTTGGCGGCATTCAGCTCGCTTGGCCGCGCGTCTACGTCTTTTTTGCCGGCGCGCTGACGCTCGCCGTCCTCCAACTCTTCCTCACCAAGACGCAATTCGGCCGAGCGATTCGCGCCGTCTCGCAGGATCGCGATGCGGCGCGGCTGGCCGGCATCGAGGTCGAGCGCATCTATTCGGTCGCGTTCGGCATCGGCATCGCGCTCTCGGCGTTCGCCGGCTCGATGCTCTCGCTGCTGTTTCCCTTCGGTCCCGATTTTGGCCGGGCACTGCAGCTCAAATCGTTCTGCATCGTCGTCCTCGGCGGCCTCGACTCCTTCGTCGGCGTCGCCTTCGGCGCGATCGCGCTCTCGATCGCCGAGGCTTTCGGTTTACGCTACATGCCCGCGTCCTTACAAAACCTCATCTCGTTCGTGGTGCTGGTCGTAGTCCTCATCGTGTTCCCGAAGGGCATCGCGGGGATCATCCGGAGCCTGCGGCGTGTATAGGTCGATCGGACTGGGCGTCGTCATCCTCGCCTCCCTCATCTTCCCGGCGATCGCACCGCACGCCGAATACGTCCTCGACATTCTGTTCTTGATGCTCCTCTACGGCGCGATGGCGACTAGTTGGAACGTCCTCGGCGGATTCACCGGACAAGTCTCGTTCGGACACGCCGCCTTTCTCGGAATCGGAGCCTATGCGACCGCGCTGCTCGTCGCCGCCGGCTGGCCGCTCTGGGCGACCTTTCCGGCGGGCGGCCTGCTCGCCGCCTTCTACTCGCTCTTGATCGGTCCGCCCGCGTTTCGTCTGCGCGGACCCTACTTCGCGATTGCCACGATCGGCATAGGCGAGGCGACGCGTTTGATCGCACTCAATTGGAGTTCGCTGACGGGAGGCGCTTCGGGGGTGACGCTCGGCGCTGCGCCTCCGGCCGTCGTACAGTATTACGTCGCGCTCGGACTGTGCGCGGCTTGCGTCGGCGCCGCGGCTTGGATCAAGCGTTCGCGCTTCGGCTACGCGCTAGCCGCCGTCCGTTCTGATTCCGATGCGGCCGAGACGCTCGGCGTCAACACGACGATCGCGAAGACGCAGGCGCTGTTCATCTCGGCCTTCATGCTCGGCGTCGCGGGCGGGGCGTACGCGATGCATTACCTCTACGTCAGTCCCGATTCGACCTTCGGTTTCTCGACGTCCATCTCGCTCGTCATCATGCCGATCATCGGCGGAATCGGGACGATCTTCGGCCCGTTGCTCGGAGCGGCGATTTTCACGGCGCTGCGCGAGCAGCTCGAGGCAAACCCGTTTCTGGCCAAGTACAGTCTCGATCTCTCCGTCTTCGGCCTCTTGTTGTGCGGGATCGTCCTCTTCGAACCACGCGGCCTGCTCGGTATTTTCGAGCGGCTCGTGCGGCGCGGCACCGCGACGACACGAAAAGACTCGGTATCCGAATGAGCGGTTCCGAAGCGATCCTCACCGGCCGCGGTTTGAGCAAACGTTTCGGCGGCCTCGTCGCCGTTCGCGACGTCGACCTCGCCGTACGCGCGGGCGAAATCGTCGGCCTGATCGGCCCCAA
>DHWK01000174.1:0-145 GCA_002413145.1 bacterium UBP12_UBA5184
ACGCTCTGCGCCGAAGAAGGGGTCCCGGTTCTGCCGCGTGGCGCAGGAACGTCGCAGTGCGGGCAAACCGTCAACGACGCGATCGTCGTCGACCTCAGCAAACACCTGCGCGGCATCGAGGAACTCGACGTCGCCGCGCGCCGCG
>DHWK01000174.1:258-841 GCA_002413145.1 bacterium UBP12_UBA5184
CCCCCCCGGGGGGGGGGAGCCGCGCCACCATCGGCGGGATGAGCGCCAACAACTCGTCGGGGGCGCGTTCGATTCGCTACGGGACGATGCTGCAGAACGTCCTCTCGATCGACGCACTGCTCGCCGACGGGACGCGCGCGCGGTTCGGCCCGATGCCCGCCGGTAACGATGCGGCCCCGCCGCGCTATCGGGAGCTGATGCAGAACGTACGGACGATCGCAAATCGGGAGTCAGCCGAAATCGAGCGCCACTTCCCGAAACTGTTGCGGCGGGTCGGCGGCTATAATCTCGACGCCATGCTCGGCGATACGTTCAATGCGGCGCATCTGCTGGTCGGCTCCGAGGGCACCCTGGCGTTCTTCACGAGCATCGAGCTGGCGCTCCAACCGCTGCCGCCCTTCAAAGCTTTGGGGATCTGTCACTTTCCTCGCTTCCGCGACGCGATGGCCGCGACCAAGGAACTTGTGAAGGCGAACCCGGTCGCCGTCGAGCTCGTCGACCGCACGATGCTCGATCTCGCGCGCCGCAATCCGGCCTTCGCGCCGATCGTCGAACGCTACGTGCGGGGCGAGCCCGACGCGAT
>DHWK01000174.1:941-2051 GCA_002413145.1 bacterium UBP12_UBA5184
CCACCGGCGACGACGAGCCGGCGCTGCGCGAAAAGCTCGACGAACTCGATGAACGGATGGCGGAGCTGGGCTTCGCGCAGGCCGTAGCCAAGATCGCCGAGGCGAAAGCGCAGAGCGAGATCTGGTCGGTGCGCTCGGCCGGCCTCAACATCATGATGTCGATGAAAGGCGATTCAAAGCCGGTCTCGATCATCGAAGATTGCGCGGTCCCGCTGGAACATCTCGCCGAGTACACCGAGCGGTTGACGCGCGTCTTCGAAAAATACGGGACGTACGGTACGTGGTACGCCCACGCGTCGGTCGGCTGCCTGCACGTGCGGCCCGTCCTGAACGTGAAGCGGAGTGAGGATGTCGGCAAGCTGCGGGCGATTGCCGAAGAGGCCTTCGCGATCGTGCGCGAGTATGGCGGCTCGCATTCGGGCGAGCACGGGGATGGCATCGTACGTTCGGAATTCCACGAAACGATGTTCGGTCCGGAACTGATCCGCGCGTTCGAGGACGTCAAGGACGCCTTCGATCCGCGCGCGCTCTTCAATCCCGGCCGAATCGTACGGCCGCCGAAGATGGACGACCGTTCGCTCTTTCGTTATGCGCCGGACTACGCCCCGATCGCGATCGACACGGTTCTCGATTGGTCGGCGTGGGGATCGCTCAGCGGTGCCGTCGAGATGTGCAACAACAACGGTGCGTGCCGCAAAGACGCGGGGGTAATGTGCCCATCGTATATGGCGACCCAGAACGAACGCGACGTGACGCGCGGGCGCGCCAACGCGTTGCGGCTCGCACTCAGCGGCCAGCTGGGCCCGGGAGCCTTCGAATCGGAGGCAATGTATGAGGTGATGGATTTGTGCGTCGGCTGTAAGGCCTGCAGGCGCGAATGTCCGACCGGCGTCGACATGGCGCGAATGAAAATCGAATTCCTTCACAAGTACCGCCGGCGCCACGGCAAGCGGATGAAGGATCGGATCGTCGCGGGCATCCCCGGGACGGCGCCGGTCGCGCGCTATTTCCGGCCGCTCGTGCAGCTGCGCAACGCGCTTCCACCACTCGCGCGCCTGAGCGAGCGGTTGACCGGTTTTAGCGCGCGCCGCAAGATTCCGGTGCCGAGCG
>DHWK01000174.1:2385-3898 GCA_002413145.1 bacterium UBP12_UBA5184
AAGCCGATGCGGGCCGGCTTCGGTTGCCGCTGCAAGCGCTGCCTCAGAAGAAGGCGCTCGTTCACGGACACTGTCATCAGAAAGCGTTCGGCGCGATGCCGGCAGTGATGCGCGCGCTCGCGTTGATTCCCGAGTTGGAAGCGTCGGCGGTCGAGTCGAGTTGCTGCGGGATGGCGGGGAGTTTCGGCTACGAGCCCGAGCACGTCGACGTCTCGAACGCGATGGCCGAACGATCGCTGCTTCCGGCGGTACGCGCGGCCGGCGAGGACGTGCTCGTCGTCGCTGACGGAACGAGTTGCCGCCAGCAGATCCAGGGAGGTTGCGGGCGCGAGAGCGTTCACGTCGCGCGCCTCCTCGAACGGGCCCTGGCCCCGATACGGTAGAACTTTTTCGGGCCTCAGACATCTTCGGGGAAGATCGTTCCGAGGTCCCGGCGGCCATCGATAACGCGCACGACCTCGACCAGTCGACGAGCCGCCAGATATCGATAGAATACTATCACCGGCTTAACTGGTATGGAGCGGATTTCGGGATCGATGTGCGCAAAGTCTGGACGAGCGCGCCCCATGGCCGGGAAGGCTCGAAGCATCCGGCAACGATCCCGAATGCGTTCAATAAAAGCTTGCGCGCGGCCGGGGTTTTCTGTGGCGATGTATGCGTGTATCGTGTCGAGGTCGCGCAGCGCCGGAGCGGCGAAAGAAAGCCGGATCACTCAGCGGCGTCTGTTTGATCTTCTCGCTCGAGGCCGAAATGGCGCCAGACCTCGTCGTCAGGAATCGTCTCACCGCGATCAGCCGCCTCGACGCCTTCGCGGAGGTCGGCCTCAAGCTGTTCAAAGTAGGGGTCCGGTTGTCGCTGGTGCACGTCCTCAGGATACCACAAATCCGTCCGCATTGCCCGCTTGTCTGCAAGCGCTGAGTTGCAAAAGTCACGCGTCCACGATGCGGCAGCGCGCGGGCGGCAGTTCGACCGCGACCTCCGCCCCGACCTCATACCGAACCGAGGGATCGGTGATCGCGCGCAGCTGCAAGCCGCCCTCGAGGTCGATCAGGTAGTCGCGCAGTTCGCCCAGGTAGGTGTGGCGGGCGATGCGGCCTCGGGTGCGATTCCCCGCATTCACCGGCGCCTCGCCGGAGTCGAGCACCACGTGCTGCGGGCGGATGCAGACGACCGCTTTCCCACCTCGCGCCAGCGGGGGCGACGCCGCGCCTCGCAGCACGAGCGAACCGCAGAGCACGACGCCGTCGTCGCCGATCTCACCCGAAAGGGCGTTCATGCGACCGATGAACGAGGCGGCAAACGCGGTGCGCGGCTCTTCGTAAATCTCGTACGGCGTCCCGATCTGCTGGATCTTTCCTTGACTCATGATTGCAATCCGGTCGGCGGTCACCATCGCTTCGGCTTGATCGTGCGTTACATAGACCATCGTAATCTGGGTCGCGTCGTGGAGCCGGCGAATTTCGAAGCGCATCGTCTCGCGGAGGTTGGCGTCGAGGTTCGAGAGCGGCTC
This sequence comes from bacterium UBP12_UBA5184, assembly GCA_002413145.1. Classification (GTDB taxonomy): domain Bacteria; phylum Vulcanimicrobiota; class Vulcanimicrobiia; order Vulcanimicrobiales; family Vulcanimicrobiaceae; genus Zemelea. The sequence continues at coordinate 3,896 of DHWK01000174.1, forward strand.
CTC
>DHWK01000174.1:4092-7258 GCA_002413145.1 bacterium UBP12_UBA5184
CTGCGCGACCCTACGCACTTCGAGTCCGTACGCGACGTTTTGAAAAACCGTCTTGTGCGGCCAAACGGCGTAGGACTGAAAGATCATCGACATGTTGCGCCGTTCCGGCGGCACGACGCCGGCCGAACTCGAGAGCAATCGTTCTCCGACGCGGATTTCGCCCTCGTCGGGTTTGAGGAAACCGGCGAGCAGATTGAGCGTCGTCGTCTTGCCGCAGCCCGACGGTCCTAGCAGCGCGACGACTTCGCCGTTCCGTACCGTCAGATCGACGCCGTCTACGGCGTAGTTTTCGCCTTGCGCGAAACGCTTGCGCAAACCCGTGATAGCGATCTGAGCCATCAGTTCTCCACCGTCATACCGACTGCGCCTCGAGGAGGCTGCGTCCCAGGAAGCGGTACAGCGCGGTCACTAAGATGAGCGTGATCAGCATGATGAGGATACCGAGCGTGGCGACCGCTTCGAAATTCCCCGCGTCGCTGAAATCGAAGATGACCGTCGACATGACCGCCGTCGCCGGGGTGAACAAGAAGATCGCGCAGGACAACTCGCGCAACGCCGGGATGAAGACGAGCAGCCAGGCCGAGAGCATTCCGTTGCGCAAGAGCGGAAACGTGATTGAAAAAAGCGTGCGAATCCGGCCGGCGCCAAGGGTTTGGGCGGCGTTTTCAAGGTCGACCGAGAGGGTTTGCAGCGCGGTCATCAGGTTCGAAAAAGCGATCGGCAAAAAACGGGTCGCGAAGGCGACGATCAGGATCCAGGCCGTTCCGTAGAGCAGGAGCGGTGGGCGCGAGAAGGCCGAGTAGAAGCCGATCGCGAGGATGATCCCCGGGACGACGAACGGGGCCATGCAGATGAACGCAAAGAGGCCGCCCGCGGGGATCAGCCGGCGCGAGACCGCGAAGGCGACCACGAGCGCGATCGCGAGCGCGATCGTCGCGGCGGCGAAACTGTACGTGAAGCTGTGCAGGATCGCATTCTTGGCTTGCGGGTTGTCGAGAAACGCCCAGCGATACCAATAGAAGGTGAGGTTGCCGGGGACTGGGCCCTTGCCCCACGACCGCGAAAGCGACGTGCCGAGTAGGGCGAGATACGGCAAGCCGACCGAGAGCATCGGTGGAATCATCGCGAGCGCGAAAATCGGCCAGCGCCACGGCCCGAGCGAGATCAGGTTGCGGCGCGCGCCTTTGCTGCCGATCGTGGTGTAACGTTTGCGGCCCAGGAGCCGTCGCTGGGCCAAAAGCAACAGCGCGGTGACGCCAAGCAACGGCATCGCATAGGCCGCCGCGAGTTCGATCCGCGACGGATACTGGAAGAAGAGGTAGAGCTGTGTGGTCATCACTTGCTGGCGAGCCGGAATCAGCAAGAATGCGGGAGCGCCGAATTCGGCGAGCGCCTCCAGAAACGACATGATGAAGCCCGCGACGATCGCCGGCAACGCCAGCGGCAGCGTCACCGAGAAAATCCGTTTCAACGAACTCGCTCCGAGGATCGCGGCGGCATCTTCGAGCTCCGACGGCAACGCCAGCAGCGCGACGGAGACGAACGTGAAAGTGTATGGAATGTTGTAAAGCGCCATCACGAAGATGGCGCCGGCCAGGCTATAGATGTTGAGCGGGCCGTGCTCGGCGCCGGTCAGCGCGACCCAGCCCTTGTTCAGCCACCCGCTGTTGGGGGCGGCCAGCAGCATCCACGCCTGTGCGCCGAGAAAGGACGGCGTCACGAAGGCCGCGACGATCGCCGCGCGCAGGACCGTTCTGCCGGGAAGATTGGTGCGCGCCATCAATAGCGCGAGCGGCGTCCCGACCGCGACCGCGATGCTTGCGACGGAGAGCGCCAGGATCAGCGAGTTCACAATCGGTCCCAGGTAGATCTTTGCGCTGAACGCTTCGCGGTAATTGGCGAGGGTCAAGCGCCCGGTCTCGGGTTGCTGCAGGCTCGTGAAAACAAGCCAGCCGAGCGGTAAGACCACCATGAGCGCCAACGCCGCGGCGGCGAAGAGAAAGATGAGCGCGCCGAGGTCGAACCGGCGCGTCGAGTCGGTCGTCGTGCTAGACGCCGAAGGTTTCACGCCACTTCGCAACAACCTCCGGGACGCCGCTGGCTAGCCGCTCGGCCTTGACGCGCATCCACTTGATCTTTTCGAGCGTCATGCCGTTCATCGACGGGATGCCGCTACGCAACGGGAAGTGCCCCTGTTTGACGAGTTCTTGCGTGTACTCGCGTGAATACATAAAGTTTTCGAACAGGCGTCCCGCATTGGGATGCGGCGCCTCTTTGAGGACGGCGACCGGGGCGACGATGAGCACCGAACCGTCTTGCGGGTAAGCGATGTCGATCGAATTTCCGGCCGCCTTTTTGAAGAGCGAGAGATTGTCGGGGCCGGCGCCGATGTTCCGTTCGCCGCCGAGGATGTCGGTCACCGTGTCGTTGATCGAGCGATTGATCTTTGGATTGTTGGCTGCCAGGTTCTTGAAGTAGTCCCAGCCGTACTTGTCGTTCATGGCGACGACCCAGTTGCCGACGTAACCACTGAAGGCCGGGTGGCCGGTCGAAATCTGTCCCTTGAAGCGCGCCTCGGCGAGGTCCGTCCAGCGCGCCGCCGGCTTGATCTTTGCCGGATTGTAATTAACGATGATGAACGCGAGCGAGCCGAGTTGATAGTAGCCGTCGGGGTCGAGGTTGCGAAACTGCGCCGGTATTTTGTCGACGTCGGCCGGCGTGAATTCGGCAAGCGCGTTCAGCTTCTTGAGTTCGAGGTAGTGCGCTTCGTCGGTCGACGCAAAGACGTCGAGTTCTCGCACGCCGGATTTGAGGTTCTGAGCGAGCCGCTGGTAGATGACCTGCGCGGTTTGGCGGATGAACTCGACTTCGATCCCCGGGTACTTTACCTTGAACGCATCGCGAATTTTCTCGGCGGCTTCCTGCGCGAAGTGCGCGGTCCACCACACGACCTTCCCTTCCTTCCTCGCCGCCGCGTACAACTTCGAGACGTCGGCATCGGTGACGGCCTGCTTGCGCGCCTCGGCCGCTTCGGGAAGGCCGACCGCGGCGGCTGCGGCGCCGGTCAGGGCTAGAAAACGACTGCGACTTGGATTCATACAAAACTCCTCCGTTCGATCATCCAACTACGTTCTCGCCAGCGTGGGACCTTGCAAGCATTTTGTTT
>DHWK01000174.1:7436-7739 GCA_002413145.1 bacterium UBP12_UBA5184
GTGGCCGTCGGCGACGCGGGCCGGCTGTGGCTGCGCACCGATCTTCTGGCGCTCGAGCGTGAACCCGGCGATGCCGATACTTCGAATTTCCCCGGTGAGTTGCTCGACCGTTCCGCCCGCGCCGCCGACCCGCGTCTTCCCCGTCGGCTTGAAGAGCGTCCGATGCTCGGCGTAATATTCGGCGGCCAGATTGACCGTCGAATCGTCTCCGGTATCGATCATCAGGCGTACGTCCTGTTCGGCGAGCCGCACGTCGATCACGGGGATGAGATGTTCGAAAGCGAGGGCGAGCGGATGCCGATC
>DHWK01000174.1:7789-17879 GCA_002413145.1 bacterium UBP12_UBA5184
CGAGGGCGAGCGGATGCCGATCGGCGACGTCGTCGGGCGGGAGGATGAGGATGCGTCTCTGCGGATAGTCGACCGCCACACGCGCGTGAGCCAGGACGTCGGCGCCGAGGACGATGTCGTAACCGTAGCCGTGGATGTCATGCAAGATCGTGTAGAGCGCGCTTGGGAAGGTCGCGCCGGCGACTGAAAGCGGCGGGACCCGGGCGACGCCGGTGATGTACGAACCAACGCCCCGGACTTCGGTCGATCCTTGGAGCGGCTCTATCCCAAGCGCCTCGGCAAGCTCGAGGCTGATCGCCATCCCGGTGTTCCCCGTGTCGATCAAGCATGGAACCGTGATTTCGCCGACGCTGCACGCGACGATGGGCCGGTCGGCCCGTAGCATCGCGACCGGCTTGCCGTCGCCGAAGCGTGGCAGCAGGCCCGCCGGCGCAGCCAAATGGCCGTCGCGAACTTCGCGCCGCTCGAAACGCTCACGCGGTGTGTCGTTGTAATCGATGGAGAAAGGCAGCGTTACGCGACCCGAGACGCGCCGTTGGTCGCGAAAGGTGAAGCGAGAGGTGCCGTCCAGCGACGAGACGCCTGCGAGCAGTGAGGTCGATTCGTCGATGAGCGCGTCGAGGACGATGCCGCCCCGCGGTAGGACCGTAATGCGGCGATAGAGGTGGCCCGCGACGGTCACGGGTTCGCGTTCGCCGAGCCGTCCGGCGGAGTGCCGGAAATCCGGATCGGTGAACGCGTATGACGCGATCGTTCGATAGGTGAGTTGGGCGGGATCGCTGCCGCGCGCCGGCAGCGCAGTGTCGTTGAAGTTGACATCGTAGGAGCGGCGACCATCGAAGTAGCGGCCGGTGCAGAGCGTCCCCTCGCAGCGACGGCGCACGTAAGCGAGACCTTCTTCGTCGACGCTGACCAAGCGATTGCTCCCGTCGACGCCCTCGCTTCTGACCCGAAGGCGATACGGGGCGCCGCTCGCCGCGTTCGCTTTGGACAAGAGCGCGTCGAGGAGGGTGCTCGGCGCCGCGCTCGTCGCGCTGAAGCTTACAACGATGAAGGAGCAGAGCGACGCAATTGCGGCGAAGCGCATCTGGATGACGTTCGAAATCATCGACGGCTACCTTCTCGGCGAACCGGTGTCCAAAGCCGATCTCGTCGACGATCTGCTCGCACATCGCAGCGCCGAACCGGCGGCCGCGCCGTTCTATCGTGCGCTTGAAGCGGTCGGAGTTCGGGCCGCCGACGAGGCTTTTGCGGCGATCAGAATCGTTCTCGCCGGCGGCGCGCCGAGCGACGGGCGCGTGCGCCGGGTACGCGCGCTGTCGGCCCTCGCCCCGGCTTGCGCGCACGGCGACCACCGCGAGATTGAAAAAATCTTTCGCCGAGATGGGGCGGTGCTGGAAGATCTCCGCGCCGCCGAGCCTTCGCCTGCGTCCCTCGGCGACGCGGCACGGCGCGCCTACCGCTCGGAATTCGCGTAAAGGCAATCACCGGCCCAGATTAGCGCAGGAATACGGCTGGGCCGAACGCGATGACACAGGGCGTGAAACGGAACGCCCTTCGACCGCCCGTGCGTTACCCATGCGTGAAGCTACGGTCGCCCCTGCTTGCCTTGCTTATCGCCTTTTCGGCCCTTTCGGTCGCCGGGACGGCGTTAGCTTATCCCACCGACGCCAAGAAGGAGGCGTCGCCGGCGCCGCTCGCTGCGGCGTATCCGGTGACGATCGACGGCGAGGTTACCGGGATCGATTTCAAGACCGGAATCATGACGCTGAAGGCGGGGCCGAAACGCTACGACGTCATCGTGCTATCGAGCACGCAAATTCAGGCCTGCAAGACCGCCAGAGCGACGGCTTGCCACTCGGGCTTCATGTCGATCAGCGATATCGTGAAGGACGCGAAAGTCCACGTCACGGCGAGCCGGCGCGGCGACGAATATCGCGCCCAAGTCATTACGCTGGTCCGCTAGCCCAAACGAGGCCGCGGGGGCCGCAGAAGCAGGCTCGGGCGCGAGCGGCGCGTAGCACACTAGCTGCCGGCAGCGGCTGCACGATGGTCGATCTACGCCTCAGCAACATCTCGAAGACGTACCGGCGCGGGACCGCGCCGGTCTTTGCGTTGCGCGACGTTACGCTCGAGATCGCCCGCGGCGAACTCATGGCGGTCGTCGGTCCCTCGGGTTGCGGCAAGACGACGCTGCTGCGCGTCGTCGCCGGCCTCGAGCGTCCGGAGACGGGCAACGTCTACTTCGGCGAGCGCGAGGTCCTCGCAGTCCCCGCCGAGCGGCGCGGTGTCGGTTTCGTCTTTCAACATCCGGCGCTGTACCCGCATCTTTCGGTGTACGAAAACGTCGCCTTCGGACCGCATTCGCAGCGCTTCCCCGCGGCGTCGGTCGATGCGAGCGTGCGCGAGGCTGCGCGGCAGATGCGCGTCGACGAGGACTTGCTGCCCCACGCTCCGCGCGAACTTTCGGGGGGACAACGCCAGCGCGTCGCGCTCGCTCGCGCGCTTGCGACGAAGCCGCAGATTCTGCTGCTCGACGAACCGCTCTCGGCGCTCGACGCCCAGCTGCGGCTCGAATTGCGGGTCGAACTCGCGCGCATCCACGACGCCAGCGCGGCGACGACGCTCTTCGTCACGCACGACCAATCCGAGGCGCTTTCGATCGGCCGGCGCATCGCGGTGATGCGCGATGGGCGAATCGAACAGGTGGGGACGGCGCGCGAACTCTACGATCGGCCGGCGAACGTCTTCGTCGCCCAATTCATCGGTGCGCCGCCGATGGCGTTATTTTCGGGGACGATCTCGGACGGCCGTTTCAGCGCCGCGGGCGGCCTGACGTTCGCTCTCGCAGCTGGGGGGCCCGGTCCGGCGCTCGCAGGTTTTCGCGCAAGCGATGCGCGGATTGCCGACGACGGCGAACTTCGGGGGACGGTAAGCGCCGTGGAAGATCTTGGCGCCGATACCTACGCCTACGTCGGGGGTGCGTTCGGCACGATCGTCGTCCGTACGCAGGCGACCGTGCGTCCGGGAGAGAGCGTCGCCGTGCGACTCGACGGCGCGCGCGCGAAACTCTTCGACGTGGACGGAAAAAGAAAAGACGCGTGACCAGCCTCGAGCGCCTCGCCGGAAGCTTGCTGTGCGTGGGTTTCGACGGCGAGTCGGCGACGGCGCCGCTCGTCGACGAATTGCGCGCACTCGCGCCCGGCGGCGTCATCCTGTTTGCGCGCAACGTCTCAACGCCGGCTCGCACTCGCGAGTTGATCGACGCCATCCGAGCCGAGCTCGGGGACAGCGTCGTCGCCGTCGACCAGGAAGGCGGACGCGTCGCGCGCTTCCGGCGCGAATTCCCCGCCAGTCCCTCGGCGATGGCCGTCGCCGCCGCCGGCGATCCGGCGGCGGCCGAACTATTGGCTTTCGGATTGGCGAACGAATTGCAGCGGGCCGGCGTTGACCTCAATTTCGCGCCCGTCGCCGATCTCGCGCTCGAGCCGCGTAACACCGTCATCGGGACGCGAGCGTATTCGGACGACCCCGGAAGGGCCGCCTCGTTTGTGGCCGCGACCGTGCGTGGCTTGCAACGCGGCGGCGTCGGCGCGACGCTCAAGCATTTTCCGGGCCACGGGGCGACGGCGGCCGATTCGCACCTCGCTCTGCCGGTGCTCGAGGTCGACCTGGCGAGACTCCGGTCGCGTGAGTTTGTTCCATTCGAGGCCGGAATCGGCGCCGGTGCGCGCGCGGTGCTGCTGGGACACCTCGCCGTCCCCGCGCTCGATTCCGAGTTGCCGGCGTCGCTTTCGGGCCGCGTCGTCGCGACCCTGAGAGACGAACTCGGCTTCGCGGGCGTCGTCGTGACCGATTGCCTGCAGATGGAAGCCATCGCGGGTGGCATCGGGACCGTTCGCGGCGCGGTGCTGGCGCTCGCCGCCGGTGCCGACTTGCTCACGATCAGTCACGATCTTTGTGTCGCGCGCGCGGTTCGGGATGCGATCGTCGCGGCGATCGAAAGCGGAGAACTGCAGAAATCGAGGCTCGAGGCCTCGGCGGCACGCGTCGCGGGGCTGCGCGATTCCGCCGTTGCGCCGGCAGAGAGGCTCGCTGTCGGCCCGCTCGCCGCGCGCATCGCCCGCGCAGCGATCAAACTCGTGCGCGGCGATGCCAAACTGCCGCGCGACCGGCCGGTCAACGTCGTCTCGTTCGAAGGCGACGCCGGCGACGGCGTTGCGTCGCATTCCGGCGCTGACCTGCCCCTTCACCTCGCGCTGCGGCGCCGCCGTTTCCAAGCGGAGTCGCTGCGCGTCGCGCTCTCGCCGCGGCACGAGATGCTGGAGAACTTGCTCGCCCTCGTCGCGGCGCAAAGCGATCGTTCCCTGGTCGTCGTGATGCGCCGCGCGCACCTTCATGAAGCGCAGGCGAGTGCGATCGACGCGTTGCTGGCGCTTGCGCCGGGCGCCCGCCTCGTTTCGGCCCTCGAGCCTTTCGACGTCGCTCGCTTTCCGCAGGCCGCGACGGTCCTGTGTACGTACGGCGACGACGAGCTGATGATCGACGCGCTCGCCGACGTCTTGGCGGGCGCGTGAAGGCGGCATCCGGGATCGTGCGCGCCGCGCTCGGCAAACGGTTCACGGCCGCCGTATTGCGCGTCGAACGCGGCGGCGCCGTCGTCTCCGAAGAGGCGTTCGGAGCGGTCGACGATTCGGCCGGCGCGCCGCCGATCGAACTTACGACTCGGTTCGATCTGGCCTCGTTGACCAAACCGTTTGTCGCCACCGCGATCTTGATCGCCGTCGGCGAGGGGAAGTTGGCCCTCGACGGGCCGCTGACGGGGATCGTGCCGGAATGGCGCGGCCTGCCGCAGGCTGCAATCACGCCGCGTATGCTGCTGGCCCACACATCCGGGATGCAATCGGGCGCCGACTATCGCGTCTTGCTCGGGCACAACCTCGAACGTTTCGCCGTCGAACGAAGCCTGGGCGCGGCACCGAACGAGCGCGTCATCTATAGCGACCTGGGATTCATCGCCCTCGGCGTCATTCTGGCGCGTCTCCACGGCGAGTCGCTGGCAACGGTCATGTCCAGGACGCTTGCCGCGTGCGGCGCCACCCAGACGGGATTTCGACCGAGCGCCGAGGTCGGCCCGATGCCGGCGACCGAAGAAGACGGCTGGCGCGGCCGCGTCCGCGGAACCGTGCACGATGAGAAGGCACATTTGATGAACGGCGTCGCCGGCCACGCAGGCCTATTCGGAACCGCTCGCGACGTCGCGGCGCTGAGCGAGGTTTTCTTGGGGACGAGTTGTGGGCGCCGCCGGCCGGCGCTCGCGGCGCATCTGGCGGGCGAGGCGGTCGTCGAACAGGGCCGCGACGCGATCTTGCGGCGCGGCCTCGGTTGGGCGCTCAAAACAACCCAAGAGAATTCATGCGGCGCGCTGCTGTCGCGCGCGACCTTCGGACACACCGGTTTCACGGGGACCTGCGTCTGGGCAGATCCGCAGCGCGACCTCTCGGTCGTGCTGCTGACCAATGCCGTCTACTTCGGTCGCCACGATCTACGCGACGTTCGCGCCGCCGTTTGCGATGCCGTAGCCTGCGAGGCCGCGTGATGCGTGCCCTTGGCTTGATGTCGGGGACGTCGCTCGATGGCGTCTCCGCAGCCCTCGTCGAATTGACGCCGCGCGAAAGCGGCTACCTGATCGAGATCGTTCGCTTTCAGACGATTTCCTTCGAGCCCGAATTTCGCGCCAGACTACTCGACGAGATCGTCGCGCCGCATCAACCGTCGCCGGCGGCGCTCGCGCAGACCGATCGCGAACTCGGTCTGCGTTTCGCGGCTGTAGCCCTTGAGGTCTCGCAGGACCGGCGTCCCGACTTTGTGGCGAACCACGGGTTGACGGTCTTTCATGACGGCCTCGCCCACCGGACGATGCAACTCGGCGATCCTTATCTGATCCGCGATGCCGTCGAGGCGTCGGTGATCTTCGATTTCCGCCGAGCCGATTGCGCCGCGGGCGGGCAGGGCGCGCCGCTGGTCCCCTTCGTCGATACGCTACTCTTTGCGTCGGCCAACGTAGATACGATTTGCCTCAACCTCGGAGGCATCGCGAATCTGACGATCATTCCGCGCGGGGCCACGCCCCAAGGGGTCAGCGCGTGGGACTGCGGGCCGGGCAACGTCTTAATCGATGCGTTCGTGCGCCTGCGCACCCGCGGTCGCGAACAGTTCGACAAAGGGGGCATGCATGCGATCGCCGGACGCGTCGACCGCACGCTCCTGTCGCGCTTGTTGAAGAACCCGTATTTCGCGACGGCTCCGCCGAAATCGACGGGACGCGAACGTTTTGGCGCCGCGCTCCTGGGCCGCTACGCGCGCTCGCTCGCGAAGCTCTCGCTCGAGGACGGCTGCGCGACGTTCGCGGCGCTGTCGGTCGAGGCGATCGCGCTCTCCATCGAGCGCTGGGGACCGGCCGAGGCGCGCGTGATCGTAAGCGGAGGCGGCGTGCACAACAAGTCGCTGCTTGCGGGAATCGCAGTTCGTTTGGGACGCGGCTACGTGGTGCGTCCCTCCGAAGACGCCGGCATCGACGCCGGCGCTAAGGAGGCTCTGGCGTTTGCGATCCTCGGCTACGAGACGTTGCGCGGCCGAGCCGCCGGTATGCCGGCGGTAACCGGCGCCCGGCACGCCGCCGTCCTTGGCGCGATCGCGCCGTTTGAGCTCGCCGCCCTGCTGGCGAAGGTGGAGCGCGAACTCGCCGAACCACTCGCCGAACTAGAGGACGATTCGGCATGAGCGCAGAGTCGATCGCCGTCGGCGTAGACGCCGGCGCGACCTCGACCGACGTCGCCGTTTCGCGCGGTGGAAAATTCGAGCTGATGGCCCACGGCGGTCCCGGCAACCCGACGACGCAAGGCATCCAGGCGGTCGCGTCGATGATCGCCGAGACCGTGTTGCACGCCAGCCGCGGCGACGAGCCCGCGGCGCTCTACGTCGGCGCCGCCGGCGCGGCCCGCGAAAAGATCGCGCAGCCCTTGGAACGCGCGCTGCGCCTCGCGCTGCCGAGCACCAAGCACATCGTCGTCTCGGGCGACGTCGAGGCGTCGTTGCGGGCCGCCATCCCGGCCGGACCCGGAGTCGTCGTAATCGCCGGAACCGGGTCGGTGGCATACGCGGAGAACGGCGAGCGGCGCGCGAGGATCGGCGGTTTCGGCTACCTCGTCGGCGACGAAGGCTCGGCTTTCGGGATCGGACTCGCTGCGGTGAAGTTGCTGGCGCGCGTCTACGACGGCCGAGCGCGCGCCGACGAGACGACCGCGTTGGCCGAACGGACGCTCGGTTGCAACGACCGTGACGGCCTGATCGCGATGGTGTACGAGCGTCCGTTGGACGTTCCAAAGATCGCGGCCTTAGCGCCGAGCGTCATCGCTTTCGCCGGCAAGGGCAACCGGGCATCGACCAAGATCGTGCAGTCGGCGGCGCAAGAGCTGGGCGACCTCGTACGTTTGGCAGCGCAGCAGACGGGCCTCGCCGATGGCTCTCCGGCCGTCGCGTTCGCCGGCGGCCTGCTGCGCGAAAATAGTCTCTTATCGTCCCTGCTCGAAACGCGCGTAAGCGACGAGCTACCCGGTGCGGCGATCGTGCGTTTGCGCGACGAACCGGCGCGCGCGGCGCTGCGCTTCGCCGAAGCGATGCTGGGATGAGCGAAGCGCGGGTCGCCGTGACCGAATCGGTCAATCCGCAGACCCGTGGCCTCGACGCACTCTCAACGTCCGCGCTGGTCGCGCTGCTCGTGGCCCGGCAACGAGCGGCCTTCGATGCGGTCGAGGGCGCCGCGCCCTCAATCGTGCGCGCCGTTGAAGCGATCGCCGAACGCCTGCGAGCGGGAGGTTCGCTGCATTATGCCGGCGCCGGGAGCAGCGGCCGGCTCGCGACGTTGGATGCCGCCGAGTGTCCTCCGACATTCGGGACCTCGCCGGCGCTCGTTCGCGCGCACATCGCCGGGGGGAGTGCGGCGCTCGTTCGAGCGGTTGAGGGCGCAGAGGACGACGGGAGCGCGGGCGAACGCGAAGCGCGCGCCGAGGTGAAGGCGGGCGACGCCGTCGTTGGGATTTCGGCCAGCGGCGGCGCTGCCTGGGTGGTTGCGTGGGTTCGCACGGCGCGCGAGCTCGGCGCGGCGACGATCGCGTTAACGAGCGACGGCGGGTCCGACCTTGCCGCTGCGGCGGAGATCGCCATCCTGCTCGAGACGGGCGCGGAGCCCATCGCCGGCTCGACGCGCCTGGTCGCCGGCACGGCTGCGAAACTCGTCTTGAACGCAATCTCGACGGCGTCGATGGTGCGGCTTGGAAAAGTCTACGACAATCTCATGGTCGACGTCGTTGCGACCAACGCAAAGTTGCGCGCCCGTGCGTTGCGCTTGGTGGGGACGCTGGCGAACGTCGACCGAGCCGAGGCGGCGACATTGCTCGACGCCGCGGGCGGAAGCGTGAAGGTCGCGGTCGTGATGAGCCGGCGCCGCAGCGACGCGGAGACGGCTCGGACGCTGCTGGCGCGCGAGCGCGGCTTCCTGCGCAACCTTCTATAGGAGGAGCGCCATCCGCTCTTCGTGCGAAGGCTCGAAGTCGAGCCCGCGATAGAATTGCTTGCCGGCTTCATTATCGAGGTGAACGTCGCCGTAGTCGGGGCGATCGACGAACAGCGTGAGCGCTTCGCCGAGGGCCGCTTCGGTCGGTTCTCGTCCGGATAGCGTTCCCACGTATGCGCCGCGCGAGTCGCGAAAGTAATCGTCCCTCAAGACGAGTTCGGAGAAGAGTGCGAAGACGTCTCGGCGGTCGGCGGTCGACATGCGCCGAAAAGTGAGATCCGATGTTGAAACCTCGTAGTCCATGCTGACCTGTTCCCGAAAAACGTTCGCCGCGCTCCTTTGCGGCGGGCTTTGTTGGAGGCCGAAAAACGCGTGCGCCGCGGAGGCCCCGAGCATCGCTTTCGTCCCGCTCGACGACCGCCCGGTCACGGCACAGCTGCCTACGATGCTGGGTCGCGTCGCCGGGCAGCCGTTGCTTCTGCCGCCGCGCGCTACGATCGGCTCGTACCTCGAGGCAGGACGACCCGAAGCGATCCTGCGCTGGCTGCATTCGGACCAGACACAGGGCGTTTCGGCCCTGGTCGCGTCGACCGATATGATCGCCTATGGCGGTCTCGTTGCGTCGCGAATTCCCGGCCCGAGCGCAGAAGACGCGGTCGCCCGGCTACGCAGCCTCGCGGCCTTCAAACGCGAGCGTCCGGCCACGTTCGTCGCGGCGTTCGGAACGATCATGCGGCTCGCGCCGACCGGGGTACCGAAACTCGGTCTCGCGTCAAATTATTACGCGACCGGCGACACGGTCGAACTCATTACGCAGTATGCGAATCTGCCCGATCCACCCCAAACCGGCGAACAGCGGGCCTACGCGGCGCGTTTGCGCGAACGAATCGGTGGCGCGACGCTCGACGCTTATCTCGCAACGCGCGCGCGCAACCGGTATGTCGACGAATACGCACTGCAGTTCGCCGCCGAGGGCGGGATCGATCGGATCGTCCTCGGCCAGGACGACGCCGGCCCTACCGGTTTGCACTTGCGCGACATCGCGGCGCTGCGAGCCCTCGTGCAGCGCTTCGCACTCGCCGATCGCGCCTCGATCGAGCCCGGCGCCGACGAGCTCGGGATGGCGATGCTCGCGGCGGTCTTTGCACGCAACGTCGGCTGGCGCCCGACCGTAAGCGTGACGTACTACCGATTCGAGGGCGAGAAATATCAAGACCCACTCGAGTTCGCTCCGGTCGGCGTGACCACCGAGCACCTGATTCGGCTTTGCGGCGCGCGCCGCGTCGCCGCCGGCGGCGATATCCGTCTCTACGTTCGACTCCCCGATCCCGCGAGTCACGACGAAGCGATGGGAAAGGACATCGCGGCGAACGTCGCCGCGGGACGCAGTGTGGCGATCGCCGATCTATCGTTTCTTGCGGGTGAGCCGGGAGAAGACCAGCAGCGGCTCGCCGGCAATTTGATCGCCGACGGCATTGCGGGGAAAATCGACGCCTTCGCCTCGTGGAACACGAC
>DHWK01000174.1:17973-18195 GCA_002413145.1 bacterium UBP12_UBA5184
CCGGTGGGGACGGCGCTCGCCGCCGCGATTGCCGCAGGCGCCGGCCGCCGAGCCGGGCGTTACGACGCCCGCGCGCATGCCGAATTCCTACTCGACCGCTATATCGACGACTACGCGTTCCACCAGTTCGTGCGGCCCGCCCTCAACGGCGAGCTTCGCGCGCGCGGGATCGATACGACGCTGCTCGTCCCGGACGTCGCGCTCGAGGCCTCACACGAGAAC
>DHWK01000175.1:0-3209 GCA_002413145.1 bacterium UBP12_UBA5184
CACCGCGCGATCGCCGTCGCGATCGAGGCGCTCGAACGCGACGGCCTGATCGAGCGCACGGGCCGGAGGCTCCGGTTGCGCTTCTAGAGAGTGCGCCTCGCGGGCGGCGGCGGCTTCCTTCGCAGGGGCGGTCAAGCGGAGTTCCGTAATTCGGATTCTGCCCCGGCGCTCATTAGAGCGTTCGGCTAGCGTCGCTGAAGCGTCCGCCTCCGGCGGGGAGATTCCAGCTCCATGACGATCACTGAAAAGGCCGTCGCCATCTCGACGAAGCCGAAAGAGACCTGGCCGGCCGTCGCGGCCGAGCAAGAAACGGTGCAAAGCCTTTTCGCCGGGTACATCATGCCGCTGGCCGCGATCGGGCCGATCGCTTCGTTCATCGGTCTGTCGCTCATCGGCGTGAACGTATTCGGCATCTCGTATAGGGTGCCGGTTGCCAACGGCTTGGTCAATGCCGTCGTCACCTATATCTTAGGCTTGGTCGGTTGTTACGTTTCGGCGATGATCGCCTCGGAACTGGCGCCGAATTTCGGCGGGTCCAAGAACGTCGTCCAAGGGCTCAAGCTCGTCGCCTATGCGTCGACGCCCGTCTGGATCGCGAGCGTCGTTCAGATCTTCCCGCCGCTCGCCATCATCGTCCTGATCGCGGGGTTGTATTCGCTCTACGTGCTCTATCTTGGGGTCACCCCGACGATGAACGTCGGCGCCGACAAACAGGTCGTTTATACGCTGATCCTGATCGTCGTCACGGTCGTGATCTTCGTGATCATCGGCGCCGTCGTCGCCGCACTCAGGGGCGCCGCCGGGGTCGGAATCGGAATGTAGCGCGAGAAAGCGAGCGTCGCCGGTTGATTTGAGTTTAGCCGAACCAACTGGGGAGATCGGAGTAGCGTTCTTCCTGCCAAGGATCGGCGTCGTTGTGATAGCCGCGCACTTCCCAGAAACCCTTCTGGTCGTGGTCGAGGAACTCGATCCCCTTGACCCATTTCGCCGACTTCCAGAAATAGAGTTTCGGGACGAGCATCCGAACCGGACCGCCGTGGATCGGTTCGAGCGCCTGCCCGTCGAATTCGTAGGCGACCAGACAGTCGTCGCCGAGCATCGCTTCGAGCGGCAAGTTCGTCGTGTAGTCGTTGTCGGCGTGCTGCACCACGTGCGTCACCTCCCGCTTCGGCTCGGCACGTTCGACTAGCCGGCGGAATGGGACGCCGCGCCAGAGGGTATCCTTCTTCGACCAGCGCGTCACGCAGTGGATATCGCCGCGCCATTCGACCGTCGCCTCCGAGCGCAGCTCGTCCCAGGTCAACTCAAACGGGTGCTCGCACAACCCGAAAAAGCGCAGGCGCCACATCGCCGGGTCGAAGCGCGGGACGTCGCCGACGTGCAGAATCGGAAAGCCGGTAGTCACGCTCTGGCCGGGCGGGACGGTCGGGTCCTTGGTCTTGAAGAGGGGCATCGTGGCTAAGACGCTCTCCGGCCGCCGCGCAGTTGCGGCGGCGCCGAAGATCCCGTTTCCGACGCGCAAGGTACCGCGCGAACGGGCACTGCGCGAACTTGCGATCCTCGAGCAGAGCTACCCGCACGCGGTCACGGCGCTCCTTTATCGTTCGCCGTTCGAGCTGCTCGTCGCGGTCATCTTGAGCGCGCAGTGCACCGACGTGCGCGTCAACCTGACGACCCCGCACCTGTTCGCGGAGTACCCGACGCCTGAAAAACTCGCCGCGGCGAAACCGGAGGACATCGAGCCGATCGTCAAGTCGTGCGGTTTCTTCCGGATGAAGGCGAAGAACATCGTCAACGCAGCTCGCGCTATCGTCGAGGTGCACGGCGGCCGCGTCCCCGACGACCGCGAAGCGCTCGAATCGCTCCCCGGGGTCGGTCGCAAGACCGCGAGCGTCGTTCTCGCCGCCGCTTTTTCCGAGCCCGAGTTCGCCGTCGACACCCACGTCTTTCGGGTCGCGCATCGCCTTGGATTGACCACCGGGAACACGCCGCGCCAGGTGGAGGACGACGTCGTCAAACTCCTGCCGCGCGAGAAGGTCGGCGACGCGCACCACTGGCTCATCCTGCACGGCCGCGCGCTCTGTAAGGCGCCGGTCCCGCTCTGCAAGCAGTGCCCGGTGAACGAACTCTGTCCGAGTGCGTCGATCGTCGCGCGTCAACTACGCGCCAAGCGACGTTCCTAACTCCACGCCTGGCGCCGCACCCGCCTCGCGATCCGCCCCGGTCCCTGTTCGGCACGCCTAATTCTCTCGCACGAAAAGGTTTCCGCGGCGCGGCGGTGCGAACGGTTTCGAAAGTGCCTACCAAACGCAATTCGCTGGCGATCGACGTCGACAGCCGCACCGTCGAGGTCGGCTCCGACGGCCGATTCGCTCCGCGCATCCCCGACACGCCCGAGCGCCAGCGCTTGGAACGGCAGCGCCGGATCCGCGAAGTCGTGTTCGGCGCGCAAGACGGCGTCCTGACGACGCTCGGGATCGTGACCGGCATCGGCTCGGCGACGACGGATAAAACGACGATTTTGCTTACGGGATTCCTCGCGCTGTTGGTCGGTGCGATCTCGATGGGCGTCGGTGAGTTTCTCGGCAATAAGACCGAGCGCGAGGTCGTTCAGAACACGATCGATTTCGAGCAGCAAGAGATGCTCGATCAGCCCGAAGCCGAGTTCGCCGAACAAGTCGCCTACTATCGCATGAAAGGTTTCACCGACACTGAGGCGCAGACGATCGTCGAGCGGCTCGCGAAAAATCCCGACATCTGGCTGCACGAGATGGTGCGCGACGAGTTCGGCATCGACGTTCGGGAGGGTCAGGCTGCGGGACCCGGCTCGGCCTTTGGAATGGCCGGCTCCTTCGCGCTTGGGGCCGCCGTCCCGATCTTGCCGCACGTCTTTACGAGCGCGAACGTCGCCGTCTGGTTGTCGCTGGTGTTAGCGACGGGGCTGCTCTTTTCGATCGGCGTGCTGGCCGGTCGCTTGGGCGGCCGCAACCCGATCGTGAAGGGTTGCGAGATCGTCGTGTTCGGGGCGGTCGTGTTCGCACTCTCGTACCTCGCCGGCCACTACATCCCCGCACTGCTCGGACACCCGGCGGTCAGCGTCGGCGGCTAGCCCTTCAGCCGCTTGGAGGTTTCCATTTGCCGACCATCGTGCGCGCGATCACCAGCCGCTGGATCTGCTGCGTCCCTTCGTAGATCTGCGTGATCTTCGC